>DCHZ01000033.1:0-35305 GCA_002315385.1 Firmicutes bacterium UBA1739 | reverse complement strand
TGCCGATTCCAGCACAACCGCATATCTTTATTATCTTGTCTGTCGTTTGCTGACTTGTTAATAATACAACAGTTCATACTTATTGTCAACAATTATTTTAATATTTTTATTATTTATTTGTTACTATTCACAGTCATTTAGTTCAAATGGTAAATGATTGGTCTGTGATTCGAAACGACTGTATAACTGAAGGGAGATTAGAGGACGTCGGTTCTTAGCGAGCTGTAAAATCGACACTGAATATCCTAACGTATATGACAGGAATAATGCCGAAAAAAATCTGAAAACTCCCCGCTAATATTTACGGGGAGTCTTTTTTACCGTTTAAGAAAGCCTGATCCGCACACGGGCGAAACATCTTATTTCTATAATTTCTGATATTCGGTCAGAATTTCGTCTATCTGCCTGAAAACGATATCCGGAGTTCCTGTACTGTCCAGAACTACACAGTCTCTGTCCAGTCTTTCTTCTCTTGACATCTGATTGTTCATTCTGTCTATTACTTCCTCCCGTGAAATCCCGTCTCTTTCCATAACACGTTTTATACGGGTTTCGTCATCCGTATCAACTACCCATAATACATCCACCTGAGACTCATACCCGGCTTCAATCAGGGTAGCCGCATCCAAAACAGTGATTCCGGTTTCTGATTCGTTTAACTGTCTGTGGATTTCCTCTCCAATCTTATTACTGAGAATGTATTCAAGCTTCCATAATGCATTTTTATCCGAAAAAACAAGCTGACCAAGCTTCCTTCTCGCCAGAGTACCGTCTTCATTCAGATACTCAGTGCCGAAAGTTTTCGCTATTTCGGTCAGTGCCTCACTTCCCGGCTCCACCACCTGTCTGGAAACCAGATCCGCATCAACTATTGTAAGTCCTTTTGAACGCAGATAGTTTGAAACAGTCGATTTTCCTGCTCCGATTCCCCCTGTAAGACCTATAATCATTTTTTCCTCCTGACTATAATCACATCGTAATAAACGCCGGCATATCGTACCACCGTTTTACTCAGTTTTATTTTACTTCATACCAGCTTGCACCGCTGTCCATCCCCACTTCCAGAGGAACCGCCAGAGCTTCCGCCTCCATCATATTCCTTCTGAGAAGCTCCTTTACTTCGGTTTCTTCTTCTTTAACAGTGTCGATTATAAGTTCATCGTGAACCTGAAGCACCAGTTTTGACTTCATTTCTCTGTCCCTCAGCTCCCCGAATACTTTTATCATTGCGACTTTAATTATATCAGCCGCACTTCCCTGAATCGGAGAATTCATTGCAAGTCTTTCTCCCGCCTGACGCTGCATAAAATTTGATGCTGATATTTCCGGTATTTCACGTCTTCTGCCCTTTATTGTAGAGACGTATCCGTTTTTTCTGCAGTCCGCCACAGCCGAATCCATATATAACCTGACACCCGCATATTTGCTGAAATAATCTTTAATATATTTCTCTGCTTCCTTTCGGGTAATATTGAGATTTTCAGATAATCCGAAGCCGCTCATTCCGTAAATAACTCCGAAATTAACTGCTTTGGCATTGCTTCTCTGAAGAGCAGTCACTTCTTCCTCCGGGACTTCAAATACTTTTGCCGCAGTGGAACGATGTATGTCCGCACCCGAATTAAATGCATCAATAAGTCCGCGATCATTCGAAATATGTGCCATTACTCTGAGTTCAATCTGTGAATAATCGGCATCCACCAGAACACAGTCCTCGCCGGCTATAAAAGCCTTTCTGATGGTTCTTCCCTGCTCCTGCCTTACGGGAATATTCTGTAAATTAGGTTCCGTACAGCTTATTCTTCCTGTTGCGGTACCCGTCTGCTGAAAATGTGCCCTGATCCTTGAGTCAGCCGGGCTTATTAAAGGAATAAGGCCGTCAATATATGTGCTTTTCAGCTTTGTCAGAGTCCTGTACTCAAGAATCTTTCCCGCAATCTCATAATCTCCTCTAAGCTTCTCTAGAATATCCGCATTTGTGGAATACCCGGTTTTTGTCTTTTTCCCTCCGGGTATAGCCAGCTTTTCAAACAGCAGAGCACCAAGCTGTTTTGGTGAATTAATATTGAATTCTTCTCCCGCCAGCTCATATATTCTTTTCCGAATGCCGGAAACTTCCGAATCTATTCCCTGTCCGATAGCTTCAAGCACAGCTCTGTCAGTCCTGAAACCTGTATGCTCCATATCGGCAAATATTTCAATCAGAGGCAGCTCGATGTCATAGAACACTTCTTCCATACCTGACAATCTGAGCTGTTCAGTCTGAGGTTTTTCCACAGCCATGGTCATGCCGATACACCTGCCTGCATATTCCGCAAATTTTTCATTGTCTGTTCCGAACAGATCTGCCTGGGCATTTTTTTTATAGAATTCCTTTTCGTCTTCTAATTCAAGACCGAGATACATCATTGCGATTGCTTTGTATCCAAAATCATTTCTCTGAGGTTCCAGAACATATTGCGCAATACCTGTGTCGTATTTTGTTTTCAGTATAATATCTTCATCAAACAGACTTTTAAGCATATAGTAGTCATTTTTCAGCAGATGACCTTTAAATCCTATTCCCCGATCAGCCAGCATTTTTACCGCCTGCTTCAGTTTCTCTATATCGGTAAAATAATACAGCTTTCCGGCAAAAGCAACCGCACCTCCGAAAATTTCGGGAGTCCTTACATGATTTCCGTCACCGAATACTTTAAGATATACGGAGTCCTCTTCTTCTGCCGCTTTTTCAAAGGCTTCTGTTTCAAAGCTCATTATTATTTCAAATGACCCAAACGGATTTCCAGTCTTTTCCGAGCCGGACTCACTTTCATCCTTTGAAAGCAGACCTCCGTCCCCCGCCGGAAAGTTATGATTCTTTACCATCCATGTTTTATCAATTTTGGGAATAAGAGAAAACAGCTCCAGTTCCCGATACAGGCTTACTGTTTTTTCCCGGTCGAATGCATCAAGTCTGAATTCCTCAAAATTCATCTCCAGGGGCACATTTGTATTAATCTCCGCAAGACGTCTGCTCATCAGTGCCTGCGCCGAGAATTCTTCAACCTTTTCTCTGAGCTTAGGCTTTGTTATTTTCTCGCTTTCCGCCACCAGATTGGCTACGGATCCAAACTGCTTTATCAGAGCGATGCCGGTCTTTTCTCCGACACCGGGAATTCCGGGAATATTGTCCGAAGCATCACCCATCAGACCTTTCAGATCAATGAACTGCTCGGGTGTCATCTCATATCGCTCCAGCATTGCCTTTTCATCATATACGTCAAATTCCGTTATTCCCTTTCTGGTTATTATTATTCTGGTTTTATCGGAAGCCAGCTGAAGAGCATCCTTATCTCCGGTGATTACATACGGTTCCAGACCCGATTCCTCTGCTCTCTTCACGATAGTACCGATAATATCGTCCGCTTCGAAGCCTTCCAGCTCCAGTATTCTGATGCCCATTGCTTCCAGCACCTGTTTTAGTAAAGGAAACTGTTGCAGCAGCTCAAAGGGGGTTTTCTTTCTTCCGGCCTTGTAATCGCTGTACTCCTTATGCCTGAAGGTAGGTGCTTTAAGGTCAAAAGCTATTGCCGCAAATTCCGGCTCGTATTCCCCGAATATTTTATTCATCATATTAATAAATCCATACACGGCATTTGTATGAATTCCTTTTTTCGTGCTTAAAGGCGGAAGTGCATAATATGCTCTGTTGATAAGGCTGTTTCCGTCAATAGCGATAATTCTTTTATTACCCATTACTGTCTCCGATTTTATTTCCGAAAAAACTCCTGTGTATCTCGGATACACAGGAGTAGGTTTTTATAATACGTCTTTTAATTCGATTCCGCCGGTGTATAGTGCTTTTCCGATCACACAACCGTAAATACCCATTTCATCAAGCTTCTTCACATCCTCCGCAGTGGATACTCCGCCTGATGCTATGAGATTTGATTTGATTTTCTTATTCATATTATCTATCTCAGCGAAATTCGGTCCTGCCATCATTCCATCCTTGGAAATATCTGTATATACAACAGTTTTCAGTCCGTAAGCCTCAAGCTCCGTCGCAAGATCGGCAGCCTTAACGTCAGTCAGTTCCGTCCATCCTCTTACTGCCACAAATCCGTTCTTGGCATCCAGAGAAACCGCAATTTTTTCTCCGTAATTCTTAATAGCTTCTTTAACAAAAGCCTTATTTGATAATGCGCTTGTGCCGAGTATAACTCTGCTGACCCCGGCTTCAATCATTTCTTCGGCATATTTCATATCCCGTACACCGCCGCCGAACTGCACCGGCACATTTACTGCTTCCACCATGTTTTTAATAAGTGTTTTATTTACAGCCTCTCCCATAAGTGCCCCGTCCAAATCGATAATATGCAAATACTGAGCTCCCTGATTCATCCAGTTCAGCGCCATTTCAACAGGATCGTCTCCGTAAGTTTCAAGCTTCGCAAAATCACCCTGAACCAGTCTCACGCATTTACCGTTTTTTATGTCAATTGCCGGAAAAATGTTCACAAACTCATCTCCTTTTATTCTGTTTTATGATAGTAATTTTATTAATTATATCAATTGAATAAGTATAAAATCAATACTTTTCTGAATATTATTTATGTTTTCTGCCGGTTAATATATACAGCCGATTCTATACCGGAAACCTGTATGGGACACAGCACTTTCCCGAAGAAATCAATTTTTTATAAAGAGTTGATGTATGATAACCGATACTATTTCACCTTATTGGTTCTTCTCCATATTTTCTGCTTTTCAGCCGCCCTGATGAGTTCGTCTCTGAACATAGGATGAGCTATTCCGATGAGCATTTCGGTTCTCTCCCAGGTACTTCTTCCGGCCATATTAATTATTCCATACTCGGTTACTATGAAATGGTCCTGGCTTCTGGGATCCGTAACAATATCTCCGTTGAAATAAGGTCGAATATTTGAATGCAGTTCTCCATTTTTATCGCTAAACGCCGACTTCATACATACAAATGCTTTGCCACCGATACTCATCGAAGCACCTGTCAGGAAGTCGAGCTGACCCCCGGTACCGCTTATGTGTCTGAGTCCGGCACTTTCCGCGCTGACCTGTCCGTATAAATCTATCGCAATACAGCTGTTTATTGAAATCATATCGTCAATTTTGGCGATGGTATACGGATTATTTACATATTCCAGCGGACATGCCGCAAATCCCGGATTGTCATCAGCCCATTCATAGATTCTGTCAGTTCCTATCGTAACACCGGTTACACTCTTACCCGAAAAAATATTCTTTTTCTTATTCGTAAGTTTACCGGCCTCATATAAATCAACGTAAGCATCTGTCGCAAGTTCAGTATGCATTCCCAGATCCTTAATATCCGACTCTGCCAGTTTCTTGCCTATTACACTTGGCATTGCTCCTATTCCCAGCTGCAGTGTAGCTCCCGACTTTATTTCCGGAAGAATGAACTCGGCTATTTTTATATCCTCCTCTTCAGCTTCCGCAACACTCATCTGTGGAAGCCGGCTGTGCTCTCCCTCAACAATATAATCAACCTCACTGATATGAATGCATTCACCGAAACCGCCGAGAATTCGCGGAAGGTGTTCATTTACCTCCAGAATAACTATATCCGCCTTATCCAGAATACCCTTGCCTACTCCGGTTGAACATGAAAGGTTAAAATACCCGTGATTATCCATCGGTGCTACCGACATCATTGCTACATTTACATCCAGAAAAGTCCTGTAATACGGAACAACATTTCTGAAAGACATAGGTATATAATTGCATAATCCCATGTCACAGAGCTTTCTCTCATAATTTGAGCAGTGCCAGCTGTTATAATAAAAATGTGTTCTTTCGGGATCACATTCCACTGTTTCTATGGGTCCGAAAATCAGATTCCCTCTTATTTTTACATCTGTAAGCTCATCTTTTCTTTTAGCCAGCGCCCTGTCAAGTAGTTTCGGAAAACCCAGCGCAACTGTATAGTCCACCCAGTCACCGCTTTTTACGACCTTCACTGCTTCTTCAGGCGTTCGTAATTTCTGCTGATATTCATTATAAACCGCAGGTAATTTTTTACTGTATTTTGTCATTATTTTTCCCCTGTTTCATCTGAAAATATGTCGTGTAAACAAACATAATAAGTATTATACCACACCTGTTATAAAACAAAAATATATTTATTCTGAATACGAATTATTATTTCTTTTTACAACTGTTTAATAATACTACAAATCGTACTGAGTCAGATTCCACTGCTCGATAATTTCACATATTTTTTCCACATAAGTAGTCGAAGTAGCATATCCTCCGTCTTTTATTATCTGAATGGCTTCTCTGTAATCCGTACATCCCTCAAGACCTTCATATCTCAGTTTTCCTCCGCTTTTTGAATTCAGGAGATATGAGCTGTGATCCGCAATCGAATCAGCTATTGAATCATATTTTCTGAAGTTCGAAGAGATTACTTCAACATTTCCCTCCGCATCTTCTTCCTCACTGTACTTCGTATAAACTGAAACTCCGTCCCATTTTGAGTTGTTCCAATTGTTGCCGCTCAGAGACGCCTTCATTCCGAAGCAGTTATTTGCATTAACAGCCAGATCGGATTTTCCGTAACCGCTTTCCAGAATAAACTGAGCCATTGAAACCGAAGCCAGTATTCCGGAGGATTTCTGGTCGGCTGTGAACACCGGTCCCAGCAGTTCAACGATTTCCGCAGCCTTCATATCCTTAAGAAGTTCAGCCGTTATCTCCACGCCTCTGCTGTTTACCACTACGGTGTCGTTTTTTTCATCATAGTCCACATCAAAATCCAGTGCATTTCCCAGTTCTCTGAGCTTGAAATAATTATTATCGCCTATGTTATACACCGACATCGATTTATCGGTTTCTCCGTCGATTATTATTTTCTGACTGCTCTTTCGTGCAGTATCTGACTTATCAGTTCCGTTCTTCATCTCACCGCCGATGAGTTTATATGCGGCACCTGTAGTAATTGTTACAGTCTCGGTCTTTTCGTTCCAGTCAACCGAAAAACCGCTGCCGGTTCCGTTAAGCATCGCCGCCACGTCTCTGAGTTTAAAATAATTATTTCCGTCTATGTTATATACATCGCAGGTCACGGTTTCTCCGTCTACGGTGATTTTCTGAGGGGATTTAACAACGTCCGCAGCAAAAACAGATGCCGTCCCGACCATTAAAATAATAATAAATAATACTGTAATTCCTGATAAAATTTTTTTCATAATACTTCTGCTGCCGATTGGTATATGTCTCTGCAATTCTTTTCCCTGCAATATTTGAAAAGAAACCAATCAACATCAGCAGCCACTCCTTTCCCTTATATTACTATTACACTTTTATTAATGAACATATTTACCCGGGAACGCCCGCTAAGCATTTTTCCCGTCAGCATTCATAATTCCGGAAGCAATTCTCCCTATGAGTAATAAAACTCAGATAATTATACGTCAAACCTCATACACTGTCAACATCAGCCGAATCTGCACAGGGTTTGAGATGATACTGTCTGCGCAAATCATGTAATCTTCACTTTTTTATGCGTAATATGCATTTTTTACATACATAAACAGCATCTAATCTGTTATTTTTGCGTTGCTTTTATCGACAAAATGTACATATTCTGATATATTTATTTATAGATTTGTTAAATGATATTAATATATTACTGCTGACAGTAATCAATACTAAATCGGCTATTCAGAAAGGAGCTGCCATGAAAATCAACAGAATCTATGCTGTATACTGGAGTGCTACCGGAAACACACGGAAAATAGTAGAAAGAATCAGTGACAAGCTTGCCACACTGACAGATCTGCCCATTGAAACAATTGATTTCACACTGCCTCCCAAAAGAGAGCAGAAATATGAATTCAGTGAGGGCGATCTCGTTATAGTGGGAACACCTACATATGCGGGAAAAACTCCGAATAAAATACTTCCGTTCCTTAAAAGCGGTCTCATCGGTGGCGGTGCTGCTGCCATCGCTGTAGTAACTTTCGGAAACAGAAGCTTTGATAATTCACTGGCTGAATTATGTGATGTTTTGGAAAGCAACAGTTTTCACACAATTGCAGGCGGTGCTTTTGCCTGCAGACATGCTTTCACAGATAAAATGGCTGACGGAAGACCGGATACCGGTGATCTTTTAGACTGTGATTTGTTTTCAGAAAAAATACTCGCAAAAATACAGAATATGGATACTTTCCCGGAACCGGTTAAAGTAGACGGTGATGCTTCTGCTCCGTATTATGTTCCGAAGGGAACCGACGGTCAGCCGGCCAAATTCCTTAAAGCTGTTGTTCAGACTGATAAGGAAATCTGTGTTGAATGCGGAACATGTATCGAGCTTTGTCCTATGGGCTCCATTAATCCACTTGATGTATCAAAAAATATCGGTCCGTGTATCAAGTGTCATGCCTGTGTCAGAGGCTGTCCGACAGGGGCAAAATACTTCAGCGATCCCGCTTTCCTGTCGCATGTTGCAATGCTTGAGATGAATTTCACTTCAAGAAAAGAGAATAAATTATTCTATTAATACTATACGGTTACAGCATACTCAGTAAAAAAGAGGAGTGCATTTAGAGATAACTCGTCTCAAAATGCACTCTTTTTCTAATGCTCAGACCTGACGACGACATGTAATTCCGGAATTTCTAAGTCAAAGCAGCATATATGCATGCCTTTATTCAACAACTGCTACAACTTCCGCTTCGATTGCGGCTCCTTTAGGCAGACCCGATACTTCTACACAGGTTCTTCCCGGAAAATCGTTCTTTACAAATTCACGGTATACATTATCCACTGCCGTAAAGTTTTTCATATCTGTGATGTATAATGTAGTTTTTACCAGATTATCGTAGTCTGTACCGGCAGCTTTAAGAAGTTCTCCTATATTCAGAAATACCCTGCGGGCTTCATCTTCAATACTTCCCTCCACCAGTCTGTTAGTTTTGGGATCAATTCCTATCTGGCCTGCAGAGAAAAATAATCCGTTCACAATAATACCGTGCGAATATGCGCCTACCGGTTCCGGTGCTCCCTGAGAAAAAACAATTTTCTTAGACATTCTGAATCCTCCTTAATTATTCATTGTTATTCATACCGAAATATTATTTCTTTATTTTAATTATAATTATCTTTTATCTGAATACAAGAAGTATATACACTGTTTTTATGATGTATCTGCTTCTGTGTTTTTTCCTATGATGAAGTATTGTAATCACTATATATTTTTCGTCCTTCTGCGGAAAAAGAATGCACATATTATCCCGACAACTGACAGCAGTATCTCGATAATATACACATAAGAATAACTGTCCGTAATATCTCTGACTCTCGCCACCAGAACGGGTGCGCCTATTCCGCCCACTGCATATGCGGTATAAACAAGATTAAAGTTCTCATTAATATTGCTTATTCCGAACAGTTTTTTTGTTGTCGGAGCCAATAAAGCACAGAACCCACCGAAAGCAAGCATGGAAACAATCATTACTGATGCCTGAATCATTCTGTTGTCCGATAAAAGCATTATTGAAAACACAGCCGCATATACTGCAAACATAATCAGAACTACAGTCCCCGTTCCCGCTCTGTCCGATATAGTACCGAAGGCCAGCCGTCCCGCCGCATTTCCGATATTCAGACCGGCAAGAACTGCAGCAGCTCCCGCCACTGAAAAGCCCATTCCCAGTTCGGCAATTGTGGCTCCCTGAGTCAGTATCATTGTTCCCATAAAAATACCAAGAGCAAAAATCAGATAAAACATATAAAACTCGGTTTTTTTACCATTCCCTTTATATCCACATCATAAAGAGACTCATTAAGCCTTGATTTTTTTATGTCATCAGATGAAATACCTAAAACAAAGCTCTTAGGCGGTTCGAAAAGCAGCATAGTCATAATAATCAGCAGAAGCAGCATAGAAGTTCCTATGATAGCAAATGAAAGTGAAACATCCCCCACGCTTTCTAAAATATATGCCGAAAGAGGTGCCCAGATTACCGGGCCGCAGGCAAAGCAGGCAACTGTCATCCCGTTGGCAAATCCCGATTTTTCCGGAAAAATTCTTATTATATATGAAGTCAGTCCCGGATAAATTATCGCATTTCCTATTCCTATCAATGCTCCCTGATACAGGTACAGCTCCAGCGTCGATTCTCTGATAAAGGCACAGCCCAGAATTCCCAGCCCGAACAGTATTCCGCCTGTCAGCATGAACTTTTTAAATCCCAGCCACTTACGCAGCTTATTAGACAGAAACAGTACAGCAAAAAACTCAATAATACTCATTACCGAAAATGCCGCTGCTGTCTGAGTAATAGACCATCCGTAACGTTCCGAAAGCTGAATCTGAAAAACACTCAGTCCATATTGAAATCCGTTGCAGGAAATGATAATAAGGCCCGCAATAAAACAAATCCATCTTTTCTTTTTGAAATCCATTATGCCTCCTATTTCTGACAGTCATTATGCCCAACCTCCAATCTGATGCACAGTTTTGAGGATTTATCTTTGCACATTTTGATTGTACATCAAAAACTGCCGACAGTCCACATTAGAGTCCTCGCCGGAATCTGCCGGTTGCTGTCCATCCCGTATGCCGATATTGACTTAAAATATTTCACATGATAAAATCTGCATAATAAATTCCCGTAGATTTTTATACTGTGAAAGGAATTGTCTTATGATATACGATTATTCTGATTTTCCAAATATGATTCACTATGCCGTAAATAATCTTAAAACATTTGAAGAAGACCCTGTAAACGAAGTCGACTGTCTTATTTTTTCCTGGCTGGTTTACATTAATTTTCATGAGAATAATGATATTGTCTATCTGAAAAAGGGCTTGCCGCTGAAAAAGCTTCTCATGGCAGAATATTTTGATGAAATGTTCGACAAAATATGGAGTCCAGAGGAAACCTTCGTATTGCTTGCAATTTGCGCTTCAAGTCCGAGATTCAGAGATGTAGTACTCAGATATTACAGAAACGAAATAATTACTGACATTAATTTACAGTTTGCCGCTGTTGTTTTCAGCGTTTCCGATGAATATCACGTTATTGCCTACAGAGGAACCGACTGGTCCATTACCGGCTGGAAAGAAGATGCTCTGATGGCTCTGGATAATCCTATTCCCGCTCAGAAAATGGCCGAAACTTATCTGAATGAGGTTTCCGCTGTATGCAGCGGCAGATATACGGTTGCCGGTCATTCTAAAGGTGGAACCATAGCAGTATTTGCTTCCTCTCATTGCAGAAATGAAATTCAGGATCGGATTGACAGAATTTACAGTTTTGACGGTCCCGGATTTACAAAAAATGAGCTTCGTTATCCAGGCTATCTGAAAATTAAAGAACGTATCGTAAAATTCGTCCCTCAATCTTCATATTTCGGATATCTGTTTGAGGATGATTCCACAGTAAGAATAATACACAGCAACGAAATAAGTGTAATGCAGCACAATCCGCTCTCGTGGAAGATTGTGGATAATGCACTGTTTATAAATCAGGAGAAAAATCCTGTTTCCGAGGTTATCAATCATCGGATTAAATTATTTATTGACAGTCTTGACGAATCCCAGCGAAGGGTTGTGATTCAGACACTTTTTGATATTCTCATGGAATTAAAAGTCGGCAGCATTGATGAGATAATTAACGAACCGGCGAAGTATTTTATATCGCTAATCAGAATTGTCAGAAATATGGATGAAGAGCATCGAACGGTTGTAAAACAGCTGATACGCCTTATACTTATTTCCAGGTATGTTGATGACATTGACTTGAGCAAAATTAATGATGTAAGTATTGAGTTAAAAGATGATAATATTGATTACGAAAAATACCTTTCGCATTTTATCCGATAGTACGTCCGAAACTCGCTCTCTGAAACTGTTCAGAATAATAGGAATTTAATAATCCGTTTGAGACCGGACTGTTAAATTCCTTTTCTTCGTTTATTCTCGGTGTTAATTATGTTTGGGCTTAGCTTTGTTTTTATTTGTAAATAATAAACCTATCAACGCGCATATTATCAGGAATACACCACAGGTACTTACCATCCAGATTCTGCTCTTTTCACACATTTCCAGAATCAGAGGAGCAATCGTCATTGCCGCATATCCTATGACAGAATAAATCATCAGAGATGTATCCTCATCGAGATTCATCATGAACACACGATTTCCAATAAAAATATCTGTAGCCAGAGGTGTTCCCACTCCGTCGTTTATTCCCGACAGAATCGAACTTATCAGAAGCATTAAGATAAGATACGGCCCGTCCAGTATTATCATTGACAGTATTCCCAGTAAAAACATCAGTATCAAAATTCTTACCTGATTCATTCGTTTCTGAAGGAACTTCTGAATGTACACACCCAGATACAGACCAAATACTCCGTTCAGCAGGTTGCAGTATGTGAGAACTACATTATCCACCCCCGCAGACTGAATTCTGCCCGGAATAAGACTTACTATTACCATAAGAAAAATATACTGGGGTACTACTATCAGCAAAGTCTGCTTCCAGACCAGAGATGATGTCAGTATTATTTTTAATGATTTTCTGTCAATCGGAGATCCTTTGACTTCTTTTTCGCTTTGTTTTTGTGAAATCAGTTTCCAGGGTACCATTGTGAGATTAAATATCAGAAATCCTATGCAGCCTACGGCTGCACCGAGAAATGTAGCGGAATATCCGAACACTCCCGCAATGATGGCACCGAATCCCATCCCGCACAGTATACCACCGATAATCCCCGCATTGCTCTGAACAAGATTAGTCTGTCTTTCTTCATATGTTTCATATCCGTTAGCAATTATTGAATTGCTGACCTGTTTGTTTCCGGCAAATCCAAGACCTGCGAAGAACCTCATTATTATTATTACCGCAGCGGAAGATGTAAAGAAACACAATGCATTGGAAACAATCAGCAGTAC
Source organism: Firmicutes bacterium UBA1739 (assembly GCA_002315385.1). GTDB lineage: Bacteria > Bacillota > Clostridia > Peptostreptococcales > Anaerovoracaceae > UBA1739. Next base: position 22,359 of record DCHZ01000033.1, on the reverse strand, counting down.
GGTTGAAACTACCAGTATTTTTCTGTTCTGTACCTTTCTTGCGATGAAAGGCATGATAATCATTCCTCCGGCTTCAGCCAGAGAACATATACTGATGGAAACTGCCGACGCAATTTCCGGAGACATTCCGAAACAGCCCTGGTTCCATTCCTTTATCTGCAATGCCGAGAAGCAGAGACACATATAGGAAAATGTTGATGTCAGAAAATTTGACACCCTTAATATCGACGGTATTGTTATGTACTGAGCATTACATGGTGTATTGAAGCTTTTCGACCTTCTGAATGCTATCATGTTCGGAAGATACATCATCTCCACCATGAATACCACTGCTATTGCTATGGTGGCAATAAATGTCAATACCATTTTCAGTATCTGCTTGCGTACATAATTGTCAGAAATATCAACAAGGATCAGATCTTTAGTATTATCGGCTATTTTTATTATAATCTTATTTTCATCACTTTGAACACTGTCTGCTTCTTTGCATTCAATACTGTCAATCCATTCATATTCATTGCTTTTATTCTGAAGATATTCATCAAATCCGCTGATGTCATCTATGCTTATTCCCTTTTCCTGCATAGTTTCAAGAGAAACCTGAAGATATTTTCCGATACCTTCAACTGTTCTGGCCGAAGCATCGGCAAAAACATCGGCATAAATAAACGTAAGGGCTGCACCCTGAAGCAGTATTCCGACCAAAACAATAATAATTGTTTTTTTCCGGGCAATATTAAACCTCTTTACAATAGCATAATATGCAATCAAAAAAATAATGAATAGAACAATGCAAACAACCGCTGCCTTCTTTAAATAAGGATTCAGAGTATTTCTTACTCCTTTTTTTGAAATATAAGTGACCAGTTCTCCTTCATATTTATTTCCGTTTTTTATCGGCTGCGAGATTTCATTATAGTCGGAGAGATTAATATTAATCAAATCTGTTTTTTCGGACATAGCTGCAATTTTACCGCTGTCAGACTTGATAAACAGAAAACAATCTGAATCAATAAGCTTTTTTCCCTTTTCCAGCACCTCGGATAATCCGAAATAGCTTTCAAGCTTTTTTCCGTTTTCCAGTGAAAATTCAACTTCGTTTATTATTTCCTGATTTGATAATCTGACATAGTCTTTTTCCATATCATAGGAATAGTTCAACACAGTCAGATAGCTGAGTATACTTAAGCAGACAACGGCGACAAATGCTATAATCAGCAGAACATAATTTTTATTTAAAAACTCTTTCATGTTAATCACTCTTTTTCCCTGTTACTCATTGCGGTACACCTTATCCGCAAACTGCAGAATATCAAAAGTCGTTTTATATCCCAGCTTTTGTGCCGTAGTAAGATTAATCGACATTACAGGGGAACTGGTATATTTTCTATTCTGGTCTCCTGCCCTGAGTCCGTGAAAAATATTACTCAGAACCATTGCCGCCCTGTTTCCGTAACCTTCATAGTCAAAACATGACAGACACATCAGCCCTCCCGTTTCAACAAGAGCATTCCCGTCACTGATTAAATAAGGTATCCTTTCTTTCGTCAGGATATCAAGTAACACGCTTGCATCATCATCCGGAACTACAGCAATACTTAAGATAAAAGCATCCATTCCGTCGTTAACAAGCTGTTTCACTTTATTTCTGAGAATGTTTATATAATCCGCACTGCTGATTTCATCTTCAAAAACAGGAGCCTTTAAAAACTCTATTCCGATATCATCAGCCGTTTCTTCGTAGGTTGTAATTTCGGCGATTTCCTCATATTCGTCTAAATACAGTACTCCTACATGTCGGAATCCGAAGGTTTTCTGATAAAATCTGAACTGTCGGCTCATAGCATCATCTTCAATCAAAGCCCAGATATTGGATTCTTCGGCAGTTTTCTTTTCCGAAACAATTCCCGATCCTACCGGGTCAGATGCCATCGAAACAAGAAACGGAATTTCTATACCCAATTCTTTCAGGAATACTCCCGGAAGAGTTCCCGTTGCCGCAATAACATCGATTTCACCTTTTTTAATTTTAGCCGTAATCTCAGCTCCGATTTGTTCATCCTCATCTCCGCCGACATAATACGGTTCATCAAGAAACTTCACATATTTCCCGTCATTATGCTCTACCAGATATTCATAATACCCGTCAAAATCATCCGGAGCCTGAGAAAAATCAATATTCTTATCCAGATATCCTATATTCTGAAGCTTTTCCACCATTCCCTTCAGCCATAAATAAGAGCTCTCAATCGGAGGGCCTTCATCAAACACGGCAATCTGAAATGCGGTACCGTCTTTTTTGGTACAGGGCTCGTTATAATAATAATCAGCGGTTTTATCCGCCTTAATTGTAATATCCTCGTTTTTTTCACAGCTGCACATTCCCGCTGCCAATAAAATAATTAATGCAATAACAATAAAACAACTAAATCCTGTTTTTTTGATAATTCTCTTTACAGTAATCAGCAATTTTTCCATACCAACCCTCTATTCTGTTTTCCGACAATACGAGATCATGATAAAATTCAAACATTCCCATATAGTGTGCATCTTTTATCTTCGTTGAAAGCAGTTCCTGAATCCTATCCCATGTAATTCCGTTAATAATGCATTCAAAAGGTCCTGCATTCACAAGTAAATTGTTTTTTGTTTCCGAAAGCATGAATATCGGACCGCTAATATATCCGTCACATCTCCAGCTCATAATATATCTTTCCAGATCATAATATCCGGCCTCATTAAATGCGGCTGACAGCATTCTCTGCATCTCCGGCAGATATTCGGCCTGGAAGACTCCTCCCAGCCAGGTCAAACCTCTTTCAAAAAACAGAACAATTAAAATCATTCCTATGCCCGGACTGATACTGTTGTTTTCAAACATTGATATCAGTGTATTCGCATCTGACGAATAGCTGATTTCTTCATTTTTTCTGCTTACCCCTGTTAGTTTTCCATCTTCAGTGAAGTCAATTGAAAACACTCTTTTCCTGTCATCTATCCCCTTAAACAGCAGCCGGCTGAAGCTTGTGCCGGATTTTGAATCTTTCCGGCAAATTGCCGTTCTGACACCGCTGTCGTAAAGCACATAATAGAGAATTGAATTCTTATCCTTAATATCCTTAAAAATCAAAGGTAAAGCAAGTTCTTCCAGCGCAAAATACGCCAGTTTCGGACCTTTTTCCTGAAACACCCGCTGTGATACCCGATATTGCAGCACTCCTGCCTGTTCACCGAAGCTTCCGAAAGTAAAAACCGAGGGCTCGCAGTATACCCGTCTGAGTTCCTCTGCAGTTTTCCTGTGAAAGGCTCCGTCATCACGTATTTTTTCAAATTCGTTGATTTTTGAAATAACAGATTCAAGCCGCATGGGTTCTGTAAGCTTTACTATAGAGTTTTTCTCTCTGTTCGGTACAAAAAACAAACAGTACGGCGAATCTGATAATGAATACAGCACTGCTCCTCTGGGGTTTGTGCAGTTGCACATGGGAATTCCCGCGGTAGCCGGAACAGGAACAATTCCTAAGTTAAGCCCCATTCTTTCCAGCATTTTACAATACAGAATATCTCCCTGAAAAGACTGCGGAGAACATATGCCGCCAAGATGATTGGCGGTATTGACAACCCTACTTTCAAGTAAATCTAATGAGGTTCTTATTATTTGCTCATCTATGAGCCTGAAATAGCTCATGCTTTTTTCCGCAGACTTTATTATTTCCGTATACGGCCGCTCAGAATGTATTTTCGAATTAAACTCCGTTATTCCAATCTGCAGCTCAATTAAATCCAGGAGAGTTTCATTCTCTCTGTGTACCATCGAACTGACGATACTGTTTACGGAGGCACATTCGCGAACTATTTCAAGCATAATGCTCACCTCTACTTAAATTCTATAGCCAGCATTGTGAGGTCATCAAACTGAGGTGCATCTCCCACAAATGTGTCTACATCTCTTCTGACAAACTGAAGCATTTCCTTCGGACTCAATCCGGCTGATTTTGACAGTACTGCCTTTGTTCTTTCTATTCCATACAATTCATTTTCTGTGTTAGTAGCCTCGGGAACACCGTCTGTATAGAGGAAGAGCTTATCACCATGATTTAACTGAATTTCATTCGGAATATACTTCATATTTTCAAATGAAGCCAGCGGCATTTTCTTCTTCAAAGGACGTAATTCAGTAACTTCTCCGTTTTTCGTTACTATGTAAGGATATTCATGACCGGCTTCAACAAATTTCAGTACACCTGTATTGATGTTAAGTACTCCCAGCCATGCGGTTACAAACAGACCTTCACCATTGCTTTCGCCAAGCTGATTGTTAGTATTATAGAACGCCTCTTCAACTGATTCTTTATTTCTTGTATGATTCTTTATCAGAGTCTTGGCAATTACCATAAATAATGATGCTGGAACACCCTTTCCGGCAACATCGGCAATTACAAGGGCAATATGATCTTCATCAACCATAAAGAAATCATAGAAGTCACCGCCTACTTCTTTAGCGGGATCCATTTTTGCATAAAGTGAATATTTCTCGCAATCGGTATAATCCTGAGGCAGCATGGATGCCTGAATATTCGTTGCTACCGACAGCTCCGTCCCTATTCTTTCACGTTCGGCAGTAACAATCTGAAGATTCTCCATATGTTCTTCAAGCTCCCGGGTCATATCGGCAAAATTCTTCCCGAGTGTTGAAATTTCATCACTGCCGACTTCCGCATACTTATTCACAATCTCTCCGATTCCCGGATCCTTTGTCTGTGAATATGTCTGAATCTGCTTATCCAGCTGTACAATTCTTATGATAATAGTTTTTGAAATAAACATCAGCGCCAGTAATGACGATAATCCCAATACGATAATATATATCAGAGACTGTTTCCATACAGCATTAAATATCATGGCATTTGTAATGTCAATGTCAGATTCCGCAGCTGTCATGCCGATGATAACCCCGTCTACTATAACAGGATAATATGAAGTATAGACATTTCCATACTCATTCCTTGTAACATCTACGTCACCTGTTACCGCTTTGGTTTCCCATGTCTCCCACATATTCTGATGGTTCTCTCTGTCTATTTCTCCTTCATATCCCAAATCAATGAATGATTTATCTCCGATTTTCTTTTCCATTCTGACTCCGTCAATCATATAACACATTTCTTTATCTGATACCGGGAAAATGAAGTATACATAATTCAGATCGAAAGAATCTCTCATGGATTCACAGCAGAACAGCCATTTTTCATATACATATGTCATCCATAAAGTCTGAGCTGTCCTGTCCATTTCATCAAAGGAAATGCTGTCGAACAGTATTTTATCAGGATAATTTGCATTAAAATACTTATAGAAACTGTTTTTAGCCGGTGAATAATCACCGTTGAAATCATATTCTATCAGGATATCATTTTTGAAATCCCTGAAATTCTTCTGAAGGCAGAAAAACTCTGTTTTTTCATTTACTATTCTCTCCGCTATACTCCTGGAAACATTTTCCAGATTATATCTGCATCTTTCATTGTAGGCATTATTCTGACTGATAAAAGTAAAGATACCGTTCATCAGCAGTGAAACCATCACGAAAAACAGGAATATCCACGTGAATTTTCTCATCAATGTTTTTCTTCTGATTTCTGTTTTATATGAGTCGCTCATATTATTCTCCTTTTTTTCTATTTATAATACTTATTAATTCTGCTCATCCCCGAAAACATCATCTGACAATCTAAAATATCAAAGTTATTCTCAAGTATTTTATCCTTCAATGATATTCCCGTAAAACTATCCAGCATCCACACATCATCACCCGGCTGAACTTCAACACAATCTGTTACATCCACACAGAAAGAATCCATACACGGGCTTCCGACAATAGTGAATAAGTGATTTCTTATCATTACTGTAGTTTTTTCACTTTTAAAGAAATTCGGGATATCCCAGCTTCCGAAAGACAGTACCGCAATTTTTCTGTTCTGTGCCATACACCTTCCCGTATAATCCAGCATGCTTTCCCCGTTGACATTAACCACATTTAATACAGTTCCCGATATTGACATAACCTCCTGCAATCCCAAATTGTCTTCCGCATTCCGGGAAACCGGCATTCCGTATAATGCCGCTCCTATGCGCACCGCATCAAAACAGTATTCCGGATACTTATAATATGATAAGGAAGTCAGAAAATGCACCAGCATTTCTTTTCTGTATCTGTCGGGGATTTTTTCCAGTGCTGACATATACTCTTTCATATCGGTTTTCGCAAAATCAGGATTATCATAATAAAAAGAATACACCTGCGAATAAATACCTTTAATTTTACAGTTACTGTGGTCATTAAATAAGTCTTTCATACAGTCACTGAAGCCTTTTCTGTTAAAACCTCTGTATCCCCCCGAAAAATCAAGTCGAAGATGTATATTAATACGAATATCATACTCATATGATATTTTTTCGAATGAATTGAATTCCTCCGTACTGCATACGGAAAAATGCAACTGTTCCGCTATTCTCCGCCGCATCCGGCTGTCATATTCTTTCAATGCATTCCGCAGATAAAAATAAGGGGCAGGATTTAACAGCAGAATTTTCTTTTTAACCCCACAGTTAATACAATTCATTGCTTCCTCAAAAGACGATACCGCAAACATTATTATACTGTCATTCTTATCAAGTTCTTTTGCAATTCCTTCCAGTCCGTGCCCGTACGCATCACCTTTTACTACAGCAATTATTTTACAGTTGTCAGGTATAGTCTGATTTATTTGCGAAACATTATTTCTCAGTTTCTCACAATCTATTACAGCTCTATTCAAAAGCAGCCTCCTCACTATGTCAGTTTTTAACTGTCTTTAAATTCTTGCACCGACAAAGCAAAAAATCAAAATTTATAATATTCTACCATAGTACATTTCACATATCAATTAATTATAATGTGAAACATTCATTAATGCTATGAAAACAATTCCTTGACAATGTTACATCTGATATGTTTTCATAAAATTATACTGAGTGAACGAGGGATAACAGAATGAAATACAGCTTTCTTGATATAAGGAGTATAACCACTGACGAACTGGAATACTGGTACAGCATTATGTCCGATGAAAAACGGCACTATGTAAGTAAATACATTCATGCCGATGACAGAATCCGCAGTATCTGCGGAGAAATACTGGCAAGAAAGGAAATTTCCGCATACTGCGGTGTGATTGCGGAAAAAATTATTTTTTCCAAAAATGAATCGGGAAAACCTGTCGTAATAAATATTCCTGTCGAATTCAATATCAGTCATTCCGGAGACATGGTGGCCTGCGTTGTTTCCGGCAAATCCGTCGGCATTGATATTGAAAAAATCGGCCGCATTGATATTAAAACTGCCGGATTCTTCTGCACGGAAAAGGATATGGAATACTTTCTTCATGAAACAGATGCCGAAGTCAGAAACAGACGTCTTTATGAAATATGGACCGCAAAGGAAGCCGCGGCAAAGTGCTTCGGCACAGACCTAGATCATCTGAAGTCAATCGATTTTTACGAAATCAGAAAAACCGGCACCAGAATTGATTTTCACAATTATACGTCCTTTGCCATAGAAGCATAAACGGGCAACCGTCATTCATTTGACGGTTGCCCGATACAGACTCCCTCCGGCAGTTTATTATCATTCCGGCTTATTATTTAAATATTCATCGATGCCTGCTGCCGCCGTTTTTCCTGCTCCCATAGCTTTTATTACCGTTGCCGCACCGGTAACCGCATCTCCGCCGGCGAATATCTCAGGTCTGTTTGTAGCCGACTTTTCATTGACTTCGATTCCGCCTCTTTTATTTGCTTTCAGATTCTCAGTAGTGTTCAGAATCAACCGGTTAAGCTTTGTTCCTATTGCCATAATGATACAGTCAGCCTCAATTACAAAATTTGAATCCGGAATTTCAACAGGGCTTCTTCTTCCTGATGCGTCCACCTCACCCTGTGCCATTTTCACACATTCAATTCCCGTAACATGACCTTCCTCATCGCCCAATATCCTTACAGGATTGGTAAGCAGTCTGAAATCAATACCTTCCTCTTTAGCATGATGAACTTCTTCCGCTCTGGCGGGCATTTCCTCTTCGGAACGTCTGTAGATAATGTAAACTTCCTCTGCGCCCATTCTCATGGCACATCGGGCAGCATCCATTGCAACATTTCCTCCTCCCACCACTGCGATTTTTTTAGCCCTGATTATAGGAGTATCATACTCCGGCAAATATGCCTTCATAAGATTAATTCTGGTCAGATATTCATTTGCGGCACAGACGCCCAGAAGGTTTTCCCCCGGTATATTCATAAATGAAGGAAGTCCGGCACCGGTTCCGACGAAAACAGCCTCGAACTTTTCTTCCTTAATGAGCTCATCCACTGTTATCGACTTTCCGATAATTGCGTTTGTAATAAATTTAACGCCTTTTGCTTCCAGTGCCGAAACTTCTGCTGCTACAATCTCCTTAGGCAGTCTGAATTCCGGGATTCCGTAAACCAGAACTCCGCCGAGTTTGTGAAGGCTCTCGTAAACGGTAACATCATAACCCATGTTTATCAGATCACCGGCACAGGCCAGTCCCGCCGGGCCGGCACCTACAACAGCAACTCTGTGTGAATTAGGAGATTTTGTCTCAAAATCCGCATTCCCGGGATTTTTCGCATGCCAATCCGCCGCAAATCTTTCCAGTCTTCCGATGGCCACCGGCTCGTCCCTGATACCTCTTACACATTTACCCTCACACTGGCTTTCCTGAGGGCACACTCTTCCGCAGATTGCCGGCAGAGAGCTGGTAGTATTTATTATTCTATAAGCTTCTTCATATTCACCTACGGCAATTTTTTCAATAAATTCCGGAATATTTACCATTACCGGGCATCCGCTTACGCAGGGGCGCGTTCTGCAGTTCAGACATCTCATAGCTTCATTTACAGCCATTTCCTCTGTATAGCCTTCGGATACTTCAAGAAAATTTCTTTTTCTGATATCAGGATTCTGTTCCGGCATAGGATTCTTTTTTTTAGAAAGATTAATCACTGTATCTCACTCCCCCTGTAAATCGACAGACATGAGCCCTGTCATAGGCCTCCTGTTCTTTATAATATGCATTTCTCATTACCAGTTCATCCCAGTCCACCAGTGAACCGTCAAATTCAGGCCCGTCAACGCACACAAACCTGTCTTCTCCTCCGATTGTAACCCTGCAGCCCCCGCACATTCCTGTTCCGTCTATCATATATGCCGTCAGAGAAGCCACTGATTTTATTCCGAACTCCGCAGCAATCCCGCAGACAAGCTTCATCATTACCGGAGGTCCCACAGCTACAATTTCATCGTACTGATTACCCTGCTCCAAAAGAGTTCTGAGCTTATCCGTTGTAAAAGCCTTTTCGCCATAGGAGCCGTCATCTGTAACAATGTACGTTTTATCCGTATTATTTCTGAAGTCTTCTTCAAGGATTACAAGCTCTGAATTTTTGAATCCCGCTATCATGTCGACTTCAATTCCGTTATTATGCATTCCTGAAGCTATCGGATAAGCCAGAGCATTTCCCGTTCCTCCGCCTACAACACATACCTTCTTAAGCCCTTCCATCTCGGTGGGCTTTCCCAAAGGGCCGGCAATATCAGCAAAACAGTCGCCCTCAGCCATCTGATCCATCAGCATGGTAGTCCTTCCGACAGCTGCATAAATCAGTACAATTGTTCCGTCTGCCTCATTATGACCTGCCATTGTAAGAGGAATTCTCTCACCAAACTCATCCGTACGAAGAATAATAAACTGTCCCGGTTTTGCTTTTCCGGCAACAAGAGGGCAATATATCACCAGACGGGTTATGTTTTCATTCAGCTTTTCTTTACTGATAATTTCATATTTTTTCACTGTACTCCCTCCTCTCTATTTGTTTGATTTTTCCCCGTTTTCATAAAATCTGTCAAAGGCTTTCTTCCTGTTAATCAGTTCCTCATATCTGGCAAGAGCTGATTCCTCCGCCTCGGCAAACAGCTTTTCCGCTGTTTCCGGGAATTTAATCCTCAAAGAATCGTAGCGCTCCTCTCCGGACAGGAAGCTTTCATAGCTTTCCGCCGGCATCGCACTGTCAACAGACAGAGGGTTTTTTCCCTGAGCTTTAAGCTGCGGATTATATCTCAGAAGATTCCAGTATCCGGAATCAACCGCTTTTTTCATTTCCTGCATTGACTTATTCATCCCCGATTTGATTCCGTGATTAATACAGGGAGCATAAGCGATTATCAGAGCAGGGCCGTCATACGCTTCAGCCTCCCTTAATGCCTTCAGGGTCTGAGCGGGATTTGCACCCATGGCAATCTGAGCCACATATACATAACCATATGCCATGGCAATCTGAGCCAGATCCTTTTTCTTTACCCTTTTTCCGGATGCGGCAAACTTTGCAGCTGCTCCCAAAGGAGTTGCTTTAGAAGACTGACCGCCCGTGTTGGAATAAACCTCTGTATCAAACACCAGTATATTTACGTTTTCTCCGGATGCAATCACATGATCAAGTCCGCCATAGCCGATATCATAAGCCCAGCCGTCTCCTCCGAATATCCACATCGAAGGTTTTATCAGCATATTCCTATTGTCAACCACATATTTTGCATCTTCATTTACAGCAATCAGGCTCTCGCATTTTCTCAGCAAAGCTTCCCCTGCTTTTTCGGAAGCTTCGGCATCATTCATTGAATTCAGCCATTCACGTGCTTCTGTTCCCGCAATACCGGCAAGCCTTTCCACTGCAGTCCGCATTTCTTTTCTCCGTGCTTTCATTGACATCGCCATTCCGAGACCGAATTCGGCATTATCCTCGAATAACGAATTTGCCCATGCCGGACCTCTTCCCTGTTTGTTTACAGTATATGGCGTGCTGGGTGCACTGCAGCCCCAGATTGAAGAGCAGCCTGTTGCATTTGCAATAAACATTCTGTCTCCGAACAGCTGAGTAACCAGTTTCGCATAAGGAGTTTCACCACAGCCCGGGCATGCACCGGAAAACTCCAGCAGCGGCTGACGGAACTGAGAGGATTTTACATTATTCATATCTAAAGGCAGGTTCTTATTCTTCACCTGATTAAACAGATAATCAAATTTTTTCTGCTCCTGTTCAATGACATTCTCTTTTGAAGGAATCATTTCTATTGCTTTGATTCTTGCATGACATACCTGATTACAGCTTCCGCATCCGGTACAGTCCAGAGCCGAAATTCCCATTGTAAAGTAATAATCCTTCATTCCTTTCATTGGCATGAAATCGTCATGTAATACTTCATTCTCCGATTCACTTTTGTTTAAAACGAAGGGTCTGATTACTCCGTGAGGGCAGGCATACGAACACCAGTTGCACTGCATACAGTTATCTTTAATCCAGACAGGAATATCCGTTGCAATTCCCCTTTTTTCATAAGCCGAGGTTCCCGCCGGAATCATTCCGTTAGCCGTAGGGATAAACTTAGATACAGGAATGCTGTCCGCCGACATTGAACCGTAAGGCATCAGCACTTCGTTAAGATAAACCGTATGCGCCTGATTTCTGCCGGTCAGCGGTTTAATGTCACCGGTGTCATCGGCGTTTTTCCAGTAATCCGGTATTACTACCTTATGAACAGACTCAAGTCCTTCATCTATGGCTTTCAGATTCATGTCAACAATGCTGCTGCCCTTCCTGCTGTATGTATTAATAACCGCTTCTTTCATGTACTTAACTGCATCATCTATCGGAATGACATCGGCTAATTTAAAGAATGCCGCCTGCAGAACCGAATTTGTCCTTCGTCCTCCCAGGCCTACACGTTTCGCAGCATCCACGGCGTCACAGGTATAGAACTGAACATTGTTATTTGCGATGTACCTTTTATCCCGGCTGCTGAGATTCTTTTCCAACTCCTCATCATTCCAGCTGCAGTTCAGCAGGAAAAATCCGCCGGGCTTAACATCCTCCACCATGCTGTATTTTTTAATATAGGCAGCATTATGACAGGCCACAAAATCCGCCTGCCTGATATAATATGTAGACTTTATGGGCTTATCTCCGAATCTTAAATGAGAAATTGTCACACCGCCGGATTTTTTGGAGTCGTACTGAAAATATGCCTGAACTTTTTTATCTGTATGATCGCCTATTATCTTTACGCTGTTTTTGTTTGCGCCCACCGTACCGTCTGCTCCGAGGCCCCAGAATTTACAGGAAACTGTTCCTTCAGCAGTTACATCAGGATTTGAATGCACCGGCAGAGAAAGACCGGTCACATCATCATTGATTGAAACGGTAAACTCCATCTTCGTATTCTCACTCCACAGATTCTCAAATACCGCCAGAAGATCTCCCGGCTGTGTATCCTTGGAACCAAGACCGTAGCGTCCTCCGGCCACCGGAATTTTTTCAAACTTCGAACCTCTTAATGCGGAAATAACGTCCAGAAGCAGAGGCTCTCCCGTTCCGCCCGGCTCTTTAGTTCTGTCAAGAACCGCTATCTTTTTTACTGTATCAGGGATTGCATTCAACAGGTGTTTTACGGAAAAAGGTCTGTAAAGATGAACTTCAATGATTCCTGTTTTATGACCGTTTTCGTTCAGATAATCAATCAGCTCCTCTGCCGTCTCGCATACCGAACCCATGGCAATAATAATCTCCTCGGCATCCTCTGCGCCGTAATAATTGAACAGCTTATAGCTCGTTCCGATTTTTTTATTTATTCTGTCAAGCTTTTCCTCAACGATTTTCACGGTATCAAGATACGCCGTATTTGATGCCTCTCTGTGCTGGAAAAAGGTTTCCGGCTGCTCTGCGGAACCCATACTGTAGGGATTTCCGGGATGAAAGGCTTTTGTTTTATATCTTTTTACAGCTTCGGGATCCACCATGGATTTGAGCTCATCATAATCCCACACTTCTATCTTCTGGTTTTCGTGTGACGTTCTGAATCCGTCGAAAAAATGAAGCACCGGAAGTTTTCCTTCAATAGCGGAAAGATGAGCCGCCGCAGCCAGATCCATTGCCTGCTGAACACTGTTGGAAGCCAGCATTGCGAAACCGGTCTGTCTGCAGCCCATTACGTCCGAATGATCTCCGAAAATCGATAATGCATGGGTGGAAACTGCTCTTGCAGCCACATGAAACACCACCGGAATCTGTTCCGCCGCTATTTTATACATATTGGGAATCATAAGAAGCAGCCCCTGAGAAGCCGTAAAGGTTGAGGTATATGCTCCCGCTACAGCCGAGCCGTGAACAGCTCCCGCTGCTCCGCCCTCAGATTCCATTTCAATTATTTCAACTTTTTCGCCGAAAATATTCTTTCTGCCTGCGGATGCCCATTCATCCATGCTCTCCGCCATCGGAGAAGAAGGAGTAATGGGATAAATTGCCGCAACTTCAGAAAATGCGTATGCTACGTGAGCCGCTGCTGTATTTCCGTCCATTGTCTTGAGTTTTCTCATTTATATCAGTCTCCTTCACTTAATTTCAAAACAGCTCTCTGAAGATAGTTGTATTCCGGAACAGTCCGGTCTTCTATAACTCCTCTTGAACATATATATTCACAGGCATGACAGTTTTCACATGTATCAGGATCAACCACACAATGTCTGCCTTCCATATATATTGCATCGTTCGGACAGTTTTCCTCGCAGTCGCCGCAGCCCGCACACCCTACGGCACAGATTTCAGCTTTTTCTTTATAGTCAGCTACCGAAGAACACGGTATCATTCTCGCACCTTTATACGGAACAATTTTTATCAGCTTTCTCGAACACGTATATACACAGTCCTTGCATCCCACACATTTATCTGTATCAACCTTTGCGGTTCCGTTTACCATGCTGACAGCATCATACCTGCATACCTTTGTGCAGTCTCCGAGACCTATACATCCTGTTGTACAGAGACTATTGTCCCCGGGATTCGAATAAAGCATTGCTTCTTTACAGCTCTCAAATCCGGCTTTTTTCATCAGTTCTCCGGATTTATAACCTCCTCTGCAGGCAACAAACGCCACTTTTTCCTTAAGCTTTGTTACATCATGAATCAGATCCACAATAATCTTCTTTTTACATTTTGTTACACAGGCATTGCATCCGGAGCATTTCGAATAATCAATCACCGCATGATTGTTTATTATCGAAATACTTCCCGTGGGGCAGGCTCTCTCGCACTCACCGCAGGCAATACATCCGAACCCGCAGTTATCTCTGACAATATCTTCATCCTCTTCGGCTGAAGAGCATGGAATAAAATTCGTTGCTTCCGCCGGAATTATTCTTATAATTTTCTGAATACAAACGTCTTCATCGGCACACGCACCGCAGCCGTTACACTTATCCCTGTCAATAATTATTTTCTGCTCTTTCAGGCTCATTGCACCGAATCTGCATACTTCTATACAGCTTCCCAGACCTATGCAGCCGTTTTTGCAGCCTCCTGGTTTTTGCCTTCTTTCCTTTGCCTCAATACATGAAGCTGCTCCCGAAATACGATTTTCCGTAAAAGGTTTTCCGCTGCAGGCTACAAAAGCAACTTTCTTTATTACTTTTACCGTCTCTCTTCCCAATGCTTCCGCTATTGAGTCCACCTGTTCCCGGCTGCATGCCGGACAAAGGTTAACCTCTTTTCCCTCAATGACGGATTCGGCGCACTCTCTGCAGGTTTTTTTACCGCAGCCTCCGTGTCCTCCGCAGTCTCCGCCCGGAAGATATGAAATAATTTTTTCAATAAGTATTTCCTTTGAACTGTTCAAATATACCCCTCCTTCCTGCATCTCAAGGTTTTGTTACAGTTAATCATATTAATACTACGATTTACTATTTACTGTATTATACCAAATCCGAAAATAAAACAATAGTTTTTATTTAAATTATATGCAGGTGCAATGATTATCCTAATCTCCATCTTTAGTTTTCAGCATACAAATAATAATTATACTAAAAAATGCCAAGCATCCTTTATCCGATGCTCAGCATATTTTATGTATCATTTCACATACTGTAAAAAAATAACAGTATTGATATCTTTTGTTTTTAAATATTAAGAATTCTGTTTTTTCGATCCGATTAAATTCATTTTTTTTGCCATTATTACAATCTCTGACTGGATTGCAAACATTTTAATTCCCCCGGTCGGGAAGTCAAGAATCATTGCTATAGGCATTGCCATTGCCATTGCATCACCCGGGATTCCCATCTGAGTAAACAGCATCGCTATGCATGACATTGCTCCCCCCGGAACCGGCGGTGTAGCCATTCCTGTTAAAATACAGACAATAACAGCACTCACTATCCATATCGGAGAAACCGAATAATTATATATTTCGGTCATACCCATAAGAAGGCAGAAATACAATATACTGTAATTCAGATTATACAAAGACTGCCCCAGAGGTAATGCAAACCCGACAAATTTTTTGTCCACATTAAAACCGTTTATACAGTTCTCCTTACATGTCGTCAGCGCTGCCGCGGAGGATGCCGTTGTCAGGGTTATAAAGCATCCCGGCATCAGGTTTTTTATTATAGTTTTCAGCGGAATTCCTGTTCTTATTCTGACCAGTATAGTATAAAGTATTACTATCGGTACAAATAAAAGCGAACCGAGCAGCACCATCTTGAGTGCATCCACAATGCCCTCGAGTTTATCACCGATAAGCATATTAAAAAGACAGATAAAAATATATACCGGAATGATCGAATTAATTATATCCATGATAGAATAAAACAAATCATTCATCTGCATGATTAATCCTACAACTTTATTGCCTCGGCTACCTAAGGTAATCAGAACAATGCCGATTACAACTGCAATGAATATTATCTGAATCGTATTCCCCTGTATAAAAGCCTCAATAATATTGCCGGGAACGATACCCAGAACAAGAAGCAGGACTCCCGAGAAAAAGTCTCCGCTCTGTGCCGCTTCACCGACGCTGTTAAATGAAAAGAAAGGAAATATCAGTATTCCCGCAAAAATCGTAAGTATAACCGTCATATATACATAACGCCATAGTAAAGATTTACCTATACGATTAAAAGTATTCCTGTCACCTATGCCGCACAGGCCTCCCAGCACCGAGAAAAAAATCATGGGAATAGCGAAAGCCACTATTAATCCTAAAAAGGCATCGTTGACCGGAGATATTACATTTTCCGACAGATACTGCCTTGCTGAAGCGGGAAAGAATCTGACCAGCACTCCCGAAACCACCGCTGCGGCAATAGCTATGCCTATAGCTGCCGGCTGGCTGACTGATTTCTTTTTTAATAGTATCTCTAATATGTTCTCTCCGTTTGAATAATCCCAGGACGGCGCCATTCCGCTTAGTGACAGCATTCTTTTCAGAATATTTGAATCATCTTCATCTTTCATTTCAAGAGGATTAAATGCCGGTCCTTCAATCGAACACTTTATCCCGGTTCTGCGAAAACGTCGGGTTACTTCCAGCCTGACATTACAGTTTTCGCCAAACCGGTTTTTATATATTATCAGCATTTCTTCAAAATAAATTGCCAACTGAATTTTATTCTCCTTCTGCAGCTTACTTTCGGAAATATGTTCTTTCACAATATCAATAATTTCTACAATGTTTTCGTTTGTCAGACTGAATTGCCGCATTACTTTGTTCTCCCTTCGGATTAAATAATTATCCTATAAATAATACCCACCGAAACATTTTTCCGGCGGGCGATAATAGCAGTTTATTTCACTTTATTCAACTTCAAACAGTTTTTTACATGCTCCGTCCACAAGCCTGTCCGCCGCCGATAATAACTCCTGCTTTGTAACCCTGTCCATACTGTTAAACCAGTTTTTTATCAGTCCTATCAGTCCGTAAATAATAAAGCTCATCACGAAACCTATTTCGCTTTCGGATGCACTGACAAATCTGTCTTTAACAATGTATGAGCCGTTTTCGTATATCAGCCTGTAGAGCCTGTCAACAAACATTCCCGCATAGTTATCGTTAAACAGAGTTCTGCATACTTCCTTGTGTTCAATAATATAATCTAACACCGGTTCGAATACCGGCTGTACAGAAAAACCGTCGATTTTCGGAAGGTATTCATCAATCATAGCCTGGGCATCTTCAAACATTTCCATTTCCAGACTTACCAGAAGATCGTGAGTATTCTTATAATGCAGATAAAAAGTCCCCCTGTTCATATCCATTTTCTCGGTAATGTCCTTTACGGAAATATCTGAAAAGCTTTTTACCTTGAGCAGCTCCGAAAGACCCTGTTTCAACAGTCTTTTTGATCTTTTAGCCCGTTTATCTTCCGACTTTGTAATAGACAGCATTCTGATTCACCTCCACCTGTTCATATTTTACATACAATAATCAGCAAAATCAATATTATTATAATAATAATTAATAGACATTGAGTTAATTAATATGACATAATGTTAATTAATCAACACATTGTTGAAAAACTATTGCAATTCTTTAATGCGGTTGTATAATGGTGTTAAACGAATTACTGATTAAACAATTATTACCGGAAAGGAGGACATCTCTATATGAAATTATTTGATTCGAGAAAAAAAAGAGATGGAACAAAAACTAATAAGCATCTGAAAAAAGCAGGTATATTAAGTCTGTCTTTGTTTATTGCTGCGGCATATACGCCGGTTTCCTTTGCCGCAAACATAGGAACCGGAGTTAAGCCCACCTATGACGAGGCATACTATGCAACCCTGGATTATTATGGCAATATTACACAGGGAAGTGTTGTAAAAAGCTATACACTTAACGGGTTTTCCACAATAACGGATTACGGAACATACGACGAAATTATCAATCTCACAGACGATACAGTTCCCGAAACAGTGAACGGAAAAACAGTTTTTAATTTTGACAAAAACAATCCCCCAAAGCATTTTTATTTTGAGGGAAAAACAACAGAGCCGTTTAATTCTCTTCCCTGGTCTGTTTCGGTTTCCTATGAGTTAAACGGTGTTCCCACCGAAGCTCAGGAGCTGCCCGGAAAAACCGGAGTTGTAGATATTAATCTTGACATTATTCCGAATTTCAACGCCGGTGAATACTCCAGAAATAACTACACTCTGGAAATTATGACAGCTTTCAATCAGGACGACATCCTTTCACTTAAAGCCGAAGGTGGTCAGATACAGCTCCTCGGCAACATCAGAGCCGTGCTTTTTGCAGTTCTGCCGGGAGAGGAACAGCATTTTACCATCAGCGTAGGAGCTGACAGCTTTACGTTTTCCGGTCTTACCTTCCTCATGGCTCCCGCGAAGCTTGCTCAGCTGGGAATGCTTTCAGATTTAAAAGCTGATAAACAGGAGCTGGAGGACTCATATCATGAAATAAGCGGCAGCATTGACACACTTCTGGATTCTATTTCCGCCATGACCGGCAGTCTGAATTCCGCCGCAGCGGGACTTGATGAGCTTAACGGTTCATTGCAGATTATTTCCGATGGAGCCAATGAAATATATAACAGCGGAGATAAGGCACTTGAATCTCTCGAAAGCTTTAAACAATCCCTTGAAGGTTACAATTCACATATTGATACAGCAGATACAGTAATTGACAGAGTTGACGAATCTCTTGGAAATGTAAAATCCTCGACAGAAAGTCTTCAGAAAAACCTTAGCAGTATCAAAAAAAATCTTTCCGCCATCGAAAAGGATATGGACAACCTGGAAGCAATTACCGGGACAGGTAAAAAATCCGGGAATCTTCAGAAAAGCCTTCGTTCCCTGGGGAAAGATCTTGACAGACTTAAAAGCAATCTAAATATAAGCACCGACGACCTTGCCGCACTTCAAATCGGCGTAGGCGGAAAAGAGGTCACAATTCAGGGACAGACAATTTCCCAGATACAGGAAAATTTCAATACACTGGAAAATGCCTATCGTACTGCCGGCAGTGGAGCTTCCCTTTCGCAGGAAGATTTTATTACCGCTGTACTGATTATGGAAAAAGGTCTTGACGCTTCCACTGCAAGGGCTACCGCCCAATCACTCGTGAGCCTTTCATCTCTGACGGAAGAACAGGTTCAGCAAATGGCTGAGCAGTATATCGCAGCCGGAGATGTCGCTTCGGCGAAGCAATTAATCAGCAACTATACAACAGCAGTTCAGCTAATAACAGTGTACAACACAGCCACGGGCGGTTCGACGATGAATTTTAAGAACTTTATGTGGGCATCCTCATTTTTAAACACTTATAACAGCACCGGCGATACAGCGGCCGCAAAAAAAGCCGCAGATAATTCACTTAAGCTTTATGAAATGACACAGAACGGGTTATTAAACAATCTGGCTTCTCTCTGCGACACAATGGGCAGTGACGGGCTTACCGAAGATCTGACTGATTTAACCGGAGTTTTGGGAGATACCGCTGTTGATATGTCGGATACGCTCTCCGTTTCCGGGACTATGATAACAACAATTAATCAGCTCATAGATGATGCCGACGGATTGTATGATATCTGGAAAGATAACGTACCCGAGCTGAAATCAACTCTGACTTCTACCAGAACAATGCTAAACAGTACGACAAATCTTCTTGAAGACACAAGTACATTTTTAATGAAATTTCAAAACCTTGCAAAAAAAGCCGAGCCGGCACTTAATTCCGGTGCAAAAAACAGCCTGTCTTCTCTTGCAAATGTTCTGAGAAAAGCGGCCGTCAGCACATCTTCAGTTTCATCAGTTAAGAACGCGAAGGATAAAATCTCCAACCTCATAGAGAAAAAATGGAATGAATACACCGGAGAAAAGAATAATATTCTGAATATGGATCCGAATGCAGAAACCGAATCTCTTACATCTTCAAATAATGACACTCCTCAGACAATTCAGATTCTAATGAGGACACAGGAAATTACGGAAGATACCGCTGCAAAAGAAGCCGCAGAAAAAGCTGCTGCGGACAAAGGAAATATATTCACAAGAACGGGAAAAATGTTCTCTGATATCTGGAAAGCGATTACTAATTTCTAAGACAGCTTTAACCCGGTTTCCGCTTTCATAAAACAGGCCGGATTCAATACTGATATCAGGCTCAGTTCAATACTGTGTTACTATTCACAGTCATTTAGTTCAAATGGTAAATGAAACATATAACACATAAACAGAAGGTGAAAAATTTGATTGAAAAATTAGCTCACAAGCTTACGCGAAAGCCAAAATTTGTGGTTCTCATAGCATTACTGCTGCTTATTCCGTCAATTATCGGGTATTTTGCCACAAGAATAAACTATGATATTCTTACATATCTTCCGGATGAACTGCCATCCACTCAGGGGGAGCATCTGCTGGAAAATACTTTTCATGACGCCGCAACAAGTATGCTGATTGTCGAAGACATGCCGGCTTCGTATTCAAACAGTCTTATTAACGAAATTAAAAAAGTTCCCGGAGTCAGCAATGCACTCTGGGTGTCCAACATGGTGGGGATTCAGATTCCCGTTGATTTCATTCCCTCCTCGGTAAGGGATATTTTCTATTCCGAAGACTCCACTATGATGATTATTCAATATGAAAAGGCCGGTGCTTCCGACGAAACCATGAATGCCATTCGGGAAATCCGCTCACTTTGCAACGAAAAGTGTTTCCTGGCCGGATTCTCTGTTATTATCAAAGACACAAGAGATCTCGTAAACGGCGAAATACCGCTTTTCATACTTGTAGCGCTGCTGCTGTCACTGATTGCCATGATGCTGACGCTGGACTCCTATTTTCTGCCGGTAATTCTAATCGCCAACATAGGTCTGGCGGTGGTTTACAATATGGGCACCAATGTTTTCCTTGGAGAAATATCATATATTACCAAAGCAATTGCAGCAATTCTTCAGCTCGGAGTAACAATGGATTATTCCGTATTCCTCTACCACATATATAAAGGAAAACAGCCTGAATTTGAAGATAACAGAGACGCCATGGCTTCAGCCATAGTTTCGTCCTTCCATTCTCTTGCGGGCAGCTCACTGACTACGGTATTCGGCTTCCTTGCACTCTGCTTTATGCAGCTTTCTCTTGGTATGGATATAGGAATTGTAATGGCTAAAGGAGTAATACTGGGAATACTCACGGTAATCTTCATTCTTCCTTCCCTGCTTCTTATTTCAGACAGAATGATTGACAGATTCTCTCACAAAAAACTTCTGCCGGAATTTAACAGAGTCACGGATTTTGTAATAAAGCACAGGCGTGGAATTGTAATTCTATTTCTTATTATGTTCATCCCGGCAGTATACGGTGGAACTCACGCCGAGGTCTATTACAAGCTTGACGATTCCCTGCCGAAAGATATGCCGTCCATTGTTGCAAACAATAAGCTGAAAACCGAATATGATATGTCAACCTCTCATTTTGTTGTACTTAAGGATTCTATTACTCGAACAGACATGAACAAAATTGAAAGCAGGATAAAAGATGTCGACGGTGTCAGCACTGTATTATCCTATAATACTCTTACGGGGAACGGTATTCCCGATTTCTTCATTCCGGACGGGATAAGGAATATGCTGAAAAAAGACGGATACCAGCTGATGATGATTAACTCCTCTTACGAAAATGCCTCCGATGAGGTAAATAACCAGATATCCGAAATACAGGCAATACTTAAGGATTACGATGAGGATGCTTTGCTTACCGGTGAATCCGCCCTCACAAAGGATATGATTGAAATATCTTCAGTGGACTTTAAGACCACAAGCTATATCTCAATAATCGCGATACTGCTGATAATCGCCATTGCTTTCAAGTCTGTTTCAGTGCCGATTACTCTGGTTTCATGTATTGAGCTGGCTATATATCTGAATCAGGGCATTCCGTATTTTACCGGAAGTGTCACACCGTTTATTTCACCTACAATCATAGGGTGTATTCAGCTGGGAGCTACCGTCGACTACGCAATTCTGATGACCACCAGATTCCGGGATGAACTGAGGGCCGGAAAAGACAGGTTTGTCGCAACGAAAATAGCGGCGGTAACCTCAGCTCCGTCAATAATTACAAGTGCTCTGGTTCTTTTCTGTGCAACCTTTGGTGTCAGCCTTGTTGCAAAAATCGAGCTTGTCGGCAATCTGTGCAGAATGCTGTCAAGAGGTGCCGTTATCTCAGCTGTTATCTGTCTGTTTATTCTTCCGGCTTTACTCTGCACGCTGGAGCCTCTGTTTGAGAAAACCAGTCTGGCCTGGAAGAAAGTCAAAGGGAAAGCAGTCGCAGAATAACCGGTTCCACTTCACAGGATGTTGGTTTCCTAACGCAGGAATATTTATAATATGCCGGCATTATCATGTTTGCAGCCTGTCATCGGGTTCCTGAAGAGACCGTTTCAAGTTTTGTGTA
>DCHZ01000016.1 GCA_002315385.1 Firmicutes bacterium UBA1739 | reverse complement strand
ATGAGCTTGCGGATTGCGTGTCAGAGATGACCTGCGATTAATAAGAACAACCGATACCCGGCATGAGAATGCCGGGTATTTTGGTTGAAGTGACAGAATACAAATGCATAAAAAATCATAAAAATGTATAAAACAGATATTTTTTGCATAAAATCAATAATTATGCAAAAAATACTTGCATAATTATGCATATGGGTGTATACTGGTTTTCGTTGATTGAGATATGAAGGAAGGTGGAAGTGACGAAACCAAAAGTTTTTATTGACGGAAAAGAAGGAACTGCCGGTCTTCAGATATTTGAAAGACTTGGTGCACGAAATGATATTGAAATACTGACGCTGAGTGACGAATTGAGAAAAGATACCGAGGCCAGACGAAGTATTATGAATAAAGCGGATCTGGTGTTTCTGTGTCTGCCGGATAAAGCGGCAATTGAAGCGGTTGAGCTGATAGATAATCCTGATGTTAAAGTAATAGATGCTTCCACTGCGCACAGAATCAACCCGGACTGGGTGTACGGATTTCCTGAATTATTCAGAGGTCAGGAAGAGCTGATAAAAAAATCAAAACGAACAGCAAATCCGGGATGTCATGCGACAGGTTTTATTTCAATCGTCGCACCTTTGGTAAGAGAAGGTGTAATATCCGATAATTATCCGATTAGCTGTCATTCACTGACGGGTTACAGCGGAGGCGGTAAGAAAATGATTGCGGAATACGAGGGGGAGCGTTCCGATGAAAGGCTTGACAGCTGCAGGGAGTATGCGATTACTCTGGCTCATAAGCATATCCCCGAAATGACGGCCATGACAGGACTTAAGAGAAAGCCGCTGTTTTTCCCGATTATCGGTGACTATTACTCCGGAATGACTACAACAGTAGGTATTCACAGAGATCTGGCGGAAAAGAATTTCGGACCGAAAGAGATACACGAAATGCTCTCGGATTATTATTCCGGAAGAGAGTATGTGAGAGTACTGCCCTTTGCGGGAGAAGGAAAAATCGATGCCCGGGGCATTCTGGAATCAAATAGAAATGTGGGAACTAATTATCTGGATATCGTGGTCTGCGGAAATGAGGAACAGATTCTGATTGCATCAATGTTTGACAATCTTGGCAAAGGTGCTTCCGGAGCGGCCGTTCAGAATATGGAACTCATGCTGGGACTGCAGGAATAAAAAACCCGGGCTATGTATCCGGAGAAAATATAAGATTGTGTATGAAGTGATATTATCGAGGAGAAAAAATGAAAATTATTAACGGTGGGGTAAGTACCCCCAAAGGATTTAAGGCTGCAGGAATTCACTGCGGAGTGAAAGCCGGCAACGAAGACAAGAAGGATCTTGCTCTTATTGTGTCGGAAACAGAGTGTGCGGCTGCGGGAACTTTTACTACTAATAAAGTAAAAGCTGCACCTGTATATCTGTCGATGAATAATGTAAAAAACGGAAAAGCAAAAGCGATTGTATGCAACAGCGGCAATGCAAATGCCTGCGCACCAAACGGTGAAATGCATGCAATGACGATGTGCACCGATACCGCAAAAGCTTTGGGAATTAATCCGGAGGATGTACTGGTAGCATCTACCGGAGTTATCGGACATGAAATAAATATTAATGCCATATCGGCGGGGATTCCTAAGGCGGCAGAGCTTTTGTCTGAGGATGGAGGCAAAGATGCTGCTCTGGCAATTATGACAACGGATCTGGCCCAAAAAGAAATCTGCGTTCAGCTTGAACTTGGCGGAAAAACAGTCACTGTAGGCGGAATAGCAAAGGGTTCGGGAATGATTCATCCCAATATGGGAACAATGCTGAGCTTTATTACAACAGATGCGAATGTTGAACCGGAAACGCTTAAGCAGATACTAAAGGAATGCGTAAGAATATCCTTCAACAGAATAAGTGTTGACGGAGATACTTCCACAAATGACACCTGCATTATTCTGGCAAACGGAATGGCGGGCAATCCTGAAATCACCGCCGGCGGTGAAGATTATCAGGCATTTTCGGAAGCTGTGGCTTTCATTACAAGGACTCTTGCAATAAAAATTGCAAAGGACGGAGAAGGAGCAACAAAGCTCATCACCTGTATCGTGAGAGGTGCCGAAAGCGAGGATAAGGCTGAAAAAATAGCAAAGACCGTAATAAGGTCTCCTCTTGTGAAGGCGGCAATGTTCGGTGCCGATGCAAACTGGGGCAGAGTTCTGTGTGCAATGGGTTATTCGGGCGAAGAATTTGACCCCGTTAAAGTTACGGTAGCCTTTGCGTCTGAAACGGGAAAGATTGAAGTGTGCACCGGAGGCAGAGGGCTGGAATTTGATGAAGAACTGGCATTAAAGATATTACAGAAGGAAGAAGTTGTCATCGATATTACAATGCAGGAGGGCGACTTTGAAGTTACTGCATGGGGCTGTGATCTGACCTATGATTATGTGAAAATCAACGGAGATTACAGAACCTGATCCCGTACCGTATTACGGTTCTTAATTGATTGGTTCGGATACCTTCCTGCTTTCCCGAAAAGTATTCCGGACAGTAACCCGGTCATGCTTGGAACGCAATACAAGTCAGATTTGAGTGAAAAAAAGTAATATGAACGACATAAGTAAAAACGCGGCGCGGGATTCGGAACGGCGCCCGAACGGAGGAAGAGAGAATGGCTTATTCGGAAGTTGAACAGGCTCAGATATTAATAGAAGCCTTACCGTATATTCAGAAATACTACGGAAAAACAGTTGTAATCAAATACGGCGGAAATGCCATGATAAATGAAGAACTGGCGGACGCGGTGATGAGCGATATTATTATGCTTTCGCTGGTGGGTATCAGAGTGGTGCTTGTTCACGGCGGCGGCCCGGACATCAATGAAATGCTGGAAAAAACCGGTAAGGAGAGTAAGTTTATTGACGGACTGAGATGCACGGACGGGGAAACAATGGACATAGTTCAGATGGTCCTCTGCGGAAGAGTGAATAAAAACCTCGTCGGAACTATCAACAGAAAAGGCGGAAAAGCCATCGGTTTGTGCGGGCTGGACGGCGGAACTATTAAAGCAAAAAAATATGTGGCAAAAAACGGAAATGATTACGGTATGGTGGGAGAGGTTGTAAGCGTCGACCCGAAGCTTCTTCAGGATACTATAGAAAATCACTACATTCCGGTTGTATCCAGTGTGGCTCAGGGAATAGACGAAGATGTGAGCTATAATATTAACGCGGATACCGCTGCCGCTAAAATAGCCGTTGCACTTAAAGCGGAAAAGCTGATTTTTCTGACGGATGTGAAGGGAGTTCTGAGAGACCCGAAAGATGACAGTACACTGATAAGCGAAATTCATCCGGAAGAAGTGCCTGTTCTGGAAAAAGAGGGGATCATATCGGGAGGAATGATTCCGAAAATTGAATGCTGCGTTCAGGCTGTAAGAGGCGGAGTAAAAAGGACAAATATTCTGGACGGAAGAGTGCCGCATTCGATACTGATAGAGCTGTTCTCGCACAAGGGAATAGGAACAATGATCAGGTAATATGGCTGTGAGTAAAAACCGTGTCTGTAAAGTACAGACACGGTTTTTTAGAAGCTGTATATAATTGTTTACTTTGTGAATATTTATTCCCTTTTTGAAGAATTCTGATAGGTTGAAAGATTATCTGAAAACAGATATAATGTAGTCGTCTTGAGAAATGTGAATTTTTTGTGTCAGTATGGGATGCGTTCTATGACAAATATGAGAAGGAGGTGTGAAGAAAACGAATAGTGACAGCATTACGATCGGATCATACCCCGGGTATCGTTCGGGACGAATGTTTGAATTAATGAGATAAAGCTTTGTGGGAGGTTTAATTTAAGATGAAACGAAAAATGAAGTCGTTTATTTCGATTATACTGACTATAGCCATGGTTTTTACCGGTACTACAGGAGTAATGGCCGGGCAGGATAGTAACGAAACAATAATTAACGGCTCCAGAGTTGATGCATCGGAAATACCTGAAGGTAATTATATATACTTCGGAGCGGTATCGGCATCATTTCCGGAGGCGGATTCTCTGTATCTGATACCTGTATATAGAGAGGGTGATTTAAGTGAAGGTGCAAGCGTTGAAATCAATACGATTGATATGTCCGCTCTTTACGGAAAAGATTATGAAATAGAGGCAGAGGATGTAAAAAAATGCGGTGATGGAAAAACCCTGCTTCAAAAGGAATACCTGCAGGAAGGTGCTGATGAAGCTGAAAATGATTTAACGGAAGCGTTGGGTGCGGGTGATGGTATTATCGGATCAGAACGTGTCAATGCATCATCGGTCAGCAGACTTGCTCAGTTAAAAGAGGCTCAGACCGGAGAGAGTACCAGGGACATAGTATTGAGTCAGGCTGAACAGGAAGAAGTTGCAGCTGCAGGAAATGAGTGTATGAAACAGATATATGAGGGCATTCTGGGAGAAATGGATCACTCGTCTGAATTTACTGTAGAATTTGCTCCGGGAGAGTCGGAGAAATATGTAAGACTGAAGATAAAGGATGACAGCAAATCGGAAGATGAAGAAGGGTTCAGCCTTGTGATGACTCAGTGTGAAGGCGCAGAAGTATATAATGCCGGCACATTTTCGGGGGTGATAGAGGACAATGAGCCTTTGGAGTATTCGGAAGTATCTTTCAGTAAAAAAAGATATACTTCTGATAATGGCAAAGTAACAATAACCGTCAAGAGAAAGGGAGCGGAATATTCGCTGGTTGACATGAGCGTTGTTACTCAGGATGATACGGCAAAAGCAGATATTAATTATAACAAACTGGATGAAACACTTGCTTTTGCACCATATGAAACTGAAAAAGAATTTACAATAAATGTTGCCGGAAGCGGAAAGTTTAAGATAGTACTTACAGATTATAAAGGCTGTGAAGAAGGAAAAATAACTGAGGCTGAAGTAATTCTGTCAGAAGAGACTGAAGAGAGTGAAGTGGCAGAAAACACTGAAGATGAAGGAGAGGAAAAGAGCTTTAAAATTAAAGTCAACAACACAGACTATGTTGTAAGGTATAAAGACGGCGATGTAATGGGAAGAATAATGGATGAATCCTATGATCCTGCTGTAGAAGCAGGAAAATACATTTTCTCCGCTGATACCGTTCATGGCGGATGGTTCAAATATGGCAATTGGGACGGTGCTAAACCCTGGGGCTGTGGCGTAAGAAAGAGTGAATATCATGTTGCGGACGGTAATGATTTTGCCAGGAACTACGGAGATTTAAAGTATTATCATACAACCATGTGGAAAACAGGACGTGTCTGGACTTATTCTGACAGCAAACTGCCGCTAATATTTTTCCAGTATCTGTCACCGGACTGGACCTCCACGAGCAGTTTTGGTATTGACGGACAGAAAGCGGATTTTCAGATGTCGACAGCTAAATGGACAGACACAAAACGGGTTGAAGGAAGATTTGACAGAACCTTGGAGAACAGTAAGATGAAATTCGGTAAAAATGCAGGCAACAGTAATGCCAATACATCCGATACTACTGCAGCTCTAAGTGTTTTTTCTCTTGATACAAACAATCTTACACCGAAATCATTTGTGGAATTCTATGGAATTGCGGCAATGTATAAAATGTATGAACTTTCACTTGTCAGATGGCAGGATATGGAATTTCTAAGACCGGGCGGAAATATTTATTCCGCCGCAGTTCAGGTTGTTCTGAAATGCGGAGAAGACAAGATAAACCAGCCTCTTCTGCGTACGAAGCATTTATACTACAATCCTCAATCTCAAAGTGAAAGTGAGAATACGGTATTCTCCACAGATATTGCAAGTCTGGGGAGCCATGCGGGAATTTTCGCTTATATAATCGGATATAATATTACAATAAATCCGACAGCTAAAAATGAAGATAAAACTGAGCTGAAATATCCGGAGGGCTTTTTTGCCTTTTTAGATATGAAGTCGAAAAGCGGCAGCAATGGTTATGTGGATTATTCATCCTCTGCTATCCAAACGGAAAAAGACAAGGTTAACCGAAGCATGGCAACTGTACCTTTTGATAAGTACTTTGCTGCATGGATTGAATATGAACAGAAAAAAGTAAGGAATGACGGAGACGGATATAATCAGGTTCTACAGTTTCAGCCGATTCTGGAATATTATACTTCAAAGGTAAAAGTTCTGCCTGCGAAAGACAATGCCGGATATTTTGTCGATAAGAATCTTGCTGTCAGAGAAGATGGGAGCTGTGTTAACTATCATATCGGAGATGAAATTGATTTGACTGCCGAACCTTATGATAAAGATAAATACGAATTCAAAGGATATGAGTATACAACCAAGGAGGGGGAAGAATTCACTACTGTAAGTGGCAAAACTTCGCTGTTTCTGGAAGAAAAGGCGGCCACTTATTATATCCGCCCGGTATTTTCCGAGAAAAAGAACAGGATAGAATTAAATCTTACAAAGGAAGCACAGGGTAAAGTTGAGATAGAGAATCTGATGTCTGAGGCGGAACTCAAAGAATATGAACCGTCATGGAAAAACAAACTGGTTTTAAAAGCAAACCCCGAAATGGAAAAGCTTTCAGATAAAATAACGCCGGTAATAAGCAGAGATTATACAATAAATGTTAAGGTAACAGCAGAACCGGAGAACCCGGATTATGTATATCGTCCTGTCATTATAGACAATATGACAGGTACTAAATACAATGGTCAGACTTTCTATACAACCGGAAGAGTCAATATAAGCGATAATGTATATACTGTTGACGTGGAAAAAGTCAGAAAAGGTGATCTGAAAACATATACAGTAAAAGGAAATCTGCTTTCGGAAATTCCGCCGGTAAGGGATGACGCGGAGAAGATAAAAACGCTTCCGATTTCCGGATATAACGTGATAACAGGAACTGCTCAGAATAAAGATAAAGTGATCGGATCGACCGGATTTTTAACGGGTAATGACGGAAAGTATATTATTTCGGGAGTGACGGCAAAAAAAGGTGATAGGATAAAGCTTCTGATTTCCAACGGTGTAACTTATTCTCAGGTTGCTGAAGCGACATTAAATGAGACTGCCGACAGAGAAGGGGATGAAATAGTAGCAAATGCAGGCAATACCGTTTTAAATTATCCTAACAGTATGCCGAGGATTGCAAGTCTTACATATAAATACGATAAACCCCAGCACAATCTCATGTCAGATCTCACACAGAATACGGTGAGAATTTTTGATGATACACTTGAACTGACTGCAAATGTTGATTTGAAAGGAAAAACCATCAAGGAAGTAATCTTCAGGGTTGTTTCGGTGTCGGGAATTGAGGTGTTAAAAGTAAAGGGGGTCAAAAAGGAACAGACTTCAACTGTTTTTGTTGCCAGCATTGAAAATATGCTGGAGCGGCTTCATAACGGTGATACAATCAGGCTGCAGCTTGTCGATGAGGAGCAAAAGGAGGTAAAAATAGGGAATCGCACAGCTAAAGTGGATATAGTTTATCCTGAGGTGGATTCCGGATTGAAATTCTATGTGGAAAACAGCAAAATCGTTCCTCAGAATTATGCGTTGAAAGGAAAAACCACTGTAAAGGTACCTATGCTGGGAGCGGCTCTTGCTGATGCAGATACCGGTGCTCTGAGTTTCAAAAAGACAAACTGGGAGAAAGGAACAGGGTATACTATAGATATAAATATCGGAGCGACTGTAAGCTCTTTCTCGTCACTGACTACGGAAGGCAAAAAAGCGTATTACCAGAAATACATAGACCTGGCAACAAAGGCGAAAGCGGAATATAAAAGTGCAGAAGAAATAAACGGAAATATCACTCTGGGAAAGAATGATATAGGAGAGGATTTAAAAACTGCCGAAGGGCAGATGAAGGCCAACGAGGAGATGCTTCATAAGCAGACGGCAGCGATGAATGCAAAAAATATGATGGCAGGACTGAATTCTGCTCCATATCTGAGTGTATCCGGCAATGTAATTATGGCATTCCAGTTCATCTATAATCCTGTAAAAAAGAAATATGTATTTCTTCAAGGTGCCGTGACAATCGGAGGAACATTTAAATTCAATAAGCTATGGCATACAATGCTCGGGCAGTTCCCGATATTTGTGAGCACAAGCGGTATTATGCAGACAGATTATACGCATTCATGGGTAGGAGAAAAAGTGAAGGAAGCTTTCGATGCAGATGATTTCAGTTCGTATGCCGGAAATCTTGCTGATATTATGGAACGGGTGGACAGTGAAGGAAGCTTAAATGTTATGTTTTCACTGACTCTGGAGGCCGGCTCGATACTGGCAAAATATTTTGCCCCCAAGGGCTTTGTATCTGTGCAAATGAAATTTGTAATTCCGACTACATTCACGTCGGATAATGGAGGAGCAATGCTTGGCTCCAACGGAGGAATTGCGATAGACCTTGTGTTTACAAATTTCCAATTCCCGTTCGTTAACCTGATGAAAGGGTGGGGTTCTCTTGCCGGAAAGACAAAGGTCGAATTCCTGGGAGGCATAGCAAATCTCATAGAACCGCTGAAGCTTTCGGGTGAAGAGCATACTTCAATCGACTATGAAGATTTTATGAACAACTATGAGCTGTATTATGCGGGAACCGGTGATATGGACAGCTTTGGAAGTCAGTATAAAGGCAGCCTGATGTCTACACCTAAGGCTGTGAATATGGAAGTTCTGCTGGAGAATGCCGCAGAGCTGACAAGACCGAAGATAATATCTCTCGGCGGAGACAGGAAAATGATTATTTTTATCGGCTCAAGAAATGATGATAATAATCCGTATGCACTGTACTATTCTATATTTGACGGGAACAAATGGAGCAGACCTGAAACCGTTGATGATGACGGAACAATGGATGCTGTTGCATCAGTCCAGAAGATAGGCAACAAGGTTGTAATTGCCTGGTCTGATTCAGGAAAGGCTTTCAATGAAAAGCAGTCTCTTGACGAAATACTGAGTTCGCTGGATGTTTCTGTTGCAGTATATGATATTGATACCGGAATTATGGGAGAGAAGCATATATTAGTTGAAGACGACTTCATGAATCTCGTTCCCGAACTCTCGGTGTCCGGAAACAAAGTATACTGCAGCTATCTGAAGGTTGATATTAAGGGGACGAAAAATGCTCTTGATTTGCTTAATCTTGAAAAAAAGTATTCGACTATGGCGTATGTGCAATATGATCTTGAAACCGGAGAATCAGAGAACGAACATTTTATTACAGTAAAACATCCTTCGCTGAAAGATCCTATGGTGGTTGATTATCAGTCACAGACTGCGGAAATCGGAGGAGCTTCATATATGCTGTCTGCTTATTCTGTTGATGAAGACGAAAATCTTGATACTGTGACAGACAGAACTCTGTGGGTGGATATTGTTAATCTTAAAACAGGCAAACACTATTATCCGATAAAAATGACTGATGATAAGGTAAGTGTAAGCGCTTCTAAGGTTACTAAGCTTGGAAATGATGTATATCTGACATTCATAAGCGATGGGTATTACTTTAACATTAAAAATCTGACAGAAATGATGGTTGAAATGTTTGCTCCTGAAGAAATTGAAGGTCTTGGGGATGTTGCAGATACCCGGGCAATCAAACAGGCTTTCCTGACATCGGATGAAAACGATGAAGGCTGGTATCAGAAGACGGCAGATGAATTGAGTATGGACAAAGAAATGTATGAAGGAAGCTTTTATCAGAGAATGGCAGACGGAAATTTGAAGTTTGATAAAGAAAACTTCAGACAGACAGATGCGATAAATACAAATATTTCCAGCTATGTGGTGGCAGGAAGCAGTAAGGATGTGTACATCTACTTCGTTGATTTTGCGGATAAAATAATAAATACTAATAATGCGAAGGAGGTTTACGGTGTACATTACATTGCGGAGAGTTATGAAGCCGAACCTGCTGAGGGGAAGAACGGATTCACTAAGGCGGTTCAGATTACTGGTTTCGGCAAAGTAATAGATGAAATAAGTGTATTGATGAATGAAGATAATTCATTTACGATGGTATCGGATTACTATTCACAGTATATTGGGTCTGATGGAAATATCGCTTTCGGTCCCAATTCCCTTGTGGAAATAGATTATGCTACAATAGATTCGGTGGAAATAGACGGTGCTGTTCTGCTGCCATCCAATATGACTGCCGGTGATTATGAGAATATCAGCTTTAGCGTAATAAATAATGGGTTATTGCCGGCAGAAGGATTCAGAGTGAAGGTGACCCAGCTTGTTGACGGAAAAGAGACTGAAATAATGAGCGATACTGTTAACACAGTGCTGGAGGCAATGGAGAAAACCGAAGTCATTGCAGCATGGAATGTTCCTGAAGCAGACAAAGATGCTCAAATACTGATCTATCTTGATGAAGGTGTATCACAAGAAAAGGCAACAACTCTCAGACAGACAATCGACATACCTGCTGAGTCAAAGCTGAATATTTCAGATGTTGAGATTGATGATATCGAAAGTATTGTTACAGCTACAGTTGAGAATATCGGAAGAAAAAGCTCGAAAGAAACTGAAATAATTCTTTCCGGAATGAATGAGAAAAGCAACAGGGAATATGGAAGGTGTTACGTGCCGGCATTGAATTCAGGCGAAAGCATGGAAATAAGTATACCGTGCATTTTAAGACCGGATGATTTTACCTCGCTGGGAACGGTCGAGCTGGAACTTGCCGAAGAAGGCGGAGATGTAAAATCGGCGTTCGATTTTGTGGCATCTATGCCGGTTGTTGCGCAGATAAACGGCGGTCAGGACAGCATAGAAGTGAAAGAGGGAGAATCGGCACAACTCAGATTTGAGGTTGCTCCATGGGAAACTCTGGCAGGAGAAGCTGAATTTTACAGTCTTGACGGAAGTGTCGCTTCAGTAGACAGTACAGGGAGGATTACGGGTATTAACCGTGGAGAAACAACTGTATACGTATATTATCCCAATGCGGGAGTATATGATGATATTAATGTAAATGTTGTTAAATCTGTATCTCCGGGCGGCGGAGGAGGAAGTGCCGCGGTTACTTCCGGTGTTGTCATAATACAGGGCGCTAATGGTACAATTACCGCAGGAAAGATTGGGTCTGACGGCAAACAGAAATTTACAATAAAGGCAGACCCGGGTTATGAAATCTCTGACGTGCTGGTTGACGGTAAGAGTGTAGGTGCGGTATCTGAATACACTATCGCGAATGCAGGATCAAAGCATACTATCACAGCGGAATTCAATAAAGCAGACAATGCTGATACATGGAATAATCCGTACAGTGATGTAAAGAAAACAGACTGGTTCTATGATGCAGTTAGATTTAATTCTGAGAGAGGCATTATGAAGGGGCTGGAAGCAGATAAGTTTGGACCATTTGAAAAGGTTAACCGTGCAATGTTTGTAACAATGCTTTACAGACTCGAAGGCGAACCTGAAACCGGTACAGCTGACTTTGATGATGTTGCTGTGGATGCATACTATGCTAAGGCAGTTGCATGGGCAAGTGAGAACAAAATTGTAAACGGAATTACCGGCAGAAAGTTCGGGCCGGCTGAGGACATCACAAGACAGCAGGCTGCCGCAATACTTTACAGATATGCACAGTATAAGAAATTCAACATAATTCAGACTGGTAAGGGAATCGGAGCATTTGATGACAGGGCTGATATTTCGGAATATGCAGAAGAAGCTATGGCATGGTGCGTAAATGCAGGCCTGATTAACGGAGTGACCGATAAGAGGATTGAACCTAAGGGAAACGCTACAAGAGCCCAGGTGGCGGCAATGATGCAGAGACTGTGTGAAAATATCATAGACAAAAATAAAGTACAAACAGAAGCGGAAATAACCGAATAGTCGGTTAAACTGCATAAAAGGTAATGACTGAAGGAAGAGTAACGTCTTCATGACTGAAAACCGTCCGGAAAGCAAAAACCGGGCGGTTTTTGGCTGATCATAGAACTGTCACAGTATGTATCAGAAAAATTAATGTAAAGGATTACAAAAACATTACAAAAGCTCTTGAAAAGAAAATTGAATCATAGTATACTAAACCTAACTATAGAATACATACCAAAAGAAACGAAGCCGGCACAAACAGATGCATATATAATGGTAATATTATAAAAAAAAGCATCCTGATTGACGGTATTTAGTTATGCTTTTGGGTATTTGTCTTATTATGAATACAATGAAGGAGGGTATATCTTTGGAACAGAAAGAAAAGCTTTCGTCAAAACAGATGCTGAATGATCTTATGGCAGATCATTATCAGAGTGCGTTAGACGCAAAAGCAGACGGCAAACTCGTAGCTTGGGCAACATCAATCGCACCACAGGAATTATTAACAACAATGGGAATCAATGTTGTTTACCCTGAAAACCAGGCTGCTGCTATCGGAGCAAGAAAAGAAGCGCAGAAATTTATCGACCATTCAGAAGGAAGAGGTTACTCAGTGGACTTATGTTCATATGCAAGAGTTAACTTCGGATATCAGCAGTTAAAGAAATCAGAATCACAGGACATCCCGATGCCTGATTTCATTTACAGCTGCAGCAATATCTGCCATACAGTATTAAAATGGTACGAAAACCTTGCTAAAGAACTGAACATTCCACTCATTATCTTCGACTTACCTTTCAATCATACATATGATGTACAGGATCACGCTGCTAAATACATGAAGGGTCAGATTGAAGAAGCTATCAAGAGACTTGAAACTATTTCCACAAAACACTATGGTAAGAAAGTAGAATTTGACCATGACAAGTTCAAGGCAGTTATGGAACAGTCAAATGCTACATCACAGATGTGGAAAGATGCTACAATGGTAGCAAAAGCAAAACCATCACCATTAAACGGTTTTGACCTCTTCAACTACATGGCAGGTATCGTAACAAACAGAGGTACAAAAGCAGGTTACGAAGTATTCAAGGCATGGAAAGAAGAATTAGAAGCTAAGGCTGCTGCAGGTCTCGGACCTTGGAAGCCGGGCGAAGAAGAAAAGTTCAGAGTAATGTGGGACGGTATCGCATGCTGGCCATATCTCGGTTCAACATATAAAGGACTGAAGAACAATGGTATCAACATGGTTACATCAACATATCCTGATTCATGGACCATTCTTTATGATAACGGCGACATCGAAGGTATGGCTAAGGCTTACAGCGGAATTTACTGCAACAGCAACCTCCAGAACGGCGTAGACAGAATCACACGTATTGTTAATGAATACTCACTGGACGGTATCGTATTCCATTCAAACAGAAGCTGCAAACTCCTCGACTTCAGACAGTTTGAACAGCAGAGACAGATCGAAGAAAAGACCGGCGTTGCTACAGTTCTCTTCGACGGTGACCAGACTGACCCAAGAGCTTTCTCCACAGAACAGTACAACACAAGAATCCAGGCATTCTTAGAAACTCTTGAAAACAAAAAAGAAGAAAGGAGAAAGGGATGATGGCTGACATTAAATCATTAATCGCTGAATTTGAAAAGGTTGCCCTGAATCCTGCAAAATCAGCAGCTGAATTAAAGAAAGAAACAGGCAAAAAACTTATCGGTATGTTCCCGTATCATCTTCCTGAAGAAATCGTATACGCTGCAGGCATGCTTCCTGTAGGTATGTGGGGCGGACAGACTGAAATCAAACTTTCAAATAAATATTTACAGAGCTTCTGCTGCTCAATGATCAAAGCAAACTTTGAAATGGGCATGAACAAAACATATCAGAAGGTTCTGGACGGCGTTGTAATGGCTGCATACTGCGACACACTCAAGTGCATCTGTGAAGACTGGAAAGTTGCTGTAACAGATATGCCTTTAATCGCTATGTATTATCCACAGAACAGAAAGATTGCCGCTGCTATCGATTACATGGGTGCTGAATTCAAAAAGGCTCAGGAACAGCTGGAAGCAATCGCAGGTAAGAAAGTAACAGAAGCTGATCTGGAAGCTGCATGGGAAGTATACGAAGCATACAGAGCAGAAAGCAGAAAGTTCGTTAAATTAGTTGCTAAAATGCCTAAGACATTAAATGCTACAGTAAGACATCTTGTTATCAAAGCCGCATGGTTTATGGACAAGAAGGTTTATACAGAGAAGTTAGCTGCTCTTAACGCTGCAATCGAAGCTGCACCTGCTGAAGAATTCAACGGCAAGAAAGTTTTAGTTGAAGGTATCATGGTTGAACCTATCGCTCTTCTCGATGCATTTGTTGAAAACGATGTATGTATCATTGGAGATGACCTTTCACATCAGAGCAGAATGTTCAGAATCGAAGGAAGAAAAGAAGGAACAGTATATGAAAAGATGGCATACAGAATTGCTGATGCTTATGCAGATCCTCTTCTTCTTGATGAAAAGAAAGAACACGGCAAAGAACTCATCGACATGGTTAAAGAATACGGTGCTGACGGCGTAGTAGTATGCGCAATGAAGTTCTGCGATCCTGAAGAATATGATTATCCTATCTTCAAGGAAGAACTCGAAGCAGCAAATATTCCTGTTCTTTACATGGAAATTGAACAGCAGATGGAATCAGTAGGTCAGTATAAGACAAGAATTCAGGCATTTGCTGAAACTCTTGCATAGGAGAAATTAAGCTGCATGTATTTTTTAGGAGTAGACATAGGCTCATCCTCATCAAAGGCTGCGATCATTGATGAGAATAAGAATATTTTAGTTAGAGTAGCAAGAAATATAGGAACAGGCACGAATGGTCCGACACTTGTAATTAATCAGGCTCTTGAAGAAGTGGGAATTACAAGAGATCAGATAAATTTCACTGTTGCTACAGGGTACGGTAGAGTTACCTTTACCCAGGCAGATAAGCAGATCACGGAAATCAGTTGTCACGGCAAGGGCGTTGCCCATCTTGTACCGGGTGCACACACCATTATCGATATCGGCGGACAGGATGCGAAGGTGATTCGTCTGAACGACAAAGGCAATGTAGACAATTTCCTGATGAATGAAAAATGCGCTGCGGGGACGGGGAGATTCTTGGAAGTAATGGCGCGTATTCTTAATTGCGGACTCGAAGATCTTTCCGGATTGGCAAAAGAATCTACTGAAGAAATAGAAATAAGCAACACATGCACAGTATTTGCGGAGTCTGAGGTAATATCTCAGCTCGCACAGGGTACTGCAAAGGCAGATGTTGCACAGGGTGCAAATAACTCCATTACATCACGTGTTGCGGGGCTTGCACGAAGAATCGGTATCACACCAGTCGTAGTTATGACCGGAGGCGTTGCAAAAAACGATGCCGTTGTACGCTGCATGGAAAAACAGATTGGTTATGATATAACAGTGGCTCCGGATCCTCAGACGGTAGGAGCTCTGGGTGCGGCATTGTTCGCACTGGAAACGTTTAATAAAAAATAAATGATAGAAAGGACGTTGATTACAATGGAAATCAAAAAAGTCGCTATGGTCGGTGCCGGCACAATGGGCAACCAGATCGCTATGCAGTGTGCTATCTGTGGTTATGACGTAACATGTTATTCAAGAAGACAGACAACAGTTGACAAAGCTCAGGCTTATTCTGACAAATGGTTTGCCGGAAGAGTAGCTAAAGGCAAGATGTCACAGGAAGATGCTGATGCAATCCAGGGCAGACTCGTTTTCACAAACGATCTCGAAAAAGCCTGCACAGGCGCAGATCTCGTTATCGAAGCTGTTGCTGACGTTATCGAAACAAAGAAAAAGGTTCTCGCACAGTGCGATCAGTACACAAACGAAGGCGTTATCTATGCTTCAAACAGCTCATACATCGTTGCTTCATTATTCTGCGACGCTGTAAAACATCCTGAAAAGGTTTGTAACCTTCACTTCTTCAACCCTGCTCTTATCATGAAGTGCGTAGAAGTTGTTAAGGGACCACACCTTGATCCAGCAGTAGTAGACGTTATGGTTGATTTCGTTAAATCAATCAAG
Source organism: Firmicutes bacterium UBA1739 (assembly GCA_002315385.1). Lineage (GTDB taxonomy): Bacteria > Bacillota > Clostridia > Peptostreptococcales > Anaerovoracaceae > UBA1739. The sequence goes on along the minus strand of DCHZ01000016.1, from coordinate 49,451 downwards.
AAAGTTCCTTCAGTAGTAAACAAAGAAGTATACGGTTTCATCGTAAACAGAATCTTCAGTGCTATTACAAAGGAAGCTTGCTACATCTACGATCAGGGTATCGCATCTGCAGAAGATATCGACAATGCTGTTAAGAACGGTCTCGGCCACAGCATGGGACCTCTCGAATTACTCGACATGACCGGTATCGACCTCGAATACGACGTATTAATGCAGAAATACAGAATGACAGGCGACCTCTCCGATAAACCATCACCTGCAATCGTTGAACACTATGCTAAAGGTGAATATGGCAGAAAGACAGGAAAAGGCTTCTACGAATATCCTGCAAAATAAGATAAGCTGAGAGGTTTAACAAAATGGAAAATTTAGTTCTGTATGAAAAGGTAGGCGTTATAGGCGTACTTAAAATTAACAGACCTAAAGCATTCAATGCTTTAAGCAGAGAAGTTGTAGATCTTATTGATGAAAAGCTTGAAATCATTAAAGCTGATGAAGAAGTAAGAGCTCTCGTTATCGCAAGTGACGGCAATTTCGCTGCAGGTGCTGACATTGTTGCTATGGTTGAATTGGGACCTGAAGAAGCAAGCAAGTTCCTGTTCTCAGATACATTCAACAAGCTTGAAAATCTCAGCATCCCTACAATTGCTGCTATCAGCGGTTACGCTCTCGGCGGCGGTCTGGAATTAGCATTAACATGCGATTTCAGAATTGCATCAGAAGATGCAAAGGTTGGTCTGCCTGAAATCACACTTGGAATCATGCCGGGTGCAGGCGGAACAGTAAGACTTCCAAGACTCATTGGCGAAGCTAAGGCTAAGGAAATGATTATGCTTGGCGGTCAGGTTAAGGCTGATGAAGCATTAAGAATCGGTCTCGTAACAAAAGTAGTTGCTAAAGAAGAGCTCTTCGATGAAGCAATGAAATTAGCTGAAAAGCTTGCTACAAGACCTAAGTTAGCTTTAAAGGCTGCAAAAAAATCCATTAATAATGGAAAAGCACAGGCTGCTGCTATCGAAAGAGAAGCAGACATTTGGTCTGGCCTGTTTGCTACAGAAGACCAGAAGGAAGGCATGAGAGCCTTCGTTGGTAAAAGAAAGCCAAATTATATTGGTAAATAAATTTTAGGAGGACTAATTATCATGGAAAAAGTAGTAATCGTAGCTGCTGCTAGAACAGCTATCGGTACAATTAACGGTCAGTTAAAGTCAGTATTACCTGTAGATTTAACAGTTCCTGTAATGAAAGCTTTATTTGAAAGATCAGGCGTTGCCGGAATCGAAGGCATGATCGAAGAAGTTATCTGGGGTGAAAACTATCAGAGAACATATAAAGAAAACAATATCGGTAGAGTATGTGCTGTTAAAGCCGGTTGCCCGGTAACAACAGCTCCTGGTATCACAATTCACAGAAACTGCACATCTTCACTTTCATCAGTTCAGTTTGGTTATTACATGATCAAAGCCGGCGAAGCTGAATGTGTATTAGCAGGTGGTACAGAATCTATGACAAACGCTCCTTTCATGACATTCGACATGAGAGCTGGTAAGAAGTTTGGTCATTCAGAATTAAGAGACTCAATGTGGGATTCACTCTCAAGCGCTGGCGTTGGTTGTTCAATGGGTATGACAGCAGAAAACGTTGCTGAAAAATACAACATCACAAGAGAAATGCAGGATGATTTAGCATACAACTCACAGATGAGAGCTACAGCTGCGATTAAAGAAGGTAAATTCAAGGAAGAAATCGTTCCTATCTATGTAAAACAGAGAAAAGGCGATCCTATCTGCATCGATACAGACGAATATCCAAAAGCTAACACAACTCCTGAAGGACTTGCTAAATTAAGAGCATCATTTAAAGATGGTGGTACAGTAACAGCTGGTAACGCTTCAGGTATGAACGATGCATCTTCAGGTGTTATCCTCATGTCAGAAAAGAAAGCTAAAGAAACAGGCGCTAACATCTTAGGCGAAGTTGCTGGATGTTTCGTATCAGGCGTTGACCCGGATTACATGGGTATCGGACCTCTCTTCGCTATTCCTGAAGCTTGTAAGAGAGCAGGCATCGAAGTTAAGGATCTCGCACTCGTTGAATTGAACGAAGCTTTCGCTGCACAGGCATTTGCTTGTATCAAAGAATTAGGTCTTTCAAGAGACATCGTTAACGTTAACGGTTCAGGTATCTCCCTTGGTCACCCTGTTGGAGCTACAGGAACAAGAATGATCACAACTCTTCTTTATGAAGCAAAGAAGAGAGGCTTAGCTGGTAAATACGGTGTTGCTTCTGCTTGTGCAGGCACAGGTATGGGTGTTGCTGTAGTTATCAAATTTGCTTAATTCTGATTATAGTAATAGACGTTAAAAAAATATAATTAAAGAGGTAAACTAAAATGGCCAATTTTTATAAGTTAAGCACAGTACAGGAAGAGTACAAGAAAAAGCTTATGACTGCTGATGAAGCTGTAAAAGTTATCAAATCAGGCGACAGAGTTCACTATGGTCTGTTCAACGGTCTGGTTGTTGAATTAGATAAGGCTCTCGCAAAGAGAACAGAAGAGCTCAAAGACGTTATCATCATGACAACAATCTGGGCTTGGCCTTTCCCACCTGCAATCTTAGAAGCAGACCCAAAGGCTGAACACTTCAAGTATTTATCAACACAGTTCTCAGCAAGAGACAGAAATTACAACAAGCAGGGCTGCTGCTGGTATGTTCCTGTACAGTTCAGAGAAAACCCAAAATACTGGGCTGAATCTGTAGAAAGAATGGACGTTGCTATGTTACAGGTTGGACCTATGGATAAATGGGGCAACTTCAACCTCGGACCACAGGTTGCTGAATACTGGGGATTCCTCACAGGTAAAAACAGAGCAAAGAAAATCATCGTAGAAGTTAACCCAAAACAGCCTAAGGCTCACGGTGTTGGCGTTTCTCTCAACATTTCAGAAGTTGATATGGTTGTAGAACAGCAGAATCCTGTAGACATGCCACAGATTAAGGCTAAGGATGCTAACGAAATCGATAAGAAGATTGCTAAGCACGTTATCGAAAGAGTTAAGGACGGTTCAACAATGCAGTTAGGCGTAGGCGGACTTCCTAACTATATCGGTTCACAGTTAGCTGAAGCAGGCGTTCAGGATCTTGGTGTTCACTCAGAAATGTTCGTAGATGCTTATCTTAAGATGTATGAACAGGGCTGCGTAACAGGTAAGAAAAAGAACTTAAATAAAGGTCAGATGGTACACACATTCTGTCAGGGTTCACAGGAACTTTATGATTTCTTAGATGATAACCCAATCGTACAGGATATGCCTGTTGATTACGTAAATGATATCGGCGTTATCGGTTCTCAGGACAACTTCGTATCTGTAAACTCAATCTTACAGGTTGACATTCAGGGTCAGGTTAACTCAGAATCAGCTAAATGGCAGCACATCGGCGGTAACGGCGGACAGGTTGACTTCGTACTCGGTGCTTACAAATCAAACGGCGGTCAGTCATTCCTCTGCACACCATCAACATTAACAAAGAAAGATGGAAGCAAAGAATCACTCATCGTTCCAAGACTTATGGAAGGTGCTACATGCACAGTTCCAAGAACAGGCCCTCACTTCATCGTTACAGAAAACGGTGCAGTTAACCTTAAGGGTAGATCAATGTGGGAAAGAGCTGAATTACTCATCAGCATCGCTGATCCTGCATTCCAGGATGATCTCGTAAGAGAAGCTGAAAGAATGGGTCTCTGGAAGACATGTTCTAAGGTTACATACTAATTCTGAACAAGACAGAGTAAATTAGTACAGCTTTTGAAGGGGTCGTTGCAGACCGGCGGCCCCTTAAAATGTTAATGAATAATTAACGTAATTATTAATTATTTGTTATATATTATTTTCAATTCAAGGAGGATATTAATCATGACAATGAAATTTGAAGATTATCAACAGTATTTATCACCAGTATTCGTAAAGAGCTCACATCTCGTAGCCGGCGAAGGACATGGTCTTTATATCACTGACGTAAACGGCGTTAAATACCTCGATATGATTCAGGGTATCGCAGTAAATGTTGCTGGTCACACACATCCAAAAGTAGTAAAAGCTATCCAGGATCAGGCTGCTAAGCTTATCCACGCTTCATTTAACCACGTTAACTATCCTACAACACTCGAACTCGCTAAGAGACTCGCTGCTGTTGCTCCGGGAGAAGGCGACAAGAAATTAACAAGCCTCTTCTTCTCAAACGGTGGTGCTGAAGCTAACGATTCAGCTATCAAGCTTGCTAGATGTGCTACAGGCAGACCTCTCGTTATCGCTTGTCAGGGTTCATTCCACGGCAGAACAGTTGGTACAACAGCTATCACAGGTTCAAACTCACACTATAGAGAAGCTTATGAACCACTCATGGGCGGCGTTTACTTCACACCATTCCCACAGAGAATCCTTTGCCCGGATTCAATTCCAAACGAAGATCTCGAAGGAAGAGCTGACTACTGCTTATGGATGCTCGAAAACTTACTTAAGTTCTTAGCTCCTGCTAAGGAAGTTGCTTGTATCATCATGGAACCTATCCAGGGTGAAGGCGGATACGTTGCACCACATCCTAAGTTCTTAAAGGGCGTTAGAAAGATCTGCGATGACAATGGCATCCTCTTAATCTTCGACGAAATTCAGTCAGGATTTGGTAGAACAGGTAAAATGTGGGCTTCACAGCACTTTGATGTAGTTCCTGATATCATGACAACAGGTAAAGCTATCGGTGGTGGACTCCCAATGTCATGCTGCTGGTCAACACCTGAAATCATGGCTAAGTGGAATGTTGGTACACACGGAACAACATTCGGCGGCAACCCGGTTTGCGCAGCTGCAGGTTTAGCTACACTTGATATTATTGAAGAAGAAAACCTCATCGAAAATTCAGCTAAGATGGGTGCTTATCTCCAGGAACAGCTTAAAGCTATGCAGAAGAGACATGGCGCTATCGCTGATATCAGAGGTATCGGCCTCATGACAGCAGCAGAATTCTGTAAGCCTGGTACATTCGTTCCTGCAGGAGATTTCGCAGGTGACGTTATCAAATACCTCAGAGAAGAAGAAAAGATGCTCACAACAGGTTGCGGCGTAAACCACAACGGTTTCAGATTCATCATGCCTCTTAGCATTAAGAAGGAAGAAGTTGATCTCTGCCTGCAGAAGTTCGAAAACGCAGTAGCTGCAATGGAAAAGAAATACGGCTATGCATAGAATCTGATAGGATATCTATAAAAATATCTGTAAAAAAATTTAATTAGTGCTCAGCCTGTGCACTCTGTGCACAGGCTGTATCACTAATATCAAAAGAATTGGAGGACTGATTATCATGAGAGGTTTTGAATTCAAAATGCCTGCTAAAGTTAAATTTGGCGAAGGTATCGTAAAAGAAATTGGCGCTATCCTTAAAGGAATGGGATATAGCAAAGTATTTATCGCTACAGATAAAGGTATCGTTGCTGCCGGTATCGCTGCTATGATCGAAGAAGGTCTCAAAGCAGGAGATATGCCATATGTATTATATGACGAAATGATTCCGGATCCAACAATCGAAATCGTTGACGAAGCTGCTGACGTTTTAAGAAAGAGCGGAGCAGATGTTTGCTTAGCAGTAGGCGGCGGTTCACCTATCGATACAGCAAAAGCTATCTGTATGCTTCAGACAAATCCTGGTTCAGTAAGAGATTACCTCTTCGGAGCTAAGAACTTAAAGACAGTTGACAACCCAATCATGCCTTTAATCTGCATCCCTACAACAGCAGGTACAGGTTCAGAAATGACAGCTGCATCTGTAATCACAAACAATCAGGACAAAACTAAGGTTTCAGTAACTCATGAATACCTTATTCCTAAGTATGCTTTCATCGATCCATTAGTACAGATGGGTTGCCCACCATTCATCACAGCTACAACAGGTATGGACGCATTAACACATGCAATCGAATCATACATTTCAAACAGAGCTAACCCAATCTCAGATGCTATGGGTATGCAGGCTATCAAGATGATCGGAAAGAGCATCAGAAGAGCTACAGGCGCAGGCGCATTTGATATGGAAGCAAGAAGCAACATGGCAGTAGCTGCTACAATCGCAGGTGTTGCATTCATGAACGGCGGTCTCGGCGTTGTTCACGGTATTGCTCAGACTCTCGGCGCATTTGTACACATTCCACATGGCGTTGCTAACTCACTCTTACTCCCATACTGCATGGACAGAACATTTGTTGGTAACATGGAAAAATTCAAGGAAATCGCTGTTGCTCTCGGCAAGAACGTAGACGGCATGGAATTAAGAGAAGCTGCTTACGCTGCAGTTGACGCTGTATTCGAAATGGCTGAAGATCTTAAAGTTCCAATGAGATTATCAGAGCTTGATCCTGCTAAGAGACATTGCTCAGAGCCTGTAACAGAAGAAATCTTCCAGGCTGTAGCAGACGACGTTATGAATTACAGATTACTTGCTGATACACCGGTTAAAATCGGGAAGCAGGATGTTATCGACATTCTTAAAGCTGCTCTCTAATAACAAACCTGATTTGTTATTAACATAACAGGATAAACAGAAAAGTCGCCATAGAAAAGCTTTGGCGGCTTTTTTGACATTCGGCCTTAATGGTGACAGGCATCAGCAGACAACCGGAGCCCCCCGGACATAACCGCTGATTTTTTTATAGATGTTTTGATTCAAAAAAGCAGAAAGTTATAATAAAATGAAATTATTTGCAGAAAAATCAATTATAGTGCAATAAATACGGAAAAACATAAAAAGAATAGTGAAATTCACTAAAAAAAATTGAATGACATAAGCAGGAACAGCACCTTTTTTTTGGTAAGTGGTTGACATTTTTGCAAAAATATTATAAATTTAATACAGATATATAAATATCTTGTAAACATGGCATTATGGCAGTGGCCGTAATTATAAATTATTTAACAGGGAGGACATGTTATGAAAAAAGTTGTATACTACAACGTTGATGACACTCTTGATTTTGAAAATCAGAAATTAAAAGAATGGGGCATAGACGATATCGAGTTAATCGAGTTCAAAAATGGCGAAGACAGAGATAAGCCTGAAGCTTTCTTAGAAGCAGTTAAGGATGCAGACGGTATCGTAGTAGAATTCTTCGATGTAAATGCAGACGTTATCTCAAAAATGGAAGACAAATGTAAGATCGTTGCTCTCCAGGCTATCGGTTATTCAAATGTTGATATCAATGCTGCTACTAAAAAAGGTATGGCAGTAACAAACAGCCCGGGATTCTGTACTCCGGAAGTAGCTGTTCACTCAGTAGGTCTCTTACTCGACATCGAAAGAAAGATCTCACTTCTGAACAAGTCAACAGCTGCCGGCGAATGGAATCCACATATCGGCGGACCGATGGTAAGAAGATTAGCAGGTCAGACAGTTGGTCTCGTATTCTTCGGTTCAATTCCAAGATACATGATTCCTATCCTCAAGGCTATGGAAATGAAAGTAACCTGCTGGGCTCCTACAAAATCAGCTGAATTCTTAGCTGAATTCGGAGTAGAAAAAGTTGAAACATTAGAACAGTTATTAAAAGAATCTGATGTTATTTCAATGCACTGCCCACTCGTAATGGAAGCAAAACCTGGCAGACCTTCAACATATCACCTCATGGGCGAAGAACAGTTCAAGATGATGAAAGAATCAGCTTACTTCCTCAACACATCAAGAGGACAGACAGTTGATGAAGCTGCTCTCGTAAAAGCTCTTAAAGAAGGCTGGATTAGAGGCGCTGGTATCGACGTAATCGAAGACGAAGCTACAGAAAAATCAGATCTCTTCGGTCTTGACAATGCAGTTGTTACACCGCATGCTGCATTCGTATCAGTAGAAGCGTTTGAAGAAGCAAGAATCATTGCTCTCAGACAGTTAGTAGAAGTTCTTCACGATGGTAAAGTTCCTGAAAACCTCGTAAACAAGGACGTTGCTGACAAATTATTCAAATAGTCGTTAGTTATAACTCAATAACTATAAATAAAATTCAGTAAAGGAGAACTAATATGAAACAGACAGCTATTTTTAACGAAAAAACATTAGGCCCAGTTCATGGCCCATACGTTCAGGGAACAAAGTATCGTGACTTATTCTTCACAACACAGATTGCTACATATCCGGAAGTAAATCCTGAAACAGGAAGCGACATGGCTCCAAACGATTACTATCTCCAGACAAAGAGATGTCTTGAAAATGCTGCATTAGCTGCTGCAGAAGTAGGTGCTACACTTGCAGATTGTCTCACATGCAGAATCTTCATCCTCGACTACAATATGTACAGTGAAGTAAACAGAGCTTATAAGGAAATGATGCCGGATTCACCATTCCCAACAAGAGCTTGCTTACAGGTTTCAAGAATGCTTCCAGACGTACTCGTAGAAATGGAATTTATCTTCAAATGTGAAGAATAATTTAGATTTCTAAATTATACGATTAACGAATGAGTAAAAAAACCGGCGGAATTATAATGATTCTGCCGGTTTTTAGTTGACTTAACCAAATTTTTGTGATAAAATTTCAGAGCGACTTTGGGAATGCATAATTCACGAAGTCTATTAAAATTGATTAAAAACAGATTTGGGAGGATATATATCATGCGTGTAAAAGTAATACTTGCCTGCACAGAGTGCAAACAGAGAAATTATAATTCAATGAAGAATAAGAAAAATGATCCGGACAGACTTGAAATGAACAAGTACTGTAAGTTCTGTAAAAAACATACTCTTCACAGAGAAACAAAATAGTATAAATGTTGGATATAGAGGTATATTATGGCAACAGAAAATAAAAAAGGCGGCCTTAAAGAATATTTTAAGGGTGTAAAGTATGAAATGAAAAAGGTTGTATGGCCTACAAAAAAAGAACTTGGTTCCTACACTGTTATGGTTCTGTTCGCTTGTTCTCTTTTTGCAGTTGGATTCTGGCTTTTAGATACATTATTTGCTGCGGGATTGAATTTAATCTTTGGCGCATAGCTAAGATTCCTTGTATAAGCGGATTTGAAGCGTAAGGAGTATAAAATGAGTGAATTAGATAATAACCAGACTGAGGGTTTTAAAGACAGCTCAGCATATTGGTATGTTGTTCATACTTACTCGGGACATGAAAACAAGGTTAAGGCAAATATAGAGAAAATAGTAGAAAACAGAAGCATGCAGGATTTGATTCTTGCTATAGTGGTTCCTACTGAAGAAGCAATAGAATTAAAAAACGGACAGAAAAAAATTAAGACACGAAAAATCTTCCCGGGATATGTTATAATAAAAATGGTAATGACAGACGAATCCTGGTATCTGGTCAGAAACACTCAGGGTGTGACAGGCTTCGTAGGTCATGGTTCAAAGCCTATTCCTCTTAGTGAGGATGAAGTAAAGAAAATGGGCATAGAGAAGGTTATAATAGAGATAGATGTTGAGCCCGGCGATATGGTTAGGGTCACAAGCGGACCTTTTGAAAGCTTTATAGGAACCGTTGAAGAAATCAATGAAGAAAGACAGCTTATTAAAGCGAAGATTTCAATGTTCGGCAGAGAAACACCTGTGGAACTTGAATTCAGTCAGATTGAAAAACTTTCGTAAACAAGCGCAAGAGACATAATTACACGGTTATAAAAGCTGTCTCAAACGCTATGTTATATATTATTTCTTGAGGAAGGAGGAAAAACTATGGCAAAGAAAGTAGATGGATACATCAAACTGCAGATTCCGGCAGGTAATGCAAATCCGGCTCCACCGGTTGGTCCTGCACTCGGTCAGAAGGGTGTAAACATTATGGACTTTTGTAAACAGTTCAATGCTAAAACTCAGGACCAGCAGGGAATGATTATTCCTGTAGTGATTACAGTGTATGCTGACAGATCATTCACATTTATCACAAAAACACCACCTGCACCTGTACTTCTTAAGAAAGCAGCAGGAATCCAGAAAGGCTCCGGTGAACCTAATAAAAATAAGGTCGCTACAGTTACGATGGATCAGGTAAAAGAAATTGCACAGCTTAAAATGGCTGATCTTAACGCAGCAAACCTTGACTCAGCAGCCGATATGATTAAAGGCACAGCAAGAAGCATGGGTATTGTAGTAGAAGGTTAATTGTTTTAAAGCAAAGTGGGAGGGAAACCGTTAGTACCACAAAGGAGGATTATATGCCAAAAAGAGGTAAGACTTATAAAGAGTCTGCAAAATTAGTTGACAAAGCTAAATTATATGAAGTTGAAGAAGCATTAGAGCTCGCACTTCAGACATCAAAAGCTAAGTTTGATGAAACAGTAGAAATTCACGTTAAGCTCGGCGTAGACGGAAGACATGCGGATCAGCAGGTCAGAGGCGCAATCGTACTTCCACACGGCACAGGTAAAACCAAGAGAGTTCTTGTTTTTGCTAAAGGCGAAAAGGAAAAAGAAGCTGAAGCTGCAGGTGCTGAATTCGTTGGCGGTCAGGAACTGGCTGACAAAATCAAGAATGAAAACTGGTTTGATTTTGACGTAGTAGTTGCTACACCTGATATGATGGGAACAGTAGGTAAGCTCGGTAAGATTTTAGGACCTAAGGGTTTAATGCCGAATCCAAAGTCAGGAACAGTTACTATGGATCTTGAAAAAGCAATCAAGGAAATTAAAGCCGGTAAAGTTGAGTACAGACTTGACAAAACAAATATCATCCATTGCCCATTAGGAAAAGTTTCTTTCGGAAAAGAAAAGCTTGCTGATAACTTTAAGGCTCTTATCGAAGCTATCGTTAAGGCTAAGCCGGCAGCTGCGAAGGGACAGTATCTCAGAAGCGTTACAGTAGCTTCAACAATGGGACCCGGAGTAAAAATCAATCCGCTGAAGGTTACTAACTAGTAAGCAGATAATAAAATTGAATAAAAACCGTAGACAGCAGGGACGTGACGTTTAATTAGCCTGCCGAGGTATTGTATAAATACTTGAACAATTTGCCTTTTCCTGTCTGCGGTGGAGAAGGCATGTGTTGTTTTTGACACGACGACATAAATGAATTGACATAAGAATCTTTGAAGAAGGAGGTGTTTTGATGTCAGCTTTCATTCAGGAAAAAGAACAGGTTGTAAATGAAATCAAAGAAAAATTAGATAAAGCTTCATCTGCAGTTGTTATTGATTACAGAGGTATCACAGTTGCCGAAGCGGATCTTCTCAGAAAGAGAATGAGAGAAGCTAATGTTGAATATAAGATTTACAAGAACACAATGGTAAGAAGAGCTGTTGCAGGTACACAGTTTGAAGCACTTACAGATGTTCTTAAAGGACCTTCGGGAATTGCATTCGGTTTTGAAGATGCAACTGCTCCTGCCAAGATCCTTGATAAATCAATCAAAGAGTTTAAGAAGATGGAAGTAAAGGGCGGCGTTATTGACGGCGTATTCTACGATCCGGCCGGCGTTTCCGCTGTTGCTCAGATTCCGTCAAGAGACGAACTCATTGCCAAGTTACTCGGAAGCTTCAACGCTCCGATTTCCAGCTTCGCAAGAGTTATTCAGGCTATTGCTGATAAAGACGGAGAAGCTGCTGCTGAATAATTATCAATATGCACAGGGTGCATTACAATAACATATAACAGGAGGAAAATATAATGAATAAAGATCAGATCATTGAAGCTATAAAAAATATGACAGTTTTAGAGCTTAACGAACTCGTTAAGGCTTGTGAAGAAGAATTTGGTGTATCAGCTGCTGCTGCAGTTGCTGTTGTTGCAGGTGGCGGAGAAGCTGCTGCTGCAGAAGAAAAGACAGAATTTGATGTAATCTTAGCTGCTGCAGGTTCAGAAAAGATTAAGTGCATCAAGGTTGTAAGAGAAATCACAGGTCTCGGACTTAAAGAAGCTAAGGCTTTAGTTGACGAAGCTCCTAAGGCTCTTAAAGAAGGCGTTGCAAAAGCTGAAGCTGATGAAATCAAAGCTAAGCTCGAAGAAGTTGGCGCTACAGTAGAAGTAAAATAATTAATTCTATTTAGGTATTAATTCAAAACCGGCTCTGATGAGCCGGTTTTTTTAATGAAAAAAATACAATTCACAAAAAAGTCATTGACTTTTAACATATTTTTGTGATATACTACTAAATTGCTACAGAATGTTCAATTCTGACTATGTATAAAAACAAAAGATTATGTAAACATTCTACTTGTTTAAATGGCTATAAGAACGACCTATCAGTTAGCGATAAGTGCTTTAATCAGCATTACTTTGCGAAAAAGGAGTGAAAAAAATGCCCCATCCAGTTAAAACCGGAAAGAAAATGAGAATGAGTTTCTCAAAAATCAATGAGGTGGCCCCGATTCCAAGTCTTATACAAATCCAGGTGGATTCGTACAACTGGTTCATCGAGGAAGGCTTGAAGGAAGTATTTGAAGATATCTCACCGATTAAGGACTATGCGGGAAATCTTGTACTTGAATTCATCGATTATTCTTTAAAGGATACACCGAAATATGATATTGAAGAATGTAAGGAAAGGGACGCAACCTATGCGGCTCCTCTTAAAGTCGCAGTGAGACTGGTAAATAAAGAGACCGGAGAAGTTAAGGAACAGGAAGTCTTTATGGGTGATTTCCCACTAATGACAGAGAACGGTACATTTATTTACAACGGTGCGGAGCGAGTTATTGTAACTCAGCTTGTAAGATCTCCGGGACCTTACTATGACGTTACTATTGATAAATCCGGCAAAAAACTCTATTCCACTACAATAATCCCTAACAGAGGGGCATGGCTTGAGTATGAAACAGATTCGAACGAAATCCTTTCCGTCAGAGTAGACAGAACCAGAAAGCTGCCGGCAACCATGCTGTTGAGAGCTTTGGGCTTCGGCACAGATCATGAAATAATTGAACTGCTGGGAGATGACGACAGGCTGTTAAAGACACTTAATAAAGATACAGTAAGTACTACCGAAGACGGTCTGAAGGAAATCTATAAAAAGCTGAGACCGGGAGAACCTCCTACGGTGGAAAGTGCTCAGTCATTAATCGAATCTCTTTTCTTTGATCCGAAGAGATATGACCTTGCTAAGGTAGGAAGATATAAATACAATAAAAAGCTCGGACTGTCCGGAAGAATTGCGGGGCACAGAGCTTCCAGAAATATAACAGACCCTGAGACCGGTGAAATTCTTGCGGCACCGGGGGATAAAATTTCAAGAGATCTGGCAGTGGAAATCGAGGATGCAGGAGTTGAATTCGTATATATTCTTGATGAATTCGATAAAGAGCATAAAGTGATAGGTAATAATTTTGTTACCCTTGCGAAATATGTTGACTTTGATATTTCCGATATAAAAATAGCACCAAAGGTATATTATCCGGTGCTCAGAGAGATCCTTGATGCATATACGAATGAAAAAGAAATAAAAAATGCGATTATTACCAATAAGAATAAGCTTGTCCCGAAGCATATTCTTATAGCCGATATAGTTGCATCTATGAGTTATCTTCTCGGACTGCCTCACGGTATCGGAACAACAGATGATATCGACCATCTGGGGAACAGAAGACTCAGAGCTGTGGGCGAGCTGCTTCAGAATCAGTTCAGAATAGGTCTTGCGAGAATGGAGAGAGTTGTCCGCGAGAGAATGACTATTCAGGATACCGAGGTGGCAACACCTCAGGCTCTCATTAATATCAGACCTGTGACGGCTGCCATAAAAGAATTCTTCGGAAGCTCTCAGTTATCACAGTTTATGGATCAGACAAATCCTCTCGCGGAGCTTACTCATAAGAGAAGACTGTCCGCACTGGGCCCGGGAGGTCTGTCAAGAGAAAGAGCGGGCTTCGAAGTTCGTGACGTACATCATTCACATTACGGAAGAATGTGTCCGATAGAAACACCTGAAGGACCGAATATCGGTCTTATCGGTTCACTGACAACTTATGGTAGAATAAATGAATACGGGTTTATTGAAACACCTTATCGTCTGGTGGACAAAGAGACAGGCTGTGTAACCAAGACAATACATTATCTTACCGCCGACGAGGAAGAATCACTGGTAATAGCTCAGGCGAATGAGCCGCTGGATGATGAAGGCAGATTTGTAAACGAAAGAGTTGCGGCACGAGGTGCAGGCGGGGAAATCGACATGGTAAGACGGGATATTCCGGATTACATGGACGTATCACCGAAGCAGGTAGTATCGGTGGCTACGGCAATGATTCCGTTCCTGGAAAATGACGATGCCAACCGTGCGCTGATGGGCTCTAACATGCAGAGACAGGCAGTGCCGCTTCTTGTTACCGATGCACCTATTGTAGGTACGGGTATGGAATACCTCGCCGCAAGAGATTCAGGCGTTGTTATTCTTGCCAAGCATGCAGGTATTGTCGAATACGTTGATGCGGATTCAATTGTAGTAGTAAGAGATGACGGCCTTGGTAAGGATAGATATAAGCTGCTCAAGTTTAAACGTTCCAACCAGGGCACATGCATAAATCAGAGACCGATTGTAAGCAAAGGTGAGCATGTAGAAGAAAAAGAACCTATAGCAGATGGTCCGTCAACGGATCAGGGCGAAGTTGCACTGGGAAGAAACCTTCTGGTCGGGTTTATGACATGGGAAGGCTACAATTACGAGGATGCTATTCTGCTCAATGAAAGACTGGTTATGGAGGACATCCTGACTACACTTCATATAGAGGAATATGAGGCTGAAGCCAGAGATACAAAGCTGGGACCTGAAGAAATAACAAGAGATATTCCAAATGTCGGAGAGGATGCTCTTAAAGATCTGGATGAAGAAGGTATTATCAGAGTAGGAGCTGAAGTTTCGTCCTCGGATATCCTCGTAGGAAAGGTTACTCCAAAGGGAGAAACCGAGCTGACAGCGGAAGAAAGACTGCTCAGAGCGATTTTCGGAGAAAAAGCAAGAGAAGTAAGAGATACATCCCTCAGAGTTCCTCACGGCGAAACAGGTATTATTGTAGATGTTAAAACATTCACAAGAGAAAACAATGATGAGCTGCCGCCGGGAGTAAATAAGCTCGTAAGATGTTATATAGCAACGAAAAGAAAGATAAATGTGGGCGATAAAATGGCCGGCAGACACGGAAATAAAGGTGTTATTTCCAGAGTTCTTCCTGAAGAGGATATGCCTTTCATGGAAGACGGAACTCCTCTGCAGGTTGTTCTTAATCCACTGGGTGTACCGTCACGAATGAACATCGGTCAGGTACTGGAAGTTCATCTCGGTCTGGCTGCTAAGAAAAAAGGCTGGTATGTAGCAACGCCTGTATTTGACGGTGCCAGAGAAAATGATATTATTGAATTATTGAAGGAATGCGGATATTCCGAAACCGGAAAGCTTCAGATGAGAGACGGCAGAACAGGAGAACCTTTTGATAATCCCGTAACCGTCGGATATATGTACATGCTCAAACTCCATCATCTGGTAGATGACAAAATTCATGCAAGAAGCACAGGCCCGTATTCTCTGGTTACGCAGCAGCCGTTGGGCGGAAAAGCACAGTTCGGCGGACAGCGCTTCGGAGAAATGGAAGTATGGGCTCTGGAAGCCTACGGTGCGGCATATACACTTCAGGAAATTCTTACGGTAAAATCAGATGATATCGTAGGAAGAGTTAAGACATATGAGGCTATTGTAAAGGGTGAAAATATCCCTGAACCGGGAATTCCGGAATCATTTAAGGTTCTTATTAAAGAAATGCAGAGCCTCGCTCTTGATATTAAGGTGCTTTCGGATAAGAACGAGGAAATTGAAATCAGAGAATCCATAGATGATGATATGGAAGCAGATAAGGTTTCGGAAGTAAGTGCACTTGCGGATGCCGAAGCGGTTTATAAAGAAGAAGAAGGCGGATTTGTAGAAGTTGATGAAAACGGAGAAATTGTTGAATACAACGATTACGAAGACGTTGAAGAAGATGAAATAAATGACGAAGATTTTAATCCTGATGAAGAAATGACGGATTTTGATTTCGGTAAAGACGTTTACATCGACGGCGAAGACGATAGTTTGGATTTTTAAAAAAGTGAAATAAAGAAGGGAGAGTGACCCCTTGCAGGAACTTAATAATTTTGAATCATTACAAATAAGCTTAGCTTCAAGTGAAAAGATTTTAAGCTGGTCAAAGGGTGAGGTTAAAAAGCCCGAGACTATAAATTACAGAACATTAAAGCCGGAAAAAGACGGTTTGTTCTGCGAAAGAATTTTCGGACCTATGAAGGATTGGGAATGCCACTGCGGAAAGTATAAGAGAATCAGATATAAAGGGATTGTCTGCGACCGCTGCGGAGTGGAAGTAACCAAATCCAAGGTTCGTAGAGAGAGAATGGGTCATATTGCGCTGGCAGCACCTGTATCTCATATCTGGTATTTCAAGGGAATTCCCAGCAGAATGGGTCTTGTACTTGATATTTCCGCGAGAAATCTTGAAAAAGTCCTTTATTTCGCATCATATATCGTAACAGATCCGGGTGACGAAGCAGTGACCGGTCTGGTGCATAAGCAGCTTCTCACTGAGCAGGAATACAGAGACGCAAGAGAAAAATACGGAAGAAGCTTTGAAGCATCAATGGGTGCGGAAGCGATAAAAGAACTCCTGATGCAGATTGATCTTGAAGAGCTTTCCGAAGATCTCAGAACCAAGCTCAGGGAAAGTACCGGTCAGAAGAGGATAAGAATTGTCAGAAGACTGGAAGTAATAGAAGCATTAAGGCAGTCAAATAATAAGCCTCAGTGGATGATTCTGGATGTCATCCCTGTAATACCGCCTGATCTCAGACCGATGGTTCAGCTGGACGGCGGAAGATTTGCAACCTCCGATTTAAATGACTTATACAGAAGAGTTATTAACAGAAACAACAGATTAAAGAGACTCCTGGATCTGGGAGCACCTGATATTATTGTAAGAAATGAAAAGAGAATGCTGCAGGAAGCTGTGGATGCACTGATTGATAACGGCAGACGCGGAAGACCTGTAACGGGACCCGGAAGCAGACCTTTGAAATCATTGTCAGATATGTTAAAGGGTAAGCAGGGACGTTTCAGACAGAACCTTCTGGGTAAACGTGTTGACTACTCAGGCCGTTCGGTTATCGTAGTAGGACCTGAACTCAAATTCTATCAGTGCGGCCTTCCGAAAAGAATGGCTCTGGAGCTGTTCAAACCGTTTATCATGAAGAAACTGGTTAAGGATCAGACTGCTCATAATATCAAGAGTGCCAAGCGAATGGTAGAGCGTGTAAAACCCGAAGTATGGGATGTTCTGGATGAAGTAATCAAAGAGCATCCGGTTCTTCTTAACCGTGCTCCGACACTGCACAGACTCGGAATTCAGGCATTTGAGCCTATACTTGTTGAAGGTAAGGCAATTAAGCTTCATCCGCTGGTATGTACCGCGTACAATGCAGACTTTGACGGTGACCAGATGGCGGTCCATGTACCTCTTTCGGTGGAGGCTCAGGCGGAAGCAAGATTCCTTATGCTTTCGGTAAACAATATTCTTGCACCGAAGGACGGCTCTCCGATAACAGTTCCTACGCAGGATATGATTCTCGGAAGCTATTATCTTACATACGATCCTAAAGAAGACAGGACACTGAAAACAGATCCGTCTGAAAAGGGAGATGGAATGATCTTTACAGATTATGACGAGCTTCTCATGGCTTACGGAAACAAGAGCGTAAGTCTTCATGCGAGAGTAAAGGTAAGATGTTATCTGGATGAAAATGATCAAAAAGGCAAGCTGGTGGAATCCACTGTCGGACGATTCATTTTCAATGAGGACATTCCTCAGGATCTTGGTTATGTTGACAGAAACAAAGATAAATATTCCCTGGAAATAGATTTCCTGGTTGATAAGAAAAAATTAGGGCAGATTATCGGTAAGTGCTACAATGTTCACGGCAATACAGATACAGCAATCATGCTGGACACAATAAAGAGCATGGGATATCATTATTCAACTATCGGAGCTATTACAATCAGTATTTCGGATATGGAAATTCCTGAAGAAAAGGCTTCTATTATCGCTGAAGCAGATCGCAAAATCGAAGAGTTTGAGCGTTTCTACAGAAGAGGTATGATGTCGGATAATGAAAGGTATGAAAGCGTAATTAAAGTATGGTCAAAGACTACAGATGAAGTGGCGGATGCACTTATGGACAGTCTGGGAGGCACAAACAACCTTTATATCATGGCACATTCCGGAGCCCGAGGCAGTAAGAACCAGATCAGACAGATTGGTGGTATGCGTGGTCTGATGGCTAATGCTGCCGGTAAGACAGTAGAAATTCCTATCAAGTCCAACTTCCGTGAGGGTCTGTCAGTACTGGAATACTTTGTTTCCACAAACGGAGCAAGAAAAGGTCTGGCAGATACGGCTCTTCGTACAGCCGACTCAGGTTATCTTACAAGAAGGCTGGTTGATGTCAGTCATAATGTAATCGTAAGAGAGGAAGATTGCGGAAGCAGAGACGGAATTGAAGCTAAGGCTTTTGTCGACGGAAAAGAAGTAATTGAAGAACTCAGAGGCAGAATAACAGGAAGAACAGCATGTGAGGACATAGTGAATCCGGCTACCGGTGAAATTATCGTCGCTGAGAACGAAGAAATAGATGAAAAACAGGCTGCGGCAATAGAGAATGCGGGAATCGAAATGGTAAGAATCCGCTCGGTGCTTACCTGCAGAGCAAAGCAGGGTGTATGCGCTAAATGCTACGGAAGAAATCTTGCCACAGGTGGCAGGGTTAACATCGGTGAGGCTGTAGGAATTACTGCGGCACAGTCTATCGGTGAGCCGGGTACTCAGCTTACTATGCGTACATTCCATACCGGAGGTGTAGCGGGAAGTGATATTACCCATGGTCTCCCGAGAGTAGAGGAACTTTTCGAAGCAAGAAAGCCTAAAGGTCTTGCCGTAATATCGGAAATTGCCGGTACTGTTTATTTCCACGGAACAAAAAAGAACAATGAAGTAATTGTAAGAGGAAATGATGGGGAAGAGGTTAAATATCCGATTCCGTACAGTGCAAGAATCAAGGTTAAAGACGGTGACTATATTGAAGCCGGTGATGAAATCACTCAGGGTTCAGTTAATCCGCACGATGTTCTCAGAATAAAGGGTATCGAAGGCGTATTCCAGTATCTGGTTAAGGAAGTCCAGCGTGTATATAAGCAGCAGGGTGTAGATATCAATGACAAGCACGTGGAAGTAATTGCAAGTCAGATGCTGTCCAAGTTCAAGGTTGAAGAAGGCGGAGATACTTCGCTGCTTCCAGGCGGACTTTACAGCAGAAATGAATTTGAGGAAGCAAACGAACAGGCAATTGCCGAGGGCGGAGAGCCTGCGACAGCCAAGAGAACGCTTCTCGGTATCACTAAGGCTTCACTGGCAACAAACTCCTTCCTGTCAGCGGCATCTTTCCAGGAAACAACAAGAGTGCTTACTGATGCGGCAATCAAAGGAAAGACCGACCATCTGATGGGACTCAAGGAAAATGTTATCATAGGTAAGCTCATTCCTGCAGGAACAGGTATGAAAAAGTATAAGAATATTGCATTAGACTACGCTGAAGATGAATTTGACAATTATGAAGACGATATTGATGATATCAATGAAATTGATGCTTTGTCTTCGGGAAGTAATGCCGAAGCATTATATGAATCTTATGATTTTTAATAATGATTGAAACAAGTAGAATAAACTGAGAAGAATCGCCGTTTTCGGAATTTGCCGGAAACGGCGGTTTTCATGATTAAATAATATTTGAGACAGGAAATTAATCTTATCAGAACAGGCATTTTTGTAATAACAGAAGACTTAAGGTTAATTTTATGTAGGAGGATTATAATACTGTCTGTAATTTGCAGCAAATAAAACCGGAAAGGAGATGAAGGGGTAGATTATGACTTTAAATGAGGGGAATAAGAAAACAGAAATGCCGGAAGTGAAGAGGACGAAGTTCAGACATGAATTTAAGTATGAAATTGACTTCTCTGATTACATGGCGATAAAAAGTCGTATCAGGCAGGTTATGCATTCCGATCCCAACTGTGACGAAAACGGGAGGTATCTGGTTCGGAGTATCTACTTTGACAATTATAAGGATAAGGCGGTGTATGAAAAACGTTCGGGTATTCAAAAGAGAGAAAAGTTCCGTATCAGATATTATAACGATGATTTTTCGGAAATAAAACTGGAAAAAAAGCAGAAATACAATGGACTGTGCATGAAAATGTCAGCAAGGCTGTCAAGGGAAGAGTGTGAAAAAATTATCACCGGCGACACGGGATGGATGAAGGAAAGCAACGATCCTTTAATTAAGGAACTGTATGTAAAAATGAAAACTCAGGTTCTGCGTCCCAGGGTGGTAGTATCTTATATAAGGGAACCATATGTATATAAGGCGGGTAACACCAGAGTTACATTTGACTCAAATATAAAAACCAGTCTGTACAGCAGCAGATTTATGGATGAACAGCTTCTGAGTCTTACTACAGAGGATGTGGGGGGGAGGATTATTATGGAAGTAAAGTATGACGAATATATTCCCGATATAATCAGTAGCCTTCTTCAGATGGGTAATCTCAGAAAACAGTCGTTTTCTAAATATACGGAATGCCGGAAATTCGGCTGATAGAAAATAACTCAGTAAATTACAGGAGGAATAATAATGACATTTAATGATATTTTAAGCTCAGAATTAATAACAAATACAACGGAGTTTTCTCTGACAGATACTCTGATATCCATGTTTTTCGCCTTTGCGATAGGATTGTTCATATTTCTTATTTACAAAAAAACATTTTCCGGTGTAATGTATTCATCGGGATTTGCGATGACTATGGTAGGGCTGTCGATGGTAACAACTTTGGTAATAATGGCGGTAACCAGCAATATCGTGCTTTCTCTCGGTATGGTTGGTGCTCTTTCAATAGTAAGATTCAGAGCGGCAATTAAAGAACCTATGGAAATAGTCTTTCTTTTCTGGTCGCTGGCTACAGGTATTATTATAGGTGCGGGTCTTATACCTCTTGCAGTAGTAGGAGCTGTAATTGTGGGAATAGTACTTTTGATTTTCGCCAACAGAAAATCACACACAAATCCATATATTGTAGTTTTGAGCTGTGACAGCGATGCAGGTGAAAAGGAAGCGCTTGAGCTTCTCGGAGCAAGTGTGGAAAAATACGTGGTAAAAACAAAAACCGTAAATCCCGGTGGAATAGAAATTACCGCCGAGATACGGGTAAAAGATGCGGGTACCGAGTTTATTAATAAACTGTGCTCTGTAAACGGCGTGGAAAATGCTTCATTAATAAGTTATAACGGAGAATATATGTCATAATTCGGAGGTCTGATATGATAACAGGTAAAAAAACCGGTATCTTTGTTGTTGTCATAATTTGTGTTGCTGTTTTGCTTTGTGCCGGGGCTGTATTTTACACGGGAAACAAAGCAGGCACTGATTCCGAATCGGGTTTGAGTAAGGAGTATGAGACTAAGCTGTTTGACACATCCGAAATCATGAAGGTTGACATTCAGATGGATGAAGATCAGTGGCAGGAAATGCTTGATAATGCATCAAGTGAGGAGTATTATTCCTGTGATATTGTAGTAAACGGAAGCAAATTCTATAACGTGGGAATCAGACCTAAAGGTAATACGAGCCTTTTAAATATAGCAATGGATCCGGATAATAACCGCTACAGTTTTAAACTGGAGTTTGATCATTACGAAGAAGGTCAGACCTGTTTCGGTCTCGATAAACTGATTCTGAATAACAATTACGCAGATAAGACTAACATGAAAGAAGCAATAGTGTATGACATGTTTAAGTATCTGGATGCTGATGCTTCACTGTATAATTATGCTCAGATTACACTGAACGGGAATGAATGGGGTATTTATCTGGCTTTAGAGGGAGTGGAGGAAAGCTTTCTGGAAAGGAATTACGGCAGGAATTACGGTAAGCTGTATAAACCTGACACCATGGAAATGGGAGGGGGTAAAGACGGCGGACAGATGCCTGAAGGAGCGGACTGGAGTCAGATGCCTCAGCCGATACAGGACGCAGAACAGATGCCTGAAGGACAGGATTGGAGTCAGATGCCTCAGCCACCTCAGAATGGTGGGGGCGACACAAAAGCAGATGGAGGTTCAGTCCAAATGCCGGATCAGAATTCAAAAACGGGAATTCAGCCTACCGGCAATCCTGCGGAGAACAGTAGTCAAAAGGCAGATAATACGAAGGATTCTTTAAAAGAAGCTGCGGCAGCCGATAAAGATACATCCGGAAACTTTGAATTTGATTTTGGCGGAGATATGCCGGGAGGATTTGGCGGAGGTTCCGGTGCGGAATTGAATTATATTGACGATGATCTCGACAGCTATTCCGCAATCTGGGAAGGAGCCGTAACAGATTCAGATGATAATGATCATAAAAGAGTAGTTACCGCTTTGAAAAATATAAGCAACAAAAATGAAATTGAAAAATATATGGATGTGGATAATGTGTTGCGGTACATGGCAGTTCATACCTTTGCCGTTAATCTGGACAGTTTAAGCGGAAGTATGGCTCACAATTATTACCTGTATGAAAAAAACGGAAAACTTAATCTGATTCCATGGGATTACAATCTTTCCTTCGGCGGTTTTCAGAGCGGCAACGCTTCCGATACAATTAATTTTCCTATTGATACGCCTTTTTCCGGACAGATAAGTCTGGAAGACAGAAAATTCTTTGCTGCATTACTGGAAAATGAAGAGTATCTGGAGCGGTATCATGAATATCTGAGAATGCTGACTGAGGAATATGTGGGCGGAGGATTATTTGACGAAACATATAACAGAATAAAAGATCAGATAAGTGACGCGGTTAAAACTGATCCGAATGCACAGCAGACATATGAAGAATATGAAGCCGCAACAGAAATGCTGAACAAAGTTGTAAAGCTAAGAAGTGAAAGTATAAAAGGACAGCTGTATGGAAACATTCCGTCAACTACCGAAGGACAGAACACAGACTCTTCCTCATTGATTGACTGCAGCGGAATAGATCTTTCTGTCATGGGAACCATGATGGGAGGTGGAGATCGCTCCGATAAACAAAATGTCAAAATGCCGCAAAGCAATATTGAATCGGGGAATACGACAGAAAGTATTTCGGAAACACAGGCATCCGGAGGTGCTTCAAAATCCGGACAGCCGGTTCAGGAAAAAGCCGGGGCGGACACTGAAAAAACAGATAATTCAGAGACCTTTGGGGTGCCGGCAGGAGCAGATAACACTGCCGAAGAAGTAAAACCTAATCAGAGTGAAACCGGAGTGAGCAATTCGACAGATAAGAATTTTTCGGAAAACGATAAAGAAACCTCTGCAGCCGGCGGAGAATCAGCCGCTCAGGATACTTCTCAGTGGAAAAAAGGAATGCCTGAAGGCTTCCCGGAAATGGGAAACACAGACAATAACGGCAATATGAAGAAGAATCTTATTCTGTGGGGTGGATGTCTGCTGTTACTTTTGGCCGCTATTATAATAGCAAGAAGATACAAATAGGGAAAACCGAAGAATAGTGAGCAGGTACAGTCGCAGAATAATCTGTGTTTGCTGCTGCAAACAATAAGTCCCGCCGGTTTCGCATACGCGAAACCGGCGGGACCGGGTTTTTGAACTGCAGTATTATTTATTTGCTCCGCAGCATTTCTTATATTTTTTGCCGCTTCCGCAGGGACAGGGATCGTTTCTTCCCGGTTCCTTTTCTTTAACAACAGTTTTGGATTTTTTCCACTGCTTTTTGATTTCTTCACGCTTTTCTTCGGAAAGAGCTTTTTCCCACTGAGGGATATTGTAAAGATAATCGGCACCGGCTTCCAGCATGTTGAAATAGAGCTCCTCGAAATTAACTTTTAAATCAATTTCGGTATCTGATGTGGTGGCTTCAACATCCAGCGGTGTCTTAAGACTGCTGTTGATCCCGTCGAGAAATCCGGTAAAAATTACTTCTGTTGTGTTGAACTTTTCTGCCAGCTCAGATACAACACCCTTGAGATGTCTTCTTGGTTTTGAAACGATTTCAGTGTAGATGGCAGTTTCAGCTGAGCTGTAGGCTGTCCAGAATTCCTGAAGAGTTTCTTCTGTCTGGTTTTCCAACAATTCGCGCCATTGTTCGAATAAAGTCATGATTAATTCTCCTTATTATGATAATACTCTTAAAATACTTGTTATTTCTTTTACATAGTTATTGTTTGTGATATCAGCTAAAGCATCGTCCAGCTGTTTCCGTTTTGTTTCATGAAGGATGTAAATTACGGGAACCTCATTGCTCCCTTTAGAACGCTGTAATACGGACTGTATGCTGATACCGTGGTTCCCGAAAGCCGTGGAAACCTTTCCCAATGCACCAGGTTCATCCCCGACGAGGAAGTTAATATAATACATACTCTTGCTTTCGCCGGTGAGCTCGAGGGTTTCGTCTGTAATCGGATAAGGCTGAGCCGGAGTGATATTCAGCAGGTCTGTTCCAATGCATTTGGCAATTGATACGATATCACCGACAACAGCACTTCCTGTAGGCATGGATCCCGCACCGCGACCATAGAACATGAGCTCACCCACTGCATCTCCCTTAATAAACAGGGCGTTGAATTCGTTATTTACAGATGCCAGAGGATGAGATTCGGCAACAAGAGTAGGATATACGTAATACTTCAGTCTGCCGCTGGAATTTTTTGCACCTGCCAGTAGCTTCAGTTTGTATCCGAAATTTGAAGCAAAATCGATATCTTCTTTTGAAATCTTGGTAATACCTTCGCGTGGAATATCTTTTGGATCCACATAAACACCGAAAGCTATGAGCATCAGTATGCAGAGTTTATATGCCGCATCTTCGCCTTCCACGTCGGAAGAAGGATCGGCCTCCGCAAAACCCTTTTCCTGAGCCTGTTTCAGTGCAACTTCATATTCCATATGATTCTCACTCATCTGAGTGAGGATATAGTTGGTTGTTCCGTTTACTATTCCGATGATTTCACGGAATTCATTGCCGCAAAGCGGTTTCATCATTGCTGTGATAATTGGAATCCCGCCGGCAACACTTGCCTCAAACAAGAGGAGAACTCTGTTTTGCTTGGCAATGTTCATAAGCTCCATACCGTGTGTTGCAATTACAGCTTTGTTGGCTGTTGCAACGTGCTTTCCGTTCAGAAGGGCCGCCTTAATGTATTCATAGGCTTTGTCAATTCCGCCGATAAGCTCAACAACAACATCTATTTCAGGAGAGTTGATGATTTCATATGCGTCGGTTGTGAGAAGCTCTTTGGGAACAGCTATCTCTCTTTTTTTGTGAATATCCGATACAAGAATTTTCTCGATGTCAATCTGACTGTTTGATAAACCGGTGATTTTTTCGGTGTTCTGAGTTAAAATTTTGTATGTACCTATACCTATGTTGCCCAGACCCAATAATCCGACTTTTACCTTTTTCATAATGCGCCCTCACTTATCTTATCGTATCTTTCTTTTTTCAATTTGACAGAATGTTAGAATAAACAGTCTATCTACCCTATTATAGTATAAATATCGCCTGTTGTCCTATATTTTTTGAAAATAATTGAAAATAAACTAAAAAACAGCGGCCGTTCCGATGAACGACCGCATTTTGTTTTTAACCATAATTAACCGAAGATTCCGAGTCCGAGGAATGAGTCAATCTGTCCGATGAGGATGAAGATCATAGCTACAGGGATGAAGAATCTGATACAGAATTTATAGAATCCGTAAGCGGAAAACTTATGTGTTCCGTTAATTTCAACTTCTTCCCGTACTTTGTCAGGACCGATTACCCAGCCAACCATAATTGATGTAACTAAAGCACCGAACGGCATGAGAAGACCTTCAGCAATAAAGTCAATGAAGTCCAGCCAGCAGTCATTGAAAGAACCAACCACACCGAGGCTGTTCTGGAACGGAACCCAGAGACCGTTTGAACCGAGACCGTCGATGGCTACAATAGAAGCACCGATGAAAAGAATAATACATACAACAGCTGTAGCTTTTACTCTGTCAGGCTCCTTGTTTTTCTTATGACAGTTGTCTGCATAGAATGTAACGGCAACTTCTGTCAGAGAAATTATAGATGTAATTGTTGCCAGTACAACAAGTAAATAGAACAGTGTTCCGAATAACGGGCCGATGGTTCCCATAGAATTGAATACGTCCTGTAATGTTATGAACAGAAGCTTTGGCCCTGCCATGGCAGCATCGTTTCCACCGAGTGCGAATGCTGCGGGAAGAACGGCAAGCCCGGCCATTATTGCTATTATTGTGTCGGATAATACAATAATGATGGAGTTTTTTACAATATTTTCTTTTTTTGAAAGATATGAGCCGTAGGTTACCATAATACCCATTGCCAGTGAAAGTGAAAAGAACATCTGACCGGCAGCCACCGAAACTACGCCTACGAAGTTTTCCTTCAGTGGTTCGAAGTTAGGCATGAACATGAATTTGAGCCCTGCAGAAGCACCCTTGAGTGTCAGTGAACGGATTACTGTGATAACGAGCATGATAGCCAGTGCAGGCATACCTACTTTATTGAATTTTTCAATACCGCCTTTGATACCTCCTCTTACAATCAGATATGCAAGAACCAGTACAATAAGGGTAAATATTACACCGCCGAAGGGGTTAGTGAGCATCGAGCCGAAAAGGTCTCCTCCGCTCATATCCACAACATTGAATCCGAGATCACCGAGATTTAAGCACATGTATTCAACACAGTATGCACCGAGTACAGTGTAAAAAAACAGAATCATAACCGGAACAATAAGTCCCACATAACCGATCCATGTGAACTTTGAAGATAATTCTCTGTAGGTACCTACAACACCTTTTCCGGTTTTTCTTCCGAGAGCAATTTCAGTAACCATTATGCCTAAGCCGATTAATGCAGCCAGGAATAAATAAATTACCAAAAAAGCAAATCCGCCATTGGCACCCATCTTGTAAGGAAATCCCCAAATATTACCAAGGCCTACAGCGGAACCGATTGCAGCCATAAGAAAACCTATATTGCTGCTCCAATTGTCGCGTTTTTGATTTTCCATTTTCTTCTCCTTGTTAAAATAATATTAATAATACAATAAAATTCATTCTATCACAGGATTTTAATTATTTCAACACAAAAACGACAAAAATTGAAAATAAGGAGAAAAAGACAGAATACGTTTCTCAATGTGAAAATGTCGGTTCCCAAATGTCATTATTACCATAATCCGCTGAATCCTGTCTGCCTCAGTGCTTCATATATTATGATTGCTGCGGAATTTGAAAGATTCAGTGAGCGAAGGTTAACTTCCGGACCCATTGGGATGCGTATGGCGGTATCCTCGTGTTCGGCAATAAAATTTTTGGGCAGTCCCTGTGTTTCTTTGCCGAATAATATATAGGAGCCGTCTTCAAATTTTACTTCGGTATAGGTTTGCTTTCCTTTTGTGGTGGCGAGATAGAGTCTGTCGTTACCATGCTGCTGCATGAAATCATCAAGACTTTCATAAATGAATACTCTGACGTAGGGCCAGTAATCGAGACCGGCCCGTTTGAGATATTTGTCTTCTATAGAAAAGCCCAGAGGCTTCACCAGATGCAGCGCAG
Source organism: Firmicutes bacterium UBA1739 (assembly GCA_002315385.1). Classification (GTDB taxonomy): domain Bacteria; phylum Bacillota; class Clostridia; order Peptostreptococcales; family Anaerovoracaceae; genus UBA1739. The sequence continues at coordinate 21,786 of DCHZ01000016.1, read as the reverse complement.
TGCCGGTGGCGGCGCAGGTACGGGCTATGTTTCCTGTATTTTGAGGTATTTCGGGTTCAACGAGAACGATATTAAACATTTTTTCACTTCCTTAATTATAGCTTGTTCAGATGTAACGGCAGATACAGCAGGTAGCCTGCCGGGAAAATAAATTTCACTGCCGGTTACGGTTAAGATTTACTTATACAGTGTCGTTTTGAATCACGGACCAATCATTTGTGCTTTGATATAAGGACTGTGAACAGTAACAATTCATATTGTAACCCCAAAATTAAAGGTTGTAAATTGAAAATACAGGCAAAACGAAGGATTGACATAAAAATAACAAGTAAAAAGCAGTAAATATCATGCTTTGTACGGATTTTTGACTTCTCATAATGAAAATATGTGTTATAATAAAAATATCTGTGATGAAATGAATCCGGTATGTATCCGAATTCAGCATGAGCAAAAGTAATACTATATGACCTGACAGGTTAAACAATAGGAGGTTATTAAAATGAGTGTTAAAGTTGGAATTAACGGTTTCGGTAGAATCGGACGTAATGCGTTTAAAGCTTACATCGCAAAAAATCCGGATTTCGAGGTAGTGGCAATAAATGATATTACCAGTCCCGAAACTCTTGCACATCTTTTGAAATATGACAGCTGCTTCGGCAAATTTGACGGAACAGTGGAAGCTAAAGAAGGTGCTATAGTTGTAAACGGAAAAGAAATCAAAATTCTGGCTGAAAGAGATCCGGCACAGCTTCCATGGAAAGAAATGGGTGTTGAAGTTGTTCTCGAATCAACAGGCTTATTTACAAAAAAAGAAGGCGCTGCAAAGCACCTCGAGGCAGGTGCAAAAAAGGTTATTATTTCCGCACCGGCAACAGATGAAGACATTACCATCGTAATGGGTGTAAATGAAGAAAAGTATGATCCTGCACAGCATAACATCATTTCAAACGCATCATGTACAACAAACTGTCTCGCTCCTTTTGCAAAGGTTCTCGATGCGGAATTCGGAATTGAAAAAGGTCTGATGACAACTATTCATTCATATACAAATGACCAGAGAATTCTCGATTTACCGCATAAGGATTTAAGAAGAGCAAGAGCGGCTGCATTATCAATGATTCCTACAACAACAGGTGCGGCAAAGGCTGTTGCACTGGTACTTCCTCAGCTTAAAGGCAAATTAAACGGTATGGCTGTACGTGTACCGACTCCTTCCGTTTCGGTAGTTGACCTGGTTTGCGAACTCAAAAAGGAAGCTACAAAAGAAGAAATCAATGCAGCAATGAAGAAGGCTGCGGAAGGCGAAATGAAAGGCGTTCTCGGTTATTGCGATGAACCTTTGGTTTCTATTGACTTCAAAGAAAATCCCAACTCCTCTATCGTAGACGCACTTTCCACAATGGTTATCGACGGAAAGATGGCTAAGGTTGTATCCTGGTATGATAATGAATGGGGATATTCAAACAGAGTAATTGATTTAATTGAATATGTAATCAAAAAAGGTCTGTAATAGTTTGGCATAATCAATGATGGGGGCAGTCAGTCGACAGCCCTCATTTTCAACATTTTGAGATACAATTTCGAGAGGTAATCATGAAAAAGACAATCAGAGATATAAATGTAAAAAGTAAATATGTATTTGTAAGATGTGATTTCAATGTTCCGCTGAAAGACGGAGTGATTACAGATGACAAGAGAATTACGGCGGCACTGCCGACAATCAGATATCTGCTGGATCAGGGAGCAAGAGTAGTGCTCTGCTCACATCTGGGAAGACCGAAAGGGAAGGTAAGTCCTGAGTTTTCATTAAAACCTGTAGCGGAAAAGCTCAGAGGGCTTCTGGGACAGGATGTGTTGTTCGCTTCCGACGTAATAGGTGAAGATGCGAAAGCAAAGCATGATATGCTTAAGGACGGTCAGGCAATGCTTCTGGAAAATGTACGTTTTCATAAAGAAGAAGAAGCCAATGATCCTGAATTTTCTAAAAAACTGGCGGAATTCGGAGAATATTATGTAAATGATGCTTTCGGAGCTGCTCACAGAGCTCATGCCTCCACCGCAGGCGCTGCGGCATATCTGCCGGCTGTAGCGGGTTTCCTTATGGAAAAAGAAGTGAAATATCTCGGAAGTGCCATTAATAATGTAGAAAGACCTTATACCGCAATTATGGGCGGTGCAAAGGTGAGTGACAAGATTCTGCTTATCGAAAATCTTATTAAAAAGGTAGATGCTATCATAATAGGCGGAGGAATGGCCTACACATTTATCAAGGCTAAAGGAGGAACAATAGGAAACTCGCTGCTTGAAGAAAATATGATAGAGCTCGCCGGGGAGCTTATGAAAAAAGCGGAAGCGGCGGGAGTTAAACTGCTTCTTCCTACGGATACGGTTATTACAAGCGAGTTTTCTAATGACACTCCAAATAAAGTAGTAAATATAATGGAGATTCCCGACAATATGATGGGACTTGACATAGGACCTGAAACAGGAAAGGCATTTGCGGATCAGATAAAAGCATCAAGGACGGTTGTCTGGAACGGACCTATGGGTGTGTTCGAAATGAGCAACTATGAAGCCGGCACAAAGGCTATAGCGGAAGCCATGGCGGAATGTGACGGAAAGACCATCATCGGAGGCGGAGACAGTGCCGCTGCGGTAAATCAGTTTGGTCTGGCTGACAAAATGCTCTGGGTTTCCACCGGCGGAGGTGCTTCTCTTGAATTCCTCGAAGGTAAGGAGCTGCCGGGTGTGGCATGTCTTGATGATAAACAGAGAGTGCCGTTTATTGCGGGCAACTGGAAGATGTTTAAAACTGTTGCAGAGGCTGAAGCATTTGTCAATGAATTTAAGAAAATTTATACGAAAGACGAAAATGAAGTCGGACTTGCAGTACCTTTCCTTCAGCTTGCGGCAGTAAAGAAGCTTACGGAAGGAACCGGAATCCGTGTAGGTGCACAGAACATGCATTTTGAGGATTCAGGTGCTTTCACAGGAGAGATATCCGCACCGATGTTAAAGGAACTCGGAATAGACTGCTGCATTATCGGCCATTCGGAAAGAAGACAGTACTTCGGTGAAACAGATGAAACTGTCAACAAAAAGTTGAAGAAGGCATATGAATACGGCATTACGCCTATAGTATGTGTAGGCGAGAGCCTTGAACAGAGAGAATCCGGAAAAGCATTTGAAATAGTGGGAAATCAGATAAGAGCTGATTTCGATTCCATTCCTGCGGATAAGGCTGCCGGAACTGTAGTGGCTTATGAACCGATATGGGCAATAGGCACAGGCAAAACCGCAACCGCAGCTCAGGCAAATGAAATGTGCGGCGAAATCAGAAAGGTTTTGGCAGAATGTTACGATGAGCAGACTGCGGAAAAAATCAGAATTCAGTATGGAGGAAGTGTAAAACCTGCCAATGCAGCTGAAATTCTCAATCAGCCGGAAATTGACGGAGCTCTGGTTGGCGGAGCAAGCCTGAAGCCTGAAGATTTTGTCAAAATTGTGAAATTTTAATTGATTTTAGTGAATTTGTATGTTAATGTATTAATGTTAATTACGTGGGGGGAGGTGCAATTAATCTATGAAGATATTCTTGATGATTATTCTTGCTATTGCAAGTATCGTTCTGATAGCAAGTATTCTTCTTCAGTCCGGAAACAGTTCGGGATTGTCCGGTGCTATCGGCGGCGGGGCAGAGCAGATTTTCGGAAAGAAAAAGGCCAGAGGCTATGATGCTCTTCTGGAAAAGATTACATTGGTATGCGCAGTGTTGTTCATTCTTGTGTCGATTATTCTGCTAATTCTGGAATAACGGCGATGACATGACAGCCCATGTCTGAATGATGATGCTGAGTAGTATATTTTTTAACATTTTAAATTTTAGGAGGTTTTTTTCAAAATGGAGAACATTGTTTGGTTAGCTCCGGTTGCTGCGGCGATTGCATTAATTGTTGCATTAGCTCTGGCATCCTGGATTAAGAAACAAAATGACGGAACTGACAGAATGAGGGAAATCGCTTCATACATCAGAGAAGGTGCGATGGCATTCCTTAAGAGAGAATATAAGACAATGATAATCGTAATCGTTGTTCTCTTCATTCTTATCGGTATTGCTATCAGCTGGACAACAGCTGTACTTTATGTAATCGGTGCACTTTTATCAGTACTTGCCGGTTTCTTCGGAATGAACGTTGCTACAAGAGGTAACGTAAGAACTGCAAATGCTGCTAAAGAAGGCGGCATGACAAAGGCTCTTGCCGTTGCTTTCCGTTCGGGAGCTGTAATGGGTCTGTGTGTATCAGGTCTCGGTCTCCTCGGTATCGGCTTAGTAGTATGTGTTCTTGATTTAGCTACAGTTGTACAGTGTGTAACAGGCTTCGGTCTCGGTGCATCTTCAATGGCTCTCTTCGGTCGTGTAGGCGGTGGTATCTACACAAAAGCTGCTGACGTAGGTGCTGACCTTGTAGGTAAGGTAGAAGCAGGTATCCCTGAAGACGATCCGAGAAACCCTGCCGTTATCGCAGATAACGTAGGTGACAACGTAGGTGACGTTGCAGGTATGGGTTCCGACCTCTTTGAATCATATGTTGGCTCAATTATTTCAGCTATTACTCTTGCCGCAGTTGCTGCCGCAAATTCAGGCGGATTGTTTAACGAAGCAACAGCTGCTATTTTCCCGTTAATTTTATCGGCAATCGGTATCATTGCTTCAGTAATCGGTATCCTTTGCGTAAGAGGTAAAGAAGGCGGAAATCCGGCTGCCGCATTAAATGCAGGTACATACATTGCGGGTGCTATTGTAATAGTTGCAACTTTAATCCTTTCAAAAGTAATGCTCGGAAGCCTTAAATATGCTGTAGCTATCATTGCGGGCTTAATTGTAGGTATTGCTATCGGTAAAATCACTGAAGTATACACATCCGGTGATTACCGTTCAGTTAAGAAGATTGCGGAACAGTCACAGACAGGTGCCGCTACAACAATTATTTCAGGTCTTGGTGTTGGAATGATGTCAACATTATTCCCTATCCTTTTCATCTGTGTAGGTGTTTATGCCGCTTACCAGTGTGCAGGTCTCTACGGTATTGCACTCGCTGCTGTAGGTATGCTTTCAACAACAGGTATGACAGTTGCCGTTGATGCTTACGGTCCTGTTTCTGACAATGCCGGCGGTATTGCTGAAATGGCTGAGCTTCCACACGAAGTCAGAGAAATTACAGATAAGCTCGACGCAGTTGGAAATACAACAGCTGCTATCGGTAAAGGTTTCGCTATCGGTTCTGCGGCTCTCACAGCATTAGCTCTCTTTGCTTCATATGCTGCAGTTACAAATCTTGAAGTTATCAGTATCCTTGACCCGATTGTAATCATCGGTCTTTTCATCGGTGCTATGCTTCCGTTCCTGTTCTCAGCGCTTACAATGAATTCAGTAGGTAAAGCTGCTAACCAGATGATTGAAGAAGTAAGAAGACAGTTCAGAACAATCCCCGGAATCATGGAAGGAACAGGAAAACCTGAATATGCAAAATGCGTAGAAATTTCAACAGGTGCAGCTCTTAAGGAAATGGTTATCCCAGGTCTTATTGCTATCGTTGCTCCACTGGCTGTTGGATTTATCCTCGGCGTTGAAGCTCTCGGCGGCATGCTGGCAGGTGCACTTTCAGCCGGCGTTCTCTTAGCTATCATGATGGCTAATGCAGGCGGTGCATGGGATAATGCAAAGAAATTCGTTGAAGGCGGAGCTTATGGCGGTAAGGGTTCTGAAACTCATAAAGCTGCGGTTGTAGGTGATACAGTAGGTGACCCGTTCAAAGATACATCCGGTCCTTCAATCAATATCCTTATCAAGCTTATGACAATCGTTGCAGTAGTATTCGCTCCTGTATTCGTTATGTACGGCGGATTAATTATCAGATAATAATTATTTAAGATTATCAGAGCGGTCCTTATGGACCGCTCTTTTTTTGTATGACTTAAAAAAAAAAACGGGTTTTAAACGAGAATAATAGTAAATACTAAAGCTGAGAAAACAAAAAAGGAGTTGAAAAAATGAAAAAAGTTTATACAATTATCTTATCGACCGTTTGATATTATCAGTAATGGCATTTACGGCATGCGGAAACAATGATAAAGCGGGCGACGGCATGAATAATTAAGCTGAAGGGCAGATTGAACAGAATGACGGAAATATTGATGACATTCCCGATAATTTTACAGATTCTGATGAAACAGACAGTAACAGCAGCAAAACAGACGGTAAGACAGGCACTTTATCAGAAAAAAACGACGGAAACATGATTGATGATGCGGGAGATACGGTAAAAGATACGGCGGAAGATGTAGGTAAGGCAGCTCTTATCAGTCTGAGGATAATACTGCTGCGGGTTACATAGAAAGGGTAAATCATGAGGCAAAAGATATTGGCAATACTGGAAACGGAAGAGCGTACGATGGATGAAAAGGAGATTTTTGATGTATCGGGAGTGGAACGCTCGGAAGCCGGATACTTTTTTTCGGAGCTGGACGCATTGGAAAAAGAAGGTTTGATTTTTAAAACTCGAAAGAAAAAGTATCTGCTTTCGGAAAAAGCGGGTCTGGTAGCGGGTAAGGTATCAAGGAATAAGAAAAAATTCGGATTTGTTATTCCTTATACGGATGCGAAAGGGGATATTTTTATACCTGCTGACGGACTTAACGGAGCTATGAACGGTGATACGGTGCTGGTTTCAATAACCTCCGGAAGCGTATCAAAAAACAGAGCCGGAAGCCGTGAGGGTGAGATAATAAAGATTCTGGAAAGAAAATCATACAAGTTTGCCGGCATATATGAGGGAAACAGAAAATTCGGCTTTGTAACCGATACAGGAACAGGGGAGGACTTTTTTATTTCTAAAGAAAACCGCGGAAAAGCGGTTGATGGAGACCGTGTGGTAATAAAGGTCACAAAATGGCCGGAAAAAGGAAAAAAGGCTGAAGGCAGAATTACGGAAATTCTGGGAAACTCGGATAATACAAATGCGCTGCTTCAAAGTCTTGTATTTCAGCATGGACTGAGACAGGAATTCCCCGAAAAAGTTCTGGCAGAAGCAGAAAGAATAAATGAAGAGGAAATCTCTGAGGAATCGGTAAAAAGAAGAGATCTCCGAAGCAGAACGATTGTAACTATTGACGGAGCTTTCGCAAAAGACCTGGATGATGCTGTTTCTGTGGAGGTTCTGGATAACGGAAACTATCTTTTGGGAGTTCACATCGCGGATGTGGCCCATTATGTCAGAAAAGGCAGCAAAATCGATAAGGAGGCTTATCAAAGAGGGACAAGCGTATACTATATTGATAAGGTAATCCCGATGCTTCCCGAAAAGCTGTCCAACGGAGTGTGCAGTCTCAATCCTCATATTCCCAGACTGACTCTGAGCTGTGATATGGAGATATCTTCGTCCGGAGAAGTGGTTTCTCATGATATTTATGAAAGTGTGATTCAGACCACCGAAAGACTGATATACACAGATATTTCCGACATACTTGAAAACGACGATGAACCGCTTAAAGAAAAGTATGCTCACATTCTGACGGAAATATATACAATGAAGGAGCTTGCGGAGATACTGAGAAAGAAAAGAATGAATGCCGGCAGCATTGATTTCGATTTAGATGAAGCTTTGATTGAGGTGGACGAAAAGGGTACGGTACTGAATGTAGGTATCGCCGAAAGGCGGACGGCGAACCGTATCATTGAAGAATTTATGCTGGCGGCGAATCAGACTGTTTCGGAGCATTTTTTCTGGCTGGATATCCCTTTTCTGTACAGAATTCACGAAAAACCGGATGCGGAAAAGGTTCAGATTCTTAAGGACTTTTTGTGGAATATGGGGGTGCCCGTTAAGGGCAGTGCCGAAAATATTCACCCGCGAATATTAAATGAAATTATCGAAAGCGTCAAAGGAGATCCCGGGGAACAGGTTGTAAATACGGTTATTCTCAGAACTATGAGTAAAGCAAGGTATTCGGAAAATGCCGACGGACATTTCGGACTTGGATTTCGATACTACAGTCATTTCACATCTCCTATACGAAGATATCCGGACCTTCTGATTCACAGGATAATAAAGAAATATATTAACGGCGAATGGGGAGAATTTGAGGAACAGTATTACAGAAATTTTGTTGCGGAAGCGGCCGTTAATTCTTCGGAGCGTGAGGCGGAAGCCGAAAGAATGGAAAGAGATGCGGAAAAACTGAAAATCGCCGAATATATGCAGACTTATATAGGGGAAAAATTTGAAGGCATAATCAGCGGTGCCGCATCAGCCGGTTTTTTTGTGGAAATAGGCAGAGGAATAGAAGGTTTCGTCAGAGCCGATTCGCTGAAGGATGATTATTACGAGCTTGACAGAAAAAGCTTCAGAATTACAGGAAGAAGAACAAAAAAACAATATGCACTGGGAGACACAGTTACAGTTATTGTTTCCGAGGCAGATCCCGTAAAGCGGGAAGTTAATTTTGAATTAGTGCAGTGGTAAAATCCTGCAAGTGATGAAACGGATAATAAAACGGCCGCATCAGCGTAATGTCTGAAGCGGCCGTTGAATTCTGAAGCCATGAAGTATTATCTGTATTTGTCCGGATTCCAGAAAGCGGGAGTAAAAAGAATCAGTATTGCAAATATTTCCAACTTTCCCACTATCATCGAGAATGAAAGGAAAAGCTTCGTGGCACTGCTTAGGAAACCGTAACTGCAGGCAGGTCCTACTGCGGAAAAGCCCGGACCCAGGTTTGTGATTGAAGCAAAAGAAGCTGAAAACGCTGTCATAAAATCGGGACAAGCGGGATCCAGAGATACTACTATGGTTCCGAATAATGAAAGCAGAATTAATGCTATAAGGTAAGTACAGGCCGTAATGGCGTTATCATATGAAAGAGTTTCATTCTTAACTCTTACCGAATACACAGCCTTGGGGTGAAGTTTTCGTTTGAATTCCCTTACAAGCAGCTTGAATATTATCAGAGCTCTTATTACTTTAATACCACCGGAAGTGGAGCCGGAGCAGCCTCCGATGAACACGAGAAATAAAAGTACCGTCAGTGTAATTCCGGGCCACAGGGCGTAATCGGCAGTAGAAAAACCGGTGGTAGTCATTACGGATATTGTGGTAAAAAATCCCTCTCTGACAGAATGCAGGAAGCTTTTGTAATAACCGCTGAAAAAAAGTGCCGCTGAAACCACGGATGAACCGATAAGCAGGAGAAGAATAAAGAAACGTATTTCCTCGTTCCTGAGAAAAGCTTTTATTCTTTTTCTGGCAAATGCAGCATAAAGCATAGGAAAACTGATGGAGCCTATTACCATAAATATTGAAAGAACAATTTCAAAATAGAGGTTATCGTAATAAGCCAGACTGTTGTTTTTCGGAGCAAAGCCTCCTGTGGCGATGGCGGAAAATGCATGCTCCGCAGAATCCATGAAGCCCATGCCGCCGAAATAAAGAAGAAATATGCATAATGCTGTTAAAAAAAAGTATGTTTTATACAGAATTTTTGCCATGTCAGTCATTTTAGGCATTGTTTTATCCAAATCAGAGTTGGAAGCCTCGGCTTTAGCCATCTGAAATCCGCCTATACCCAAAGCGGGGAGAATTGCTATTGCCATTGTCAGTATACCGAGTCCTCCCATCCAGTGGGTAAATGCTCTCCAGAAAAGCATTGCTTCCGGCAGACTTTCTATATCTGTAAGAACAGAAGAACCTGTGGTGGTAACCCCTGATACAGACTCAAATAATGCATTGAAAAAATCCGGAATGGCACCGGAAATATAATATGGCAGAGCGCAGAAAAAGCAGACAACAACCCAGGTCAGCGCCACCAGCAGATAACCTTCTCTCAGTCTAATCTGCTCTTTTGGAGGCCGGATGGTTTTTAGCGAAATGCCGGAAACCGACATAATAAAACCCACCAGCATGAATGATGAAAGCGATACGTCATCACGGTATAAAAGTGCAACCAGAGCGGAAGGAATCATACAGCATGAGATAATCAGCAGCATGGTACCCAGAGTCCGGGCAATAATTCTATAGTTCAATTTTCACACCTCTGTATTGACAAATATTGTAAAAAATGGCATTATATCCTAAAGAATCTCTTCTTGGTGCTTTGGAGCAGCTTTTCCAGCTCCGGTACATCTGACAACATGCTGAAGAAAATCAGACGGTCATTTTCTTTTATTTCAGTGTTGCCGTCAGGAACAATTGATGCGGTATCTCTGTATATTAATGCAACAAGAACTCCGGGCGGAAAAGAAAGCTCCCTTAATTTCCTGTTGGTAATCAGCATATCCTTTTGAACAATGACTTCGAGAACTTCTGCCTGACCCTGCAGGAAGAAAGAAGAAGAAACGAAATCTCCCTTTTGTACTATTCTGAGAATCTGTCCCGTAGTTATTTCCAGTGTATTTAAAGTGGTATTGACACCGATAGCATCGGTCAGCATATTATAATTACCGCGGCTGACCTTGGCAATTACTTCGCGGACACCGTATTGCTGAGCCATAAGCGCAAGAATAATATTGTCCTCATCGAATCCCGTAGCAGAAATAAATGCATCCATTCCGGTAATGTTTTCTTCCTGAAGCAACGACACATCGGTAGCATCTCCGTGCAGAATCAGAACATCGTTGAGTTTTTCGGAAAGATATTCACATCGTTCCCTGTTTTTTTCAATTATTTTCACGGATACCCCGGCATCAGACAGCAGCTGAGCCAGATAGTATCCGGTTTTTCCGCCGCCCATGATCATAGCCTTGCGGACTATTGAGGCATTCTCTCTTTTTCTGAAAGCTGATGTAATTTTGGGTATGTCAGATTTTTTTCCCAAAAGATAAAGCATATCTCCTGAATTAATGGTCACGTGGCTTTTCGGAATAATGATCTTTCCTTTTCTTGATATGGATACAATCAGCATATTTTTCAGATATTTTGAAGCGTTCAGAACCTTGTCGCCGACAATTCCGTTAATGGAATCTGCTTCAATTTCAATCATTCCGATGGAAACTCCCGTAAAAAGCTGGTTGAGATTTTTTTGCCGGTCTATCAGATAGCTGTAAATCTCAAAGGATATAAGTCTGTCGGGATTAATAATATAATCCACTTTAAAAGTTCTTTTCAGCAGCTCCAGCTGTTTAAAATATTCGGGATCTCGGACTCTTGCAATTGTCCGGGTGCATCCCAATTGCTTTGCCATGGCCGTGATTACGAGATTTTTTTCGTCGCTGCCCGTGAGAGACAGCAGAAAATCGCAGTCACTCATTTTTATATCACTGTATACATCAACCTGAAGACCGTTCCCGCATAAAGCCATTACATCCATTTCATTATTGGCTTTCTGGATAACTTTGGGATTGATATCTATTATTGTAATATAATTTGCCGGAGAAATCAGAGAAGCTGCAACCTTCAATCCGAGCTTTCCGGCTCCGACAATAATTATTTTCATGAGGATTCTCCTTAATTAGCAATAAAATTAAAATATATTTTAACATTTTCACAACAATTATCAATAGAATAAATAAAAATAATATAAAAAGGATGTGAAGAAATGGTTTCGTTTATACATAGCTGTACCATGAGCGGAGCAGAGGCAGAGATTATCAGGGTAGAATGTGACATGGCACCGGGATTGCCTGTAATCTCAGTGGTGGGACTGCCGGATGCGGTGGTAAAGGAATCAAAGGAAAGACTGCGCTCTGCAATAATAAATTCCGGTATAGAATTCCCGTGGAACAGAAGAATTACTATAAATCTGTCTCCGGCGGGAACCAGAAAGGAAGGAACACATTTTGATTTACCGATGGCTTTGGGTCTTATGATGAGTGAATATGGAATTCGATCTGTCAGCGGGGAAATGGTTGTAATAGGAGAGCTTTCTCTGGACGGAAGTATTATTCCGGTTGACAAAGCTTTCCCTCTGTGTGTAGCTGTCAGAGAAAAAGGTATAAAAAAAGTAATGCTGCCCGCAGGTAATCTGAATGAAACAATAATAATAGAAGGAATGGAATTCTATCCGGTGGAAGACTTTGTACAGGCGCACGATTTCATTATCGGGAAAACCGTAATAGAGCCTGTTGAAGGGCGAAGATGTGAAGAAACTGCCGGTATCCAGAAGGAAAATGATGTCGATTTTTATGAGGTGACAGGACGCGAATACGAAAAAAGAGCTATTGAGATAAGCGTGGGAGGATTTCATCATATTATGTTTTCTGGGCCTCCCGGGAGCGGAAAAAGTATGATGGCCAAACGTATCCCTACTGTTTTGCCGGAAATGACATATGAAGAAATGCTGGAAGTAAACAAGCTGTACAGGCTTTTCGGAAATCCGGACAGAAATGACAGACTGCTGCATAAGCGACCGTTCAGAGCTCCGGGTGGCAATGTATCTATGTCGGCGCTTTTGGGAGGCGGGAATGGAATTCCCCGCCCGGGGGAAATCACGCTGGCGCATAATGGAGTTCTGTTTCTGGATGAGATGCCTGAATTTCGCCGGGATGTGATTGAAGCGCTGAGACAGCCTTTGGAGGATGAGTATATTACAATTTCCAGGGCCGGAGGCAAGATTACATATCCCTGCAAATTTATTCTGGTAGGAGCCAGAAATCCCTGCCCCTGCGGATATTATGGTGATGTCACGCACAAGTGTACGTGTACATGTATGCAGATAAAGAGATACAGAGAGCGGATATCGGGACCTATTATGGACAGATTTGATATTGTACTGGAACTAAGTAATGAATGTGAAGGTGAAAGAAACGGAAGAATTATATCGTCCGGGGAAATGAAACGTAATATCTGTAAAGCCAGAAAAATACAGAATGAAAGATACCGGAAAGAAACAATAAGGTTTAATTCACAGTTGAGCGGAAGAATGATGAAAAAATACTGCAATTTAAAAAGAGAAGCAGCTGATTTTTACAGAGAGGGGTGCGAAAAGCTCGGAGTCAGCAGAAGAGGTGAGGATAAGATTCTCAAAGTTGCAAGAACTGTTGCGGATATGGCGGAATGTGAGGACATTGAAATAATTCATCTTGCGGAAGCTTTTCAGTTCAGAAAAAGAAAGGATGATAGTTTTGAAATATGATGAATATGATTTATGGGTGTCTGAAAATGCTTACGGCAGAGTCAGGGAGGTACTTGAGCTAATGGAGGAGTACGGGGGTGCAAGAGCGATATATGAGAGCAGTCGGTTTCCGAAGTGGAAGCGGGAAATAAACCGTTTTTCCGGGGCAATGGAGGCAGCGGAAAAGAACGGCATCGGCATATGTGGAATATATGATGAAGATTACCCGGATATGCTGCGCTATATTGATGACCCTCCGTATATTCTGTATTATAAAGGACGTCTTCCGGTTGAGAATAAGGGGATGTGTTCCGTTGTAGGCTCGAGAAAAGCCACCGGATACGGCAGAACGATGGCTTATGATATAGGTAAAATCCTGGGAAGCCACGGGGTGACTGTGGTAAGCGGGATGGCGCTGGGGGCGGATGCCTGCGCGCATAGAGGCTGTATCGACGGAGGAGGAATAACTGCGGCGGTGCTGGGCAGCGGAGCGGATCTGTGTACTCCTTTGTCTAATTTAAAGCTGAGAGATAAAATAATCGATTCCGGAGGATGTATTATTTCGGAATTTACTCCGGGAACGCCGGGATATGCGGCAAATTATCCGAGGCGAAACAGGATAATCAGCGGAATGAGCGAGAGTCTGATAGTAGTAGAGGCAGATAACAAAAGCGGAACATCTATTACCGCTAATCTGGCTCTTGAACAGGGGAGAGATGTATATGCGCTTCCGGGGAATATTAACAGTGTAATGAGCAGAGGAACGAACAGGCTGATAAAAGAGGGAGCGGTTCCGCTTATCAGTCTGGAAGACCTGCTGGAGGAAATTGTGCCTGATCAGCCGGAAAACAGGAAATGTATGCGGGAATTAAGTGATGATGAATATGATGTGATAGAATACGTAAGCTCCCGGGGAAGTGTTTCGGTAAATGAATTATGTGAAAATTTTGTGAAGACAGTTAATGATATATCAGTAATATTGACAGTTTTAGAGATGAAAGGGTGTATTTTAAATGAAAACGGAAAAATAATTATTGCAAAGTAATTGTTGAGTACTTATAATAATCAATCAGAAAGATAATTAGCAGAATAATATATATATGGAGTTATAGTGTAATGGCTAAGCGTAAAACATCAGATAAAACTCTGGTAATAGTAGAGTCACCGGCAAAGGCGAAATCAATAGGAAAATTTCTGGGAAGCAAATATAAAGTAGTTGCTTCGGTGGGACATATAAGAGATCTTCCTAAAAGCACATTGGGAATAGACATAGAAAACAATTTTGAACCCAGGTATATTACAATCAAAGGGAAGGGTGACATTGTCAAGGAACTGAAAAAAGAGGCAAAGTCTGCCGTAAATGTTATGCTGGCAACCGACCCTGACCGTGAAGGGGAAGCAATTTCATGGCATCTGGCGCATATTCTCGGCATTGATGAGAATTCTCCCTGCAGGATTGAGTTTCATGAAATAACAAAAAATGCAATTAAAGAGGCCGCAAAATCGCCAAGGGTTATTAACAGGAATCTTGTGGATGCACAGCAGGCCAGAAGGGTTCTGGATCGCCTTGTAGGATATCAGATAAGCCCGCTTTTATGGAGAAAAATCAAGTGGGGTCTTTCCGCCGGTCGTGTACAATCAGCCGCATTGAAAATAATCTGCGATCGCGAACGGGAAATACAGGCCTTTGTTCCGGAGGAGTACTGGACAATAAATGCTGAGTTTAAAGGAAAAGGAAAGGTAAGGAGCTTTTCCGCAAAGCTTACCGAAGAAAACGGAAAAAAGATTGCGATTTCAAACAAAGAAGAAGCGGATGCGATTCTGGAGAAGCTGAAAGGAAATACAGGAAATGAAATCAGCGATTCCGTGTGTGATAATTCCGCGGATATGGCAGGATATAGAGCGGGAGAATATGTAGTATCCGGAATAGAGGATAAAAAGAGAACAAGAAAACCGCTGCCGCCGTTTACTACCAGCAGTCTTCAGCAGGATGCGTCTGTAAAACTGGGATTTCTGACAAAAAGAACAATGTTTACCGCCCAGCAGCTGTATGAGGGTATAGATATAAAAGGAGAAGGCACCGTGGGTCTGGTGTCATATATCCGTACAGATTCGGTGCGTCTTTCTGAGGAAGCACGGGGTATGGCCAGAGAATATATAACAGAAAGCTTCGGAAGCGAATACTATGCGGATAACTTTTACAGTAATAAGAAAAAGGATGTCCAGGATGCTCATGAAGCCATCCGGCCGACCTCGGTAATTCGTACACCGGACAGCATTAAAGATTCACTTACAAAGGATCAGTACAATCTGTACAAACTGATATGGTGCAGATTTGTGGCATCACAGATGGCTGCGGCTCAGTATGATGTTCAGAATATTCATATCCGCAACGGCAGCTATACTTTTAAAACCACCGGATCTAAAATTAAATTCGAAGGTTTTATGAGAATATACGAAATAAAAGATGAGGCTAATATTAAACTGCCGGAGCTGGAGACGGGAGAGATATTGAAGGCCCTGAAAGTTGAAGGCGAACAGCATTTCACTCAGCCGCCGGCAAGATATACCGAAGCTTCATTAATAAAACATCTTGAAGAGAATGATATAGGCAGGCCGAGTACCTATGCTCCTATAGTGACTACTCTTTCCGGCAGAAAATACGTCAGCCGGGAGAAAAAAACGCTGGTGCCGACAGAACTCGGATTTATGGTAACCGAGCTGATGGAAAAATATTTTCAGAATATTGTCGATGCGGGATTTACGGCTCAGATGGAAGACAAGCTGGATATGGTGGAAACCAGAGGAAATGACTGGAAAGCTGTAGTGGGAGACTTTTATGAACCGTTCAAAACGGATTTGGAGGTTGCCGATCAGAGTATAGAAAAAATTAAAATTGAAGATGAAGTGACCGATGAGGTCTGTGAGACCTGCGGAAAACCAATGGTAATAAAACATGGAAGATTCGGCGAGTTTATGGCATGCAGCGGTTATCCGGAATGCAAATTTACAAAGCCGGTATTATACAGAATAAATGTGCCGTGTCCGAAGTGCGGAAAGGATATAATAGAAAAGAAGAGTCGACGAGGAAGGCTGTTTTACGGATGCGTCGGTTATCCGGAATGCGATTTTGTGTCATGGAATAAGCCGGTAAACAGAAAATGTCCGGAATGCGGAGCAATTATGGTGGAAAAAAATCTGAAGACAGTAAAATATGCCTGCTCCGATCCAAATTGCGGATACCGGGAAAAGGAATAGGAGGGAAAAAATGGAATTCAGAGGAACAACAATATGTGCTGTTAGACGCAGCGAAAATGATGTGTGCATCGGAGGTGACGGTCAGATCACCTTCGGGGAAAACACAATTATGAAAAACGGAACTAAAAAGGTCAGAAAAATATACGGTAATCAGGTGCTGACAGGATTTGCGGGTTCTGTGGCGGATGCAATTACATTGATTGAAAAATTTGAGAAAAAACTTGATGAGCATGGAGGAAATCTGAAAAGAGCGGCTGTGGCTCTGGCTCAGATATGGAGAAGTGATAATGCCATGAGAAAACTGGAGGCACTTCTGCTGGTGGCTGATAAGGATGAGATTCTGCTTGTTTCCGGAAACGGAGAAGTTATTGAGCCTGACGGAGATTTTATTGCAATCGGTTCGGGCGGAAACTACGCATATTCGGCGGCAAAGGCACTGGTGGAAAACACAGACCTTTCCGCAGAGGAAATCGTTAGAAAGTCTCTTGAAATTGCGGCCTCTATTTGCGTTTATACGAATGACCACATTTCAATAGAAAAATTATAATGACAGAAGCGGTTTTCGGACAGCATGAGGCAGTCCGGAAGTGAATTGGAATAAAGCGGAGCAGGAGAGCTTCGCGGAAAACGGAGGTACGATATGAATCAGATGACCCCAAGGGAAATCGTTCGTGAACTGGATAAGTACATTATAGGTCAGGATAAAGCAAAAAAATCTGTGGCAATAGCTCTGAGAAACAGATACAGAAGAAGCCTTTTACCCGAAGAAATAAGGGAGGAGATTTCTCCGAAAAACATTTTAATGATGGGTCCTACAGGTGTGGGGAAAACAGAGATTGCAAGAAGAATCGCAAAGCTCGTGGATGCTCCTTTCGTTAAGGTTGAAGCAACTAAATTTACGGAAGTGGGATATGTGGGGAGAGATGTGGATTCGATGATAAGGGATCTTGCCGAAGCATCGATACGCATTACAAAACGTCAGAAGCTTCAGGAAAAATACACGATTGCCGAGGCAATTGCGGAAGATAAAATACTGGATGCTTTTGTCCCCCCGAAAAAGAAGTCTTCCGGAGGAAACGGAGGCGTGAAAAGTCCTTTTGACTTTTTCGGAGCATTCCAGCAGAATAATCAGAATCAGCAGACTGAACCGAATCGAATAGGAACTGAGGATTCGACTGCGGGTAATTCGGATTCGGATCTGACAAGAGAACAGGTTAGACAGCAGCTTCAGGCAGGGCTCCTGGAGGACCAGCTGATTGAAATTGAGGTTAACGATAATTCCGCAAATATGAATATGCTGGATCTGGGCGGAGGCATGGATATGAGCATTTCTCTCGGAAGTATTTTCGGAGATGCCGTTCCTCAGAAGAAAAAGAAGAAAAAGGTTTATGTTAAAGAGGCCAGAAAGATCCTCAAAGAGCAGGAAGCTCAGAATCTTATTGATATGGACCAGGTGACAAGTGAGGCTATGGAGAATGCGGAGCAGAACGGGATTGTGTTTATCGATGAGATAGATAAGATTGCATCAGGCAGCGGTTACCGCAGCGGTGCTGACGTTTCCAGAGAAGGTGTGCAGCGGGATATTCTTCCTATAGTAGAGGGTTGTGTGGTAAATACAAAGTACGGACCTCTGAAAACAGACCATATTCTGTTCATAGGTGCCGGAGCATTCCATGTATCAAAGCCTACGGATCTTATCCCGGAGCTTCAGGGCAGATTCCCTATCAGAGTTGAACTGGAAAATCTCACTAAAGAGGTGTTCGTTCAGATTCTGACACAGACAGAAAATGCGCTTATAAAGCAGCACAAGCTGCTTCTTGAGACAGAGGGAGTAAACGTGGATTTCACTGATGACGCGGTGGATGAAATTGCGCAGACAGCTTTTCTTATGAATGAGCAGAGCGAAAACATAGGTGCAAGACGTCTTCATACCGTAATGGAGAATCTTCTTGAAGATTTGTCTTTCAATATTTCCGAAATGGGCAGCGGAGAAGTGACAATTGACGCAGATTACGTGAGAAAACAGCTTGCCGATTACAATAAAGTCAATGAGGTTGAAAAATACATCCTTTAATCTTTTCGTGAATATTTGAGTTAAAAATGGTTAGGAGCAATTGATATGGAACAGATTCTGGAAACCATGAGAAAGCTGTACTGGCTTATGCAGAAAAGCATAGAAGAGTCCATACTGATGGATGAACTGTGCGAAATTTTAAGCTATCTTATGCATTCGAATGTATATGTTGTCAGCAGAAATGGTAAGATATTAGGAGTATACTATAAAGAGGAAAAGGACAGTGTTGCGATAACCGACACTGAATCCGGTCAGAAATTCTTCAAAACGGAAGCCAGTGAAAAATTGCTGGAGGTACGCCAGACTATAGAGAATATCACCGGTGAAGAAGCTGCTGAAATTTTTGTAAGCGACAAATCCGCTTATACCAAGAATACGATGATTGTGCCTGTTTTCAGCGGAGGCAGGAGAGCTGCAACATTGATTTTCTCCAGATATGAGGATGCTTTTTCTACTGAGGATGTAATTTTAGGTGAGTATGCGGCTATGATTTTGGGCATAGATATAGAAAAACGCCAGAATCGAATGATAGAAAAACAGATAGGACAAAAGGCGGTAGCACAGCTTGCACTGGCAGCACTTTCTTATGCGGAAATAGATGCCATGCAGAATGTTTTCAAAAACATTTCCGGAGATGAGGCTTTGATTGTTGTGGGAAAAACCGCAGAGCGGACGGATACAAACAGGACAGTAATTCTGAACGGACTGAAAAAGCTTGAAGGCTCAGGGGTGATTGAATCAAAATCTCTGGGAATGAAGGGTACTCATATTCGCATAATTAACGAATGTCTTGTTTCCGAACTCGAACGTATTGATATCGTATAATAATATTGGCCGGCGCCTGTATGAACCATACAGGCGCCGTTTTCATAGAATGTATCCGGGGGTGGGCTTGTGATAATCAATTAATTCCGTTTTCAGCCATGACAGTGGATTACTGTACAGTTATACCTCTTGCGGAAATTGTAGTGGTGGGAGATGTACCGCGAACATATCTGTCCTTGCCATAGAGGAAAATTTGATATATATTAAATTAAAACAGATTATGGAGAATGCAATGGATAATAACATAGAAAAGGAATTTGCCGAGAATAAAAAACCCCGGGCAATCCTGGTGGGAATACAGACAGGACCGGAAGACATGGATTATTACATAAAAGAGCTTGAGAAGCTGGCTGAAGCCGCAGGACTGGAAACGGCGGGGATAATAACACAAAAGGCTGAAAGGATAAATCCGGCATATTATATGGGTACAGGCAAGCTTGAGGAGCTTAAAGAGGCATGTGAAACCCTGGAAGCGGATGTGGTTATCCTGAATAATGAGCTGTCGGGAAGACAGATAAGAAATATCGAAGATGAAACGGGAATTAAGGTAATAGACAGAACGATACTGATTCTTGACATTTTTGCTTCGAGAGCGGTATCGAGAGAAGGAAAGCTTCAGGTTGAGCTTGCACAGCTTCAGTACAGGATGCCGAGACTGGTGGGCTTCGGAAAATCTCTCTCCAGAACCGGAGGCGGTATAGGAACAAGGGGACCGGGAGAGAAAAAACTGGAAACAGACAGACGGCATATCGCGGGAAAGATGGATGAAATTCGAAGAGAAATCGAAACCGTAAAAGCTTCCAGAAACGTGCAGCGTGCAAAACGTGAAAAATCCGGGCTCCCGATAGTTGCGATTGTAGGTTATACCAATGCGGGAAAATCAACTCTTATGAATAAACTGCTGGAGATGACCGAAAAGGAAGATAAAGCAGTGTTTGCAAAGGATATGCTGTTTGCCACGCTGGATACATCTTTAAGAAATATTAAGATAGATGCAGATAAGGAGTTTCTCCTTATCGATACCGTAGGTTTTGTCAGCAAGCTGCCTCATACTCTTGTTAATGCGTTCAGATCAACTCTCGAAGAGATCCTTTATGCAGATATGATTCTTCATGTGGTTGACAGCTCATATTCGGATTATTATTTTAATATGACTGTTGCCGACGGGGTAATTAATGAAATCGGCGCGGAAGGAATAAAGAAACTGTATATATTTAATAAAATAGATAAGATCGAAAACTATGAAGACGTTCTGCCCGGCGGACCGGATTGCCTGTATATTTCGGCGAAAAAAGGAATAAACATGAATTCCCTGATTGAAAGGATTAACAAAGAGCTGTTCTCAAACAGGATAATAGCGGAACTGCTGATACCGTATGATAAAGGGAATATCAGTTCATATCTGTGTGAAAAATGCAAGGTCCTGAAAATGGACTACCGTGAAAACGGCACTTATTTTGAGGTGGAGCTGAGCGGCGAAGATATGGGGCGTTATCGAGAGTATCTTATTTAATTAAGTATAATACGAGAAACATTTACGGAGAAAAAAATGACTGTAAAATATAAAACTATCATGCAGCAGGCAAAAGAGACGCTTGTAATTGAAAAATCGAAATTTATCGGATTTGTTTTACCTGTGGAAAGTGTTGAGGAAGCGGAGGTATTCATTGCGGAAATCAGGGCATCACACAGGGATGCAACTCATAATGTCCCGGTTTATGTGCTGGGTGAAAGGTTTGAGGTACAGAAATACAGTGACGACGGGGAACCCTCAGGAACAGCCGGAGTACCGATTCTGCAGATGCTTATTAAAGAAGGTCTGACAAATATTGCTGTAGTTGTAACCAGATATTTCGGTGGAATTAAGCTGGGTACGGGAGGACTGGTAAGAGCATATACCGGAACCGCAAAGGAAGCTGTTAAAGCAGCAGGAATAGCGGAAGTTAAAGACATGGATGTGATGTGCATGGAAATACAGTATACATATCATGGAAAAGTAGAAAACCTTGCCGCAAAGGGAGGATTCACTATCAGGAGAACGGAGTTTACGGATAAAGTCACTCTGGAGGTGATATGTGATCCTTCATACAGCGGACAGCTTGAAAAAGAAATGATGGAAATCACTTCAGGCACAGTTAAAATAACCGGACGAAGCGTCGAAGAAGAAAAGGTCCCTGTTTCGGATTGAAATAAACAAAAAACAAATAAAATAAAAATAAAAAAAGTTTAAAATAGTTGTTGACAAACTATCGGCTATTTGGTATATTTATGGAGCGGTCAAGAGACAGTGCTAATTACAAGGCCCTATGGTCAAGCGGTTAAGACACCGCCCTTTCACGGCGGTAACCCGGGTTCGAGTCCCGGTAGGGTCACCAAATTACCTTACAGGTAATGCACAGCAGAGATACAAAAAGTTCTTGACAATGTAGAATGAAAGTTGTATAATCTGTAAATGTGTCAGGTAGAAAAAAGGATGTGGGGGCATAGCTCAGCTGGGAGAGCACCTGCCTTACAAGCAGGGGGTC
>DCHZ01000038.1:82613-139121 GCA_002315385.1 Firmicutes bacterium UBA1739 | reverse complement strand
ACAACTTGACACCGTCGATGATTTGAGCCGGATTGACAGCCTGTTTATTATGACGTATAATTTATTAATAAGATAATTGAAGGGGGATGGTATTTTGACTTTAATAAAAAAAATACTGCAAAATGCACAGGAATATCCTGATTACATAATTTTGTGCGACAGCATGAAACCCAATGGTATTACTTACAAGGAGCTGGACATTATGTCCGGAAAAGTTTATGCCTACCTGAAGAGTATGGGCATAGGCAAAGAGGATTTTGTAATGCTGAATCTTCCCAGAGGAATTCAGCCGCTTATAGCCCTTGTAGGTGTGCTTAAAGCAGGAGCTGCATTTGTTCTGGTTGAAGACAATTATGCACCTGAACGAATAGAATACATAAGAAAAGACTGCAGCTGTAAGATACAGATTGACAGTGAAACATGGGAAAAGATTCTGACTGTTTCACCTCTTGAAGGTGCGGAAGAGACTGATGAGCATGATGCGGCATTTGCCGTATATACATCGGGAACCACCGGTAATCCAAAGGGGGTTCTTCATGAATTCGGAAATCTTGACAGAATGGTGGAATCCATTCACATGACTACCTGTGATCAGCTTGCAACGCAGAAAGACAGATTTGCACTGGTATCACCGCTTAATTTCATTGCATCATTGCTGATTACTGTCTACGCATTTTACTATGTGTCGAGGATGTATGTGGTGCCTTATAATGTTGTAAAGAATCCTATGAAAATAGCGTTTTTTATTGTCAAAAACCAGATTACGGGTACGTTCCTGACACCTTCACATATCAGAAAAATGAAATCAAAGCCACCTCAGCTGAAGTTCTGTATTATAGGCAGTGAACCGGCGAATGAAGTTTTCTTACAGGATTTGATTATTCATAACTTCTATCTTATGAGTGAGTCCGGCTTTGCCGTAACACACTTCCTCATTGATCGTAAGTATGAAGCCACTCCTGTGGGCAATTCGGAATTCGGGCATGAGATTTTTCTGCTGGATGAAAAGGGAAATCCTGTTCAGGACGGTGAAGAAGGTGAAATCTGCTTTGAGAATAAATATGTGAGAGGTTATCTGAATCTTCCGGAATTGACGGCCGAAGCATTCAGAGACGGCCTTTATCATACAGGAGATCTGGCGATAAAAACAGAAGATAATCAGTTTGTAATAGTGGGAAGACTCAGTGATATGGTTAAAATCAACGGAAACCGTGTTGAACCGGGAGAAATTGAAGGCGTGGCTAAAAAAGTGCTCGGAATAGACTGGGCAGCCGTGAGAATTTTCGATGAGGGAAGACAGATTTTCATTTGTGTTTACTATACTGCCTCAATTAATGTGGATTTCGAAGAGACGAGAGAAGAGATGGCAAAATATCTTCCTTATTATATGCTTCCGTCTTATTTCATTCATATTGACTCGGTTCCGATTCGCCCCAATGGCAAAATGGATAGAAAAGCACTTCCTAAACCGGATATTAAGAGTTATATGGCTGAATACAGAGCACCTACCAATGAAACCGAAAAAGCTTTATGTGAGGCATTTCAGAAGGTTCTGGATATAGAACCGGTGGGAATAGATGATGATTTCTACCTGCTGGGCGGGGATTCATTATCTTCCATGGATGTTCTGGTGGAAAGCAAACTGAAAAATCTTTCTATTGCCGATATTTTTGCGGGACATACTCCGGCCAGAATTGCGAATATTTATCTTGAAAAGCAGCTTTCCGGTGATTCGGAATCAGATGATGAAAAAGAAGAAGCCGCAAGAAATGAGACCTTCCTTCTGACGCCGTTCCAGACCTATATGTTTGACTATCAGATGTATACTCCGCTTTCAACGATGTGGAATGTTAATTCTTTATATCGTTTTGATAAATCTTTATTAAATATAGAAAAACTGGCAGAGGCTATGAACCGGACAATAAAGGCGCATCCCGCATTTGCAACGGTATTTTCCTTTAACGAAGAAGGAGATCTGGTGCAGTCATATAAGCCTGAAATACTTGAGCCGGTCAGAATTGAAAAACTGTCGGAATTTGAGTTTGATGAGCTTAAAAACGGATTTGTTGCTCCGTTTAAGATTCTGAACAGCCGTTTGTACAGGGCAAAATTATATGAAACCGAAAAATGGGGATATATGTTTTTTGATGTTCATCATACTCTGTTTGACGGAACGTCCTCTAAAATTCTTATGCAGGATATAGTGAAGGCATACTGTGATATGCCGCTGGAGACGGATTATTTTTACCTCACGCTTAAAGAACATCAATCTGCCATCGGTACCGGTGATTATGAAAGAGATAAACTGTATTTTGAGGAAAAGTATAAGGATAAGGAAAACTACAGCAGAAGACCGAAGATAGATTTCGATTCCCGTGAGAATACTCTGGGAAGGGTGTTCGGTGAAATGCAGGAATATGCACCGAAAATTGAAAGAATCAAAAGGAAGTATAATATTACCGGTAACGCATTTTTCTCACTTGTATCTATGCTCGCAGTTGCGGTTTATAATAAGGATCCGCATGTTCTTATAAGCTGGACATACAACGGAAGAGATGACCTCAAAAAGTTCTCTACGGTTGGACTGCTGTTATGCGATCTCAGACTGGCAATAGAGCTTTCAAGAAGCATGCCTGTTAAAAATCTGTACGAAGATGTGCAGAATCAGATTCTGGCAGGTATTGAGCATTACAAATATCCATATACAATGATAGGAGCGAATGTTGTAAAGGATGACGGATTATGCTTCCTGTATCAGGAAGATCTAAGGGATACCAGCGAAGAGATGAAAGAGCTTAAAATAGAAGAAGTTGAAATTCGTCACAATAAAGCCGCTTCGGAGAATCTTATCGATATAGAGGTGCTGGACGGAAGTGACGGTCTTGAGCTCATGATTGAATACAATGCAAGCTGTTATAAAGAAAAGAGTATGAATGATTTCAGAGATCTTTTCCTTGTTATTACAGAATGCCTGATTGATATTTACGGTGATGAAAACGCAAATATTCATCAGTTGATCAAGGCTGTTTATAAAAAATACAGAATGCCGTCATTATTAATGGGATGGTTAAGATAGTACATATGAGTAAAAATAATGCCCTGTGGTTTCAGGCGATGTGTCTGAAGGCCGCAGGGCGGTTTTTATTATAACTATAAATCAGACTGTTGTCGGGATTACCGAATTATTCGCCGCAAACAATACTAAACGAAATAACCTCTGATACCCATAATCATTACGATGAGAGTTACTGCAGGAAGTAAGGCAATGTACCATACTCTGAGAACTCTGGGAAGTCTGAAGTATTTTGCACCGTGATTGGCATGTTCGAGATATCTGTCCCAGAATTTGGTTGCAACGAACAGAGAAATCAGAATACCGCCAATAGGAAGTGTTACCAGCATAGCAAGGAAGTCCATGAAAGTGAAGAGATCCATGCCGAGAGGTCTTACATTTGCCCATACTGTTGTCGAAAGGATAGTCGGCAATGAAAGAACGAACATGATAACTGTCATTATTGCAAGAGCTTTTTTTCTGGTAATGCTGAAAGCTTCGGAAACAATTGAAGCGGCACCTTCATATAAACCTAAAACCGAAGACCAGCCTGCTGCGAAGAGCAGAAGCATAAACAGAGTTCCCCATATTATGCCGCCTGACATATCATAGAATACATAGGGGAGAGTCTGGAATACCAGTCCTGAACCGGATGAAACGTCCATGTTATATGCGAAAAGTGATGTAAAAATAGCTATACCTGCGAGGACTGCTACAACAAGGTTAGACATGATTATGATTGTTCCCGAGAACGGAATATCGGATTCGTCTTTATTGAGGTATCCGCCAAATGAGAACATAGAACCCATAGCAACACCTGCCAGGAAGAAGCATTGATTCAGTGCAGCCATTATAAGTGAACCGTCAAGTAATGACCAGTTCGGAGTGAACATCCATTTAACACCTTCTATTCCGCCCGGTAGCATCAGGCCTCTGACAGCAAGAATTACCAGGAAGAGGAATAAACCGGGGATGAGTACCTTGTTTACTCTTTCAAGACCTGCCTGAACTCCACCCATAATAACAATGAATGTGAGAACATAAAGGATAATAACAGTGATGAACTTATAAGGCATGTTCATCTGAAGATTCACATAATATTGAGAAATCTCCTCTATGGACATTCCCTTTAATCCGCCGGAAGCGAATTTAAATACATAGAACATTACGTCTGAAACGATAGTAATGTAGTAGGAAATCATAATTGTACATGTTGCAAGTCCGAGCCAACCGATGAGTACCCATGGAGAGCCTTTTCCGGTAAGCTGTCTCATTCCGACGATTGCCGAAGACTGAGTATATCTTCCGAGAGTTAATTCAGCCCAGCAGAGAGGCATAGCAACGATAACCATTAAAATAAAGCAGATCAGTAAAAATACTCCTCCGCCATTCATACCGATCATGTAAGGGAACTTCCAGATAGCTCCTACACCGACGGCATAACCGATTGAGGTCAGTATAAACCCAAGGGCACTGCCCCAACCTTCATTTTGTGCTGTCTGTTCTGACATAAAACATCCTCCTTCTCCTATTTAATAAGAATTAAATAAGTAAAAAATAGTAAAACAACGTTTATTGTGATTATTAAAAAAACACAATAAAAAATCGCATTTCTGCGATATAGATGGTTGCACCATCCGACAATAAAGAGTATATTACAAGGTAGACTGATATGTAAAATAAGTTTTTTTAATAGAATAAACAGAAATTTTTATATTTTGTTTATTCATTATGAAATATGTTTGTTTATAATTAGATTTGGCAAAAGGAAAGATAAAAATGAGTCTGGCAAAATATAATGCACTGTTAAAGGTAATGGAATACAGCAGCATAACAAAAGCTGCTGAGGAAATAGGATACACTCAATCGGGAATAAGCTACATGATTAAAACTCTGGAAAATGAAATAGGTTTTCCTCTACTGATAAGAAGCAAAGAAGGTGTCATTCCCACAGAAAATGCAATTAAGCTGAAACCCATTCTGAACAGGCTTATGGCAACTCAGCATGAACTGGAGCTGGCAGTGAATGATATTAGAAACGAAGGAGAAGAATGCATTAAAATAGGGAGCTATAACAGTATGCTGCTGGATTGGGTTCCGCGTATTATGAAGAGATTTTTTCTGAAGTATCCAAATGCCGATGTGAATCTGATTGAAGGAAATGATTCGGAATTAGAAGAAATGCTGACGAAAGGTGAAATCGATGTAGCCTTCACAGCTGAGGCAGTTCCTGAAGGATTCTGCTTTCTGCCGCTGGCAGAAGATCCGTTTTTTGTGATAATGCCACAAAACCATGTGCTTACATCTAAAGAAAGCCTGGAAATAGAAGATCTTTTTGATTTTGAACTGATACTTCCGGATGAAAAATATTACAGCTGGATAAATTATTATATTGAAGACAGTACTGATACGACTTCAGGTCATCTGAATTATTCGTTAAGAGATGCATCTTCAATTCTGTATGTTGTTGCAAATGAACTGGCTATATCAATTCTGCCGCAGAGAGCAATGCCTTTTATTCCGGACAATGTGGCAATAAGACCGTTCAAAGAAAACTATTTCAGAAGACTCGGAATAGCATATCCGGATAAAAGGAAGATTCCGAACATTATTACAGATTTTCTTAATATTTCCGGAGAAACTGTTGCCGCAAAAAAACTGTGATTACAGTCACCGGATAAAACCGGAAAACATAGAGTGTTACCGGGAAAGAGTGCTTTGAAAAAGAATAAGATAAATGGCATTATCGAATAAAACAGTTGTTTTTTTTAGGGGAATTGAATATAATACTAATAGTATAAAAAACAGGTATTACATAAAGGAGTGTTAATATGACAATTACAAAAACAGTCAAAGGAAATGAAATTGCTTTTGCATTGGAAGGAAGACTTGATACAACAACAGCACCTCAGTTTGATGCGGAAATTAAAGAGAATATTAATGGCATTGAAAAACTTGTAATGGATTTTGAAAAACTGGAGTATATTTCATCTGCCGGATTAAGAGTATTACTGGCTGCACAGAAAATAATGAACAAACAGGGAAAAATGGTACTTCATAATGTAAACGAATCAGTAATGGAAGTTTTTGAAGTAACCGGTTTCTCTGATGTACTGACTATTGAATAATTCATATTTTCGTTAATTATTACGAGAATAAAATATTGATTAATAAAGTATGAGGATCGTCAATGAAAGAAATAAGTCTTGATGCTGTAATTGAAAACATCGATACAGTAACGGATTTTGTCAATGAACAGCTGGAAACGGCTGGCTGTCCCATGAAAGTTCAGATCCAAATTGACATAGCTGTTGATGAAATATTAAGCAATATATCCCGGTATGCATACGCACCGAATACAGGAAAAGTATGGGTTGGGGTTGAGATAAAACAGAATCCGACGGCTGCAGTCATTTCTTTTAAGGATGAAGGATATCCGTATAATCCTCTGGCTAAGGAGGATCCGAATGTGACTTTGTCTGCGGAGGAAAGAAAAATCGGCGGACTGGGAATATTTATTGTTAAAAAAAGCATGGATGGGATGGAGTACGAGAATATTGATGGAAAAAACATTCTTATATTGACAAAAAACTTTTAAAATAAGAGGACAGGCATCAGCTGTCCTTTTTTGGTGGAGAAACTGACATGGCATAATTTAAGCGGATGGAAGCCATAAGAAAGGGATTGTCAGATTATGTATTACGTCTATATATTGAGATGTCGTGACGGAACATTGTATACTGGGATTTCTCCCGATATCAAAAAGAGAATGAGGGTTCATTTTTCGGGTAAAGGAATGGAATCGAAATATGTTGCCTCAAGAGGAGCGGAAAGGCTGGAGGTTTTCTGGGAAAGCCCCGGCCGGGCGGAAGCTTCCAGACTGGAATATCAGATCAAGCGTCTGAGCCGGGAGAAAAAGGAAAAACTGATTTCGGGTGAAGCTGAGCCGGAAGCTTATCTCGGTGACCGGCTGGACTGCAGTGAATATCACAGAGTGGATAGAGATAATATAATGTATGAAATCTTTTCTTCTCCGGGAAGCACGGCAGGTATTTGAAAATATACAGAAAACAGGACCGGGATTTGAAACTGATGTTAATGGGAGAATCGAAATGAAGAAAATAATGGGAACGGCGAAAGTAACAGGTGAAAACAGATTAATTCGATTTATGCTGCTGAGTATTATACTGATAACCGCGGCGGCTTTTATAGGTTGTTCGGACAATTCGGAAACAGGAAATCATGCGAAAGAAGACAGTGCCGCTTCTTCGGGATATGTGCAGAATGATATGGGGAGCAAAGCGGCGGGCGATGCGGAAAATATGACCGTACATTTTATTGATGTGGGTCAGGGAGATTGCACTTTTATCGATTACGGAAGCTTCGAGGCTCTGGTTGACTGCGGTGAGTGGAATTACAGTGATGAGGTAATTGATTACATTGCTCCGTTTGTTGACGGGGAGCTGGACCTGGTAATAGCCACACATCCGGATTCTGACCATATAGGAGGAATGCAGTATATTTTCCGTGAGTTTAAGGTCGGCTCCGTAATAGACAGCGGGGTAATAAAAAATACCGTTACATATGATAATTATAAGAACGCCGTAAATGGTGAAAGCGGCTGTTCGGTATCCGATGATGAGGATGAGGTTATTCCTCTGGATTCAAAAAAATTTGCTTATATACGAATAATTGAAACCGGGGATGAAGATGATGATGCCAATGAGAGAAGCGTGGTTTCGGAAGTCGTCTGCGGCGGGGTGAAGGTTCTTCTTACCGGAGATATGGGGCAGAAAACAGAGAAAGCCAATCTGGACAGGTTTTCTCATGTACAGGTGCTGAAGGCAGCTCATCATGGTTCATCTAAATCAACTTCAACGGAATTCCTGAAAAAAACAAGCCCGGATTACGTAATTATTTCTGCAGGAGCGGGTAATTCATACGGAC
Organism: Firmicutes bacterium UBA1739; assembly: GCA_002315385.1. Lineage (GTDB taxonomy): Bacteria > Bacillota > Clostridia > Peptostreptococcales > Anaerovoracaceae > UBA1739. Next base: position 131,122 of record DCHZ01000038.1, on the reverse strand, counting down.
ACCCTCATAAAGAGACACTTGAAAAAATTTCAAAAATCGGTGCAACTGTATATCAGACAATGAATGAAGGCACCATAGTTATGAGGACTGACGGTAAAACTTACACCTTTGAGACCGGAGGCTCGATTACGGTGAATGAACCGGAAGGAAGCGAAACCTATTCTACCGGTTCTGCGGGAGCATGCGACAGTACCGGGGGCGCAGATTCAGAAGGATATATAGGAAACAGTAATACCGGGAAGTTCCATTATCCGGACTGCAGCTCGGTAAAAAGAATGTCAGAAAGCAATAAGGTATATTTTAACAGCAGAAATGAAGCGGTGGGACAGGGATATGAACCCTGCGGAAACTGCAAACCGTAAAGGAGGAGAATATGAATATATTAGTGTTAAACGGAAGCCCGAGGAAAAACGGAAATACACAGATTATGGTTTCGGAATTTAAAAGAGGAGCGGAGGAGGCCGGCCATAAGGTCGCTGAATTTCCCGTTGCGATGATGGATATTCATCCGTGTATCGCATGTGAAAGCTGTTTCAGAAATGACGGCAAATGCTTCAGAAAAGACGATATGAGTAAAATATATGAGGCGCTCGATGAATCGGACTTACTGGTAATAGCATCGCCGGTCTACTGGTATTCACTTACAGCACAGATGAAAACAGCCATAGACAGGTTCTATGCATATCTGCTGAAGGGATACAGAATCAAATCAGCAGTGCTCCTGCTGAATGCTCATGACAGTAATGAAAGTGTGTTTGATACATCTGTATCAAATTACAGGCAGATTATCGGATATACGAAATGGAAGGACGAAGGCATAATTACACTTCCCGGAATGAATTACAAAGGTGCGGCTGAGAAATCGCCGAAGCTTAAAGATGTTTACGAGCTGGGAAGGAATCTGTAAAAAATCTCTTTGAATCAAATGCTGCTGTTCACAGCCTGCTTAAAGCAGAATACAATGTGCTTACAAATATCAGGAATGAGATTCGAAAAGACCGAATAGCGAAGGGACATTGAAGGATGAAACAGAACGAAATTATCACCTAAATTGTCATGAAAAACAGGTTACGTATTATTGACAACCTCTATAAAATGTGTTATCATACTTGAGTTGAACCGCGCAGAAGAGGTGATAAAGCTAGGCTGCCTCAATGGCGAGACTGGATAGAGGAGGTTAAGATTCATGTATGCAATTATCGCAACAGGCGGAAAGCAGTACAGAGTAAAGGAAGGCGATGAGATTTTAGTTGAAAAGCTCAACGCAGCAGAAGGTGAAGCCGTTGTTTTCGATCAGGTTCTGGCAGCAGGAGAAGGTACTGACATTAAAGTCGGAGCACCTGTATTAGCAGGAGCAGCTGTAAATGCAAAGGTTGTTGAAAACGGAAAAGCACCTAAAGTGATTATTTACAAGTACAAGAATAAGAAAGATTACAGAAAAAAGAAGGGTCACAGACAGCCTTTCACTAAAGTAGTAATCGAAAGCATTTCATTATAGTATTAATAAGTATTTAGAAAAATAGTTTTTAGTACATAAGCCGCATTTATGGAGGTGAGAATACATGGCAAGTAAAAAAGGAGTAGGTAGTTCCAGAAACGGTAGAGATAGTGAATCCAAACGTTTGGGAGTTAAAAGAGCTGATGGTCAGACAGTAACTGCCGGCAGCATCTTAGTAAGACAGAGAGGAACAAAGATTCATCCGGGCAACAACGTTGGCAAAGGTGGAGACGATACTTTGTTTGCTATGATCGAAGGTGTTGTTCGTTTCGAAAGAAAAGACAAGACCAGAAAACAGGTTAGCGTATACGCTAAGGAAGCTTAAGAAAAATTGCCCCTTACATTTGATAAGGGGTATTTTTTTATAGAAAACAGGGGAAATGCCCGACACCACGCGGAAATTCAGAAACAGTAAACCGGACATTCTGTCATAGGATTAGAATGGGGATAACTGCGATGGGATTCGGAAAAGGTGTCTGAATCAGCTCAATATATGAGACAATCAGGTCGGTATGATGACGGATTGTTTTATTTCAGAGGGAGAAATATGTTTATAGATAAAGCAAAAATAACGATAAAATCAGGAAAAGGCGGAAACGGAAGTGTTTCCTTCAGAAGAGAGCCGTTTGTTCCCGACGGCGGCCCGGATGGCGGCGACGGCGGGAACGGAGGAAATGTTATTTTCGAGGCGGACGAGAATTTTCATACCCTGATGGATTTTCATTATCGTGTAAAATACAATGCAGAAAACGGCGAAGACGGAATGAAAAAAAAGCGTTTCGGGAAAAAAGGCAGGGATCTTATATTAAAAGTTCCGCCGGGAACAATGATTTTTGATCAGGAAACCGGGCATCTCATCAGAGATCTTAAAACCCACGGAGATACCTGTGTGGCGGCAAAAGGAGGCAAGGGAGGAAAGGGAAATGTTCATTTCAAGAATTCTGTTCGCCAGGCACCGAATTTTGCCGAAGCCGGAGGAAAAGCCATGGAAAGAACTGTGGTTCTTGAGCTGAAAATGATAGCTGACGTAGGGCTGATGGGATTTCCGAATGTGGGAAAGTCAACTCTGCTGGCGGCGGTAACAGGTGCAAAGCCCAAAATCGCAAATTATCATTTCACAACACTCACACCTAATCTGGGAGTTGTGCAGTTTTATGATGACAGCTTTGTGATGGCGGACATTCCCGGAATAATAGAAGGGGCTCATGAAGGTCAGGGACTGGGTCTGGACTTTCTGAGACATATAGAAAGAACGAAGCTTCTCATTCATGTGGTGGATGTATCTTCTGCCGAAGGCAGGGATATGATAGAAGATTTCGAGAAAATCAACGAAGAACTGCTGAAATATTCTCCGAAGCTTGCATCGAAACCGCAGATAGTGGCGGCAAATAAGATTGACAATATTCTGGATGAAGAAAAATATAACGGATTTCTGGAGTATTTAAAGGAAAGGAGAATTTCTGTATTTCCGATTTCCGCAGCCGGAAGACAGGGACTGGATGAACTCCTGAAAGAGGCAATGAGGCTTGTGGCGGAATTAAGAGAACTTCCGGAAGAGGATGATTACATTTATTTTGATGAAGAAACCGCGGATGCCGATCCCGAATTCCGTGAAATAAAAGTAACTAAAGAAGACGGAGTTTTTGTGCTTTCCGGAGGTCAGCTTGAAAAAATATTCGATTCCACTAATTTCAATGATACGGAGTCTTTGAGATATTTATATAAATATATCGAAGAGAAAGGTGCTATGCAGAAGATGGTGGACATGGGGATTCAGGACGAAGATACGGTCAGAATCCGGGACTTTGAGTTTGAATATTATGAGTAAATGTCTGCGTTCGGTGGCAGGACGCTGCGGAATATACGGCATTGAGTGAGGAAAAGTGTATTTTACGCAAAACAATAATTAACAGAAATATGAATAGAAATATGGAATAAAATTCTTGCAGTAGTATTTCAACTGTGATAGAATAATTTCTGTCAGCAGACATGCCGGCGTGATGGAATTGGCAGACGTGCGGGACTCAAAATCCCGTGGTGGCAACACCGTATCGGTTCGACCCCGATCGCCGGCACCATTTTTATTAAGGAGTGAAAAATTATGGGTAGTAATGCAATTATGTGGATATCGTGCATCCTGATTCTGGTTATTTTCTGGCTTCTTCTTATCAGACCTCAAAAGAAGAAGGAAAAGCAGGTTGCAGCAATGAGAAAAGCGGTTAAAGCCGGTGATAAGGTTCTGACAATCGGTGGAGTGAAGGCTCGTGTAATAAAAGCTAAAGAGGAAAGTCTTATTATCGAAGTTGGCGAAAGAAATCGTATGGAAGTAATGAGATGGGCTGTTTCAAGCGTTCTGGAAGAGAGTAAAGGAAGCGTTAAGAAAACTGCTCCTAAGGAAATCGAAGAATCCGCTAAAAAAGAAACCGAGGATACAGCTGTTATGTCAGAAGCTGCGGCAGAAGAAAATAAAGCCGAAGCTGCAGAGGAAAAAGCTGCTGCGGATGAAAACAAGACAGAGGAATAATAGATTCTTCTTTTATCATGATTATATGACATGCGAAACTGCCGGAAATACCGGCAGTTTTTTGTGTAACAAAAACATTATGCCCGGGTAGCTGCTGCCTGATAATAAAACAGCAAGGACATCTGTGAGAATAAAACGATACTTCACGAATAATATGTTCGGCAGGATATTCATACACTGCCGATGTGATATGTATAGCTTCGGTCTGTGAATAACAAATTAGTATAATAATATACACTATATTGAAATATATACTTGATATTTTTCCACCAAAAGTATAAAATAAATCATTATAGTTATATAAATACACTTTATCGACCGTATTATATGCAATCAAAAGACTTGGGAGGAAAAAAGAAATGTGGAAGAAAGTTGTATCTGTTTTGCTTGTGGTAGTAATTGCCCTTGGGTTGGGAATCAGTTTATTCGGACTCAAGGTCGGCTCACTTGAAATACCAAACGCAAAAGATAACGTTAATCTGGGGCTGGATCTGGCCGGAGGTGCTTATGTACTTCTTGAAGCGGATACCGATGCCACAGGAGATGATCTTGAAAAACTCATGGAGCAGACTCAGGCTGTCATTGAAAACCGTGTAAACGAGATGGGTTTATCAGAACCGATTGTTACAGTTGAATCCGGAAACCGAATCAGAGTTGAGCTTCCGGGAGCCCAGGATGCTCAGGCAGCCCTTGAGGCAATAGGCAAGACCGCTCAGCTGGAATTCGTTGATGCATGGGGAAACACCGTTGTTACCGGAGCGGAAGTTAAGGACGCTGTTCTGGGTTTTGACGGAGAAAGTATCGGCAACGAACCGGGTATTTCAATTAAATTTAACAGTGAAGGAACAGACAAGTTCTGGAAGGCCACAAAAAAAGCTCTGGAAAACAAAGGAACAACAGTGACAAACCAGTACGGCGAATATGACTGCGGTCAGATTCTGATTGTTCTTGATAACAAAGTGATCTCGGCACCGATGGTTAATGCTGAAATCAGCGGCGGAGAGGCCTTTGTATCCGGTTCATATACAAAGGAAACAGCTGCTGCAGATGCCGCACTGATTCGAGGCGGTTCGCTTCCTGTAACATTAAAAGAAGTCAATACATCAATCGTAGGTGCTACATTAGGCTATGATTCATTTGAAAAAGCACTGGTTGCAGGGGCAATCGGTATCCTTCTCATCATAGTATTTATGATTGCTGTTTATAAAATGATGGGCGTTGCTGCCAGTCTGGCACTCTTACTCTATGTTGTGGTTTATATATGGATTTACGAGCTCTTCGGAGCGGTTCTCACACTGCCGGGAATATTCGGTATCCTTTTATCAATAGGTATGGCGGTAGATGCCAATGTAATCATATTTGCCAGAATAAGAGAAGAAATAGCTTCGGGAAAAACTATCCGCGCGGCTGTGCGTGCCGGCTTTGAAAGAGCTACGGCTACCATCATCGACTCTAACATCACAACACTTATCGCCGGCGTTGTTCTTTATCAGTTCGGAACAGGTTCTGTTAAGGGCTTTGCATGGACATTAATGATAGGTATCATCATCAGTATGATTACGGCTTTATTTGTTACAAGGCTGTTTATCATAGTTCTTGCCGAAAGCAAAACCTTCGGGAAGGAAAAATTCTTTGCGTACAAAAAGAGTAAAATTAAGGATATCGCTCAGTCAAATATCCCTGTTATTCAGAAAAGAAAAATCTGGTATGCAATTTCATTATGCATTATTCTGATAGGTTTCCTTGTGGGCGGAGTGCGAGGCTTCAACATGGGTATTGACTTTACGGGCGGTACTATGATGCAGATTGACATGGGTCAGTCTCAGGTTAATCTTGCACCGGTGGAACAGATTCTCGAAAAGAACGGAATAGATGCTACAATAGTATATGCGGGTGATGATAATGATGAGATTATCATCAGAACCTCAGCTTCTCTGGATAATGATGCGAGAGAAGTAATCCTGCAGGATATATATAAGGAATACAATCTCGATAGCAGCAGTCTGATGAGTGCCGACCAGTTCGGACCTTCGGTAGGAAAAGAAATAAAGACCAGTGCACTGAAGGCAGTTCTGATTGCGTGTGTACTGATGCTGATTTACATTGCGATAAGGTTCCAGCTGAAATTCGGTATTGCGGCTATCCTGGCACTGCTGGTGGATATGCTTACCATGGTTTCGATTTACGGTTTGTTCCACATAGAAATGAATGCTCCGTTTATTGCGGCTCTTCTGATTATTCTCGGTTACTCTATTAACAATACCATCGTTGTATTTGACAGAATCCGTGAGAATATCAGGCTGGGCAGAAAATCCAAGCCGCTGGATCTTGTTAACCTGAGTGTATCTCAGACATTATCAAGAACAATAGCAACTTCTGTCACAACAATACTGGCCGTAGCGGCTCTGCTTGTAATGGGTACATCCAGTCTGAGAAGCTATGTATTCCCTGTAATGGTAGGTCTGATTGCGGGTACATATTCTTCAATATTTGTATCAGGTTCAATCTGGTATGAAATCAACAGACTGTTTGGGAATAAAGGTTCAAAGGGAACAAAAAAGAAATATGTCGGTAAATAACATTTAGTAAAAAAACGGGGCGGATGAAATTCATCCGCCTCAGTCAGCATGAGGAATAGTTTACTCTATGTTCAGCATAGTAAGATGTCAGTAAAGGACAGTAAGCATACTGAGGAGGTGAAAAAATGAGCGATATCATGGCAGAAAACAGAGAAGTTTTTTTGAACTATCTGAAACAACTTAATCCGGATTACGACTTATATTTAGTGGGGAAGGCCTATGACCTTGCAAGAACGGCCCATGAAGGTCAGTTCAGAAAATCGGGAGAAGCTTATTTTATTCACCCTGTCGAAGTTGCGAAAATTCTTGCTGAAATGGATATGGACTCCCAGACAGTGGCTGCTGCACTGATGCACGATGTTGTGGAAGATACAGATTATTCATATGATGATATCGAACAGATTTTCGGGGAGGATATAGCCATCCTGGTGGACGGTGTAACAAAGCTGGGAAGCATTAAGTTTGAAACAAAAGAAGAACGTCAGGCGGAGAATCTGAGAAAGATGTTTCTGGCAATGACGAAGGATATCAGGGTGCTGATAATAAAGCTGGCGGACAGGCTTCACAATATGAGAACCATCAATTTTATGACAGATGCGAAAATTGTCGAAAAATGCCGTGAAACTCTGGATATTTATGCACCCCTGGCGGACAGGCTCGGTATCTCTAAAATAAAATTCGAGCTGGAAGATCTGGCGCTTAAAGCTCTGGAGCCGGAGCTGTACTACAGTCTGGTCTCCGGAGTGCGAATGAGAAAATACACTCACGATGATTATATTGAAAAGGTAATAGCCGAGTTGAAGCCGCACATTGAAGAGCTTCATATCGAATATGAAATATACGGAAGATATAAGCATTATTACAGCATATATAAAAAAATGCAGGGCGGAAAAACTCTGGATGAGATTTTTGACCTGGCGGCTATTCGCGTAATAGTTGATTCGGTTAAGGACTGTTACGGAGTTCTCGGGATTGTTCATACTCTCTGGAAGCCTATTCCGGGAAGATTTAAAGATTATATAGCGATGCCCAAGCCTAATATGTATCAGTCTATTCATTCAACTCTGATAAGTAAATACGGACCGCCTTTTGAGGTGCAGATTCGAACAAAGGAAATGCACCAAGTGGCCGAATACGGTATTGCCGCTCACTGGAAATACAAACAGGGAATCATGGATAACCATGAGGAGAATGAAAAGAAGCTGGCATGGCTCAGACAGACTATTGAACTTCAGAAAGATATGAATGATCCTAAAGAATTCATGGAATCACTGAAGGTGGACCTGTTTTCCAATCAGGTATTCGTATTTACGCCGAGAGGTGCTGTGGTGGAGCTGCCGGCAGGCAGTACGCCGCTGGATTTTGCGTTTAAGATTCATACCGAGGTAGGACTGAAATGTATCGGTGCCAAGGTAAACGGGAAAATGGTAACTCTTGATCATGTTCTTGAAAACGGAAATGTGGTGGAGATTATTACCAATCCCAACAGTAAGGGTCCAAGCTCGGACTGGCTCGGAATAGTAAAGACCTCTCAGGCAAAGAATAAGATACGGCAGTGGTTCAGAAAAGAAAACCGTGCCGAAAATATTGAAAAAGGCCGGACTGCGATCGAAAAGGCTGTAAAGCGTAAAGCTTATGACAGTCAGCAGCTTCTGAAGCAGAACTGGATTGTGGCAATTGCAAAAAGCTACAGACTGGCAACGATTGAGGACCTGTATGTTTCGGTGGGCTACGGAGGTATACCGGCAACAAAAGTTGCAAACATGCTGGTGGATTTCTATGCCGAAGAAGAAAAAGAGGAACAGAAACGTCAGCAGCAGGAAATAACAGCTGCAGAATATGAGAAGAATAAGAGCGCTGAGGAAGATAAAGACAGCAGACAGAAATACTACAAAAAGGACGCACTTGGAGTCAAGGTCAAAGGTGTTGACGGACTGATGATAAAGCTTGCAAAATGCTGTACACCGGTTCCCGGTGATGAAATAGTCGGTTTCATTACAAAAGGAAGAGGTATATCCGTTCACAGAAAAGACTGTGCGAATATGATATCTGTTCCCGAGGAAGAGAAGGGAAGGCTTATCGAGGTGGAATGGGATGAAAGTGACAGCACGGAGCATTCTTTTGAGGCTGAGATTTACGTGCTGGCTGAAGACAGAAAATGTCTGCTTCTGGATCTTTCGGTGGCAATGCAGTCCGAAGATGTGGATATCAGAAGTCTTCAGGTAAAGACCACAAAAGATAAAAAGGCCATGTTTAATGTTACTCTGGCTATTACCAGGTCCGATCAGATAAGGAAAATTCTGACAAAAATCAAGTCGGTTGAGGGCGTGATTGACGCATACAGAGCAACAATTTAGGACGGACCGGGGATGAAGGCAGAACGGCAAGAAAGGGTGTATTGAAACCAAAGCACCGGTAAGAAGTTCGGAGCCTGAGTGCGGAAACGAAGCCGGAAAAAGTGGTCCGAAATTGACGGCTGATAACAGGCACGGTTGCAGCGCTCATGAAGTCAGGAGCTATAAAGCTCAGAGCCCCGAGAGTCCGAAGTTAGAACCCAGAGTATAATAAGACAGGAGATTGAGATGAGAGCAGTTGTTCAAAGAGTTATCGAAGGCTCTGTGACAGTTGATAATAAAATAACGGGAGCTGTGAAAAAAGGATTCGTGATTTTCCTGGGAGTAGGGAAAGACGATGGAAAAGAAGATGCAGATTATATTGCGGAAAAAACCGCAAATCTGAGAGTATTTGAGGATGAAAACGGCAAAATGAACCTTTCCATAAAGGATGTGGGAGGCTCGATTCTTGCGGTTTCCCAGTTTACCCTGTATGCAGACTGCAGAAAGGGAAGAAGACCCGGATTTACGGAAGCTGCGGCTCCGGAAAAGGCCGTGGAATTGTATGATTATTTCACGTCTAAACTGCGTGAGCTGGAAATCGAGGTTGAAGAAGGAATATTTCAGGCAGATATGCTTGTGAAAATATATAATGACGGACCGGTCACACTGCTGCTGGACAGCAGAAAACTATTTTAGATTTTTCTGATCTGAGAAGAGTATTGTATTGTATTTAATACGAAAGAGTTTTTTATCGGATTACTGGAGGTTGAGACTATGTTAATGATGAAGCAGTATTATACAGGACCCCTGTATGTGAATACTTATCTTGTTTATGATAATGAAATGAAGAAGGCTTTTATCGTCGATCCGGGCGGAACGGATTCCGGAATGGAAAGCTTTATCGAAATGAATAAGCTTAATGTTGAATTCATTATCCTGACTCACGGGCACGGCGACCATATCGGCGGCGTGGAAGCTTACAGAAACAGATTCAAGGCGCCGGTTTATGCCCACAGAGCCGAAAAGGAAATGCTGGCAAGCCCGGCATACAATGCGTCTAAAATGATGTTCGGAAACGGAATTTCCATAATTGCGGACAAATGGCTGGAAGACGGGGACGAAATTGCTTTCGGAAACAGCACAATAAAAATAATTCACACTCCCGGACATTCTCCCGGAGGAATAAGTATTCTTGTGAACAAATGGCTGTTTTCCGGAGACACACTTTTTGCGGGCTCGGTGGGAAGAACGGATTTTGCGTTATGCAATGCGGCGCATCTTTTCAACGGAATCAAAACAAAGCTTTTTGTTCTTGACGATGATATCGAAGTATTCCCCGGCCATGAAGGTGCGACTACCATCGGACAGGAAAAAAGATACAACCCGTTTTTTTAAAGAGAGTGAATTCTATGTATAATGTCAGAATATGCTCTTCAATATCAGGATATGAAACAGAAGAGCTGATAAAAATGTTTGTACCGAAAGGTAATTATGAGATAACGGAGGACGGAGCTTTGGATAACAACCAAAGCTTTTCCGTTGTTTTTGAGAATGAACGGATTTCACTGCCGATTGAAAGCTTTTATTACAGAGGTAGGAAACCGGAGAATATAAAAGAGCTGAAAAATGCGATAAAACGGGGAATCTATGATGCCTTCGGCAAAAGCTGCGGAAAAGAGCTCCCCTGGGGTATTTTAACAGGTGTCAAACCGGTTAAAATAGTCCGGGAACTGTATGAAAAAGGAAATTCATATGATGAAATCAGTCTGTATATGAAAGAGTATTACAGGCTCAGTGATGAAAAAACAGAGCTGCTCATTACGACGCTGAAGAATCAGTATCTTCAGTCCTGTGTCAGGTCTGAAAATAACGTAGGTGTTTACCTGGGAATACCCTTCTGCCCCACAAGATGTGTTTACTGTTCGTTTACTTCAAATGTTGCAAAGCCGGGTGCAATTGAAGCTTATCTGGAAGCTCTGTACAAAGAGATTGAGGCTGTTTCTTCATCGATGCGGGAAGCCGGTATGTTCACGGAATCTTTCTATATCGGAGGAGGAACTCCCACAAGTCTGAGCGCCGGGCAGCTGGATGAGCTGCTTGACAGAATATTCACGAACTTCGATTTGAGCAGGTGCGAGGAATTCACTGTCGAGGCGGGAAGACCCGATACAATTACTCCGGAAAAGCTGGCTGTAATACGCAGACACGGAATAAGAAGAATCAGCATAAATCCTCAGTCAATGAATGCGAAAACTCTTGAGATAATAGGACGGCTTCATTCTCCGGAGCAGATTATCGAGGCGTACAGAATGGCCGGGGAGGCGGGAATTGAGATAATCAACATGGACCTGATTGCGGGACTGCCGGGAGAAACACCGGAGGATTTCAGAAATACTCTTGCCGCCGTGCTGGATATGGCACCGGAAAACATAACCGTACATACTCTGGCGGTCAAAAGAGCTTCAAGGCTCAGAGAAGACGATGAGGAATATAACTACAGGGAGACTATGAAGCTTGCCGAAATGGTGGAGTATTCGGGCAAAGTCCTTAAAGAAAGAGGTTATGAGCCGTATTATCTGTACAGGCAGAAGTATATGGTGGGTAATCTTGAAAACATAGGCTACTGCAGAAAGGGTACGGAGTGTCTGTATAATATCAAAACAATGGATGAGAGGCAGACCATGATAGCCCTGGGAGCGGGTGGAATCAGTAAGCGGTATTATCCGGAGGAGAACCGGATTGAACGTGCCGCCAATGTGTCGAATTATGAGATATATATCGAGCGGATTGATGAGATGATTCAGCGGAAAAATCAATTATTATTTGCAAAACACCCCCAAAAAGATATATAATGAAATATAAAAGTTTTTTATGAAGGAGTTTATTTATGTTAACACAGGCACCAAAAGGAACCAGTGATATTTTACCCGGTCAGTCGGGAAAATGGCAGTATCTTGAAGGTTTATTCAGAGATATCTGCAGAAGATACGGATTGAAAGAAATAAGAACCCCGATTTTCGAGCATACGGAGCTGTTCGTCAGAGGAGTTGGAGATACAACAGATGTAGTTGAAAAGCAGATGTATTCTTTCGATGATCTTGCAGGAAGAAATCTTACCCTTAAACCCGAGGGCACGTCTCCTGCTGCAAGAGCATTTGTGGAGAACGGAATTTTCTCGGAAATGCAGCCGACAAAAATGTACTATATTACCCCCTGCTTCAGATATGAAAAGATGCAGAAGGGCAGATACAGACAGTTTCATCAGATGGGAACCGAAATTTTCGGTACGGAAAGTCCGCTGGCAGATGCGGAAATCGTAAGCGTGGCTGCGGATATGCTGGATGCCTTGGGAATGAAGGAAATAGAGCTGAGAATCAACAGTGTGGGATGTCCGACGTGCAGAGCTAAGCACAGGGACGCACTGAAGGCTTTTCTTGCCGACAAATATGACGGACTCTGTGATACCTGCAAGGGAAGATTCAACAAAAATCCGATGAGAATACTGGACTGCAAGAGCAAAGAATGTCAGAGGCTGGTTCAGGGCGCACCTGTGATGCTGGATTATCTCTGTGATGACTGCAGCGATCATTTTGAAAAATTCAAGTCTGTTCTTACGGATATGGGCATCGAGTATACCGTTGATCCGGGAATTGTAAGAGGTCTTGATTACTATACAAAAACAGCCTTTGAATTCGTTTCAACAAAGGAAATGGCTCAGGGAACCGTCTGCGGCGGAGGAAGATATGATAATCTTGTGGAGCAGATAGGCGGACCGGCAACACCCGGTGTGGGTTTCGGAATGGGTATCGAAAGACTGATGCTGCTTCTGGGTGAAGAAGGAATCAGTATACCGGAAGAAGAAGGCCCGGATTATGTGATTGTTACGATGGGAGACGAAGCTGTAAGCTACGGCACGGCTCTGGCAGGAAAACTCAGAAAAAAGGGAAGATCTGTTTTGATGGACATGATGGGCCGCAATTTCAAGAATCAGTTTAAATATGCCAACAGAGTAAAGGCTAAGAAAACGATTATTATTGGCGGGGATGAAGTAAAGAATAATTCATTCAGCGTTAAAAATATGGAAACAGGAGAGCAGATTTCTGTTTCAGCGGAAGAAATTGACAAGCTATAGGAGGATACTAAAATGGGCAGTGTAATGAAACGCACTGATATGTGCGGTGAACTCAGAATCGGAAATGAAGGACAGAGAGTAACTGTCAACGGATGGGTTCAGAAAAGAAGAAATCTCGGAGGTCTGATTTTCTGCGACCTCAGAGATAAGACAGGAATTATTCAGATAGTTTTTGACAAAGATGTGGATGCCACAGCTTTTGAAAATGCGGATAAGCTCAGAAGTGAGTTTGTCATCGGCGTTACGGGTATTGTCAGAGAAAGAGAAGCTAAGAATAAGGATATTCCTACAGGTGATGTGGAAATATTTGCTGACGGATTAAGTATTTATTCAGAGGCCGATACACCACCTATTTATATTAAAGATGACGATGATGTAGGTGAAAATCTCAGACTCAAGTACAGATTCCTCGATCTGAGAAAGCCTCATATGCAGAAAAATCTGAAATTCAGACATCAGGTGACAAAATGCATCAGAAACTTCTTCGACGGGGAAGGCTTCACAGATGTTGAAACACCGATGCTGATTAAACCTACTCCGGAAGGAGCAAGAGACTATGTAATCCCCAGCAGAGTTAATCAGGGATGCTTCTACGCACTTCCTCAGTCACCGCAGATGTTCAAGCAGATTCTGATGGTTTCCGGAATGGATAAGTATTATCAGATAGTGAAATGCTTCCGTGATGAGGATCTCAGAGCGGACAGACAGCCTGAGTTTACTCAGGTGGACATCGAAATGTCATTTGTGGATCAGGAGGATATTATTGCGGTTCAGGAAAGATTCCTGACAAAGCTGATGAAGGAAGTAATGAATATTGAGATTCAGACACCTTTCCAAAGACTTACATATAAAGAAGCTATGGAAAGATTCGGAAGCGACAAGCCTGATACAAGAGTAGGCTTTGAGCTTAAATATCTCAATGATTTAGTGAAGGATTGCGGATTCGGAGTATTTTCGGGTGCCGTTGCCGACGGAAAAGATGTAAGAGGAATCAACCTGAAGGGCTGTAATGACAGATTCAGCAGAAAAGAAGTTGACAAGCTGGTGGACCTTATTAAAACTTTCGGGGCAAAGGGGCTTGCCTGGGTAAAGATGGGCGAAAAAGTGACATCCTCCTTTGCAAAATTCATGACTGAAGAAGAAATGAGCGCAATCTATGAAAGAATGGAAGCGGAAGAAGGAGATTTGCTCCTGATTGTTGCGGATAAGCCGAAGGTAGTATTCGATTCTCTCGGATTCCTGAGACGTGAGCTGGCCGGCAGAATGGGAATGCTGGACAGGAATCAGTACAATTTCTTATGGGTTACGGATTTTCCTCTTATGGAATACAATGAGGAAGACGGAAGATATTATGCGATGCATCATCCGTTCACTATGCCTAACCCGGACGATATTCAGTATCTTGATACAGATCCCGGAAAAGTCAATGCTCTTGCTTACGATATCGTTCTCAACGGTATCGAGCTGGGCGGTGGCAGTATAAGAATTCACGACCGTCAGCTTCAGCAGAAGATGTTTGAGGTTCTCGGTCTTACACCGGAAGAAATCAGGAAGAAGTTCGGATTCTTCACAGATGCATTAAAGTACGGAACTCCTCCTCACGGAGGACTGGCTTACGGTCTTGACAGACTGGTAATGCTTCTTTCAGGCAGTGACAGTATTCGTGAAGTTATCGCATTTCCCAAGAATCAGAATGCCGTATGCATGATGAGTGAAGCACCGGGAGAAATAGATCAGGCACAGCTGGAGGAACTGGCAATAAAAGTGGATTTGCCTGCAAAGGATAATGAAAGTGAAAAATAGCAGAATTGGTGTTCTGGGAGGATCTTTCAGCCCCGTGCATAACGGTCATATTTTTCTGGCAAAATATGTACGTGAACACTGTGATCTGGACAAGGTGCTGATGGTGCCCACCGGTACTCATCCCTTCACTCATAAGCAGGGAAAGGAGATACCCTCCGGAGAACACCGGCTGAAGATGCTGGAGCTGGCTCTTGAAGAAGAAACAGCTGTTGAGGCTTCCGATATCGAAATCAGAAGTCCGGAAATATCGTATACATACAATACTCTGTGCAGACTCAGAGAAAAGTACGGCAGGGAATGCAGAATATTCTTTATTATCGGTACTGATGAGCTCATGGAACTGGATAAATGGTATGAGATTGAGAAAATGATGAAAGAATTCTCTTTTATCGTGGGAATCAGACCCGGATATGAAATTGGGCTTGTAAAGGATAAGCTCAGGTTTTATGAAGAGATGTGGGGAGCGGATATGATGATAATAAATCTGCCCGCACCGGATGTTTCCTCCACTGATGTCAGAAAAGCAATATCGGGCTGTCGGGAGCTTACGGGCATGGTACCCGGAGTCGTATGCAGGTATATTAAAGAAAATAAACTTTATTCGGAAATTTAATTAAAACAATATAAGGAAGTCAGGTGATTGAACAGTCTTTTCAATTACAGACCTGACAAAATGGGGAATAATGGAAACAAATAGAATACTCTGTCTGCTGGAGCAGAGACTGAAAAAATCAAGACTGAAGCATACGCTTGGTGTGAGAGACATGGCAGTCAGACTGGCCGAACATTGGGGAGCGGACAGAGATAAAGCCGAGAAGGCGGCACTGCTGCACGATTTCACCAAAAATCTGAGCGCTGCGGAGTCGGATGAGCTGATAATTAGATATAATCTTGGAATCAAATATCTCGGAAATCCGGCTCTGGCTCACAGTAAGACCGCTGCTGCAGTTCTGGAGCATGAATACGGAGTCAGTGACAGGGAAATACTGAATGCAATAGACTGCCATACGGTGGGAAAACCTAATATGACACTTCTGGAAAAAATTATTTATGTTGCCGATGCAGCGGAGCAGGGTCGGGATTATCCGGGCGTTGAGGAAATTCGCGATACAGCCTTCAGCGATATAGATAAAGCATGTATAAATATTCTGGACAGGACAATAAAATATGTACTGTCGAAAGGAGAAGATATGGACAATAAGGCAATAGCATGGAAAACTGCCGAGGTTATCGACAGTAAAAAAGGTCAGGACATTGTGCTCATTGACATTTCCCGGACATCGGGATTTGCGGACTACTTTGTAATTACCCATGCACCGTCTGACAGATTGATGAAAACCATTGCTGATGAAGTTGAGGATCAGCTGGCAGAGCTTGGGGTTATCCTGAAGCGAAGCGAAGGAAGAAACGGAACGGGCTGGATTCTCATGGATTTCGGAGATATCATCGTAAATGTATTTTCAAAGGAACAGAGAGACAGATACAATCTCGAAAAGCTTTGGGGAGACGGAGATATTACATATTTCGACGGCAATAAAGGTATAGAATAAGAAATAAGAGAGGTAATATAATGGCGCATTATGATTTTAAAACCATAGAAGCTAAGTGGCAGAAAAACTGGGCGGATAAGAATCTGTTTAAGGTAACTGAGGATGAAAGTAAGGAAAAATACTATGTCCTTGAAATGTTCCCTTATCCGTCAGGAAAGCTTCATATGGGGCATGTAAGAAACTACTCCATCGGCGATGTTATTGCAAGATATAAGCATATGGCGGGATACAATGTGCTTCATCCTATGGGATATGACAGCTTCGGACTCCCGGCTGAAAATGCCGCAATTAAAAACGGAGTCGAACCGGCAAAATGGACATGGTCAAATATAGCGGAAATGAATGTACAGCTCAGAAGACTCGGTCTTTCGTATGACTGGGACAGAACTGTGGCAACATGTCATGAAGAGTACTACAAATGGATGCAGTGGATATTCATTCAGCTCTACAAAAAGGGGCTTGCGTACAAAAAGGAAAATCCCGTTAACTGGTGTCCAAGCTGCGCGACAGTACTGGCCAACGAGCAGGTTGTTGACGGCTGCTGTGAACGCTGCGGAAGTGTTGTGGGCAAGAAGAGTCTTTCACAGTGGTATTTTAAAATCACCGACTATGCGGAAAAACTGCTGAGCAACCTTGAAACAATGGACGGATGGCCTAACAAGGTTAAAATTATGCAGAAGAACTGGATAGGCAAATCGGTGGGTGCAGAGGTTGATTTCGAAATCGAAGGCTTTGACAGGAAGCTTAAGGTATTTACCACAAGACCGGACACTCTATACGGTGTAACATACATGGTACTTGCTCCTGAGCATCCTTATGTGGAACAGCTTGTGGAAGGTACCGGGTACAAGGCTGCGGTGGACGAGTATCTCGATAAGGTAGAAAAAATGACAGACATCGAGCGTACTTCCACTACAAATGAAAAAACCGGAGTTAATATCGGAAGATTCGCGATAAATCCGCTTACAGGCAAGAAGGTTCCTGTATTTATTTCGGATTACGTTCTCATGGATTACGGTACAGGAGCAATTATGGCTGTACCTGCTCACGACCAGAGAGACTTTGACTTTGCAAAAAAATTTGACTGCGAAATTATACCGGTAGTAGATCCGGGAAATCCGGATATAGACATCAATAATCTGGAAGCTGCTTTTGTGGCTGAAGGAACAATGATTAATTCCGGACAGTTTGACGGAATGAACAATAAAGCTGCCATCGAAAAAATTATAGATCATCTCGTAGAAACAGGCATCGGAAAGAAATCTATTAACTACAGACTTCGCGACTGGCTGATTTCAAGACAGAGATACTGGGGAACTCCTATTCCTATGATTCATTGCGATGATTGCGGATGGGTTCCGGAAAAAGAAGAAAACCTGCCGGTAATTCTTCCGACAGATGTTGAATTTACGGGAAAAGGCGAATCACCTGTTGCCACCAGTAAGACTTTTGTTGATACGGTATGTCCTGTCTGCGGCAAACCGGCAAAAAGAGAAATCGATACAATGGATACCTTCCTGGATTCTTCATGGTATTATCTCAGATACTGCGATGCGAGAAACAGGGAAGAAGCCTTTAATTATGATAAGGTAAAATACTGGATGAATGTTGACCAGTACATCGGCGGTGTTGAACATGCAATTCTTCATCTGATGTACGCACGTTTCTTCCAGATGGCACTGTATGATATGGATCTTGTTACAACTGATGAGCCTTTTAAAAATCTTCTGACTCAGGGAATGGTAATCAAAGACGGCAAGAAGATGAGTAAATCCATCGGAAATGTTGTTTCGCCTGATGAAATTATCAGCAAGTACGGAGCAGATACCGCGAGACTCTTTATTCTGTTTGCGGCACCTCCGGAAAGAGAGCTTGACTGGTCGGATGCGGGTGTTGAAGGCAGCTACAGATTCCTCAACAGAGTATTCAGACTCGTTACCGATATGGAAGACAGAGTTAAGGCAGGAGCTGACACATATGAACTGAAAACCTCCGCTGACAAATCTCTGGCTTATGAAATGAATGCCACCATTAAGAAGGTAACGGAAGATGCCGGCGGAAGATTCAATTTCAATACGGCAATAAGCTCGATTATGGAGCTTGTAAACGAGCTTTACAGATACAAAGAAGAAAAAGAAATCAACAATTCCCTGCTTAAGGCGGCAGTTGAAAACATGGTGAAGGTACTTTCACCGTTTACACCGCATATATGCGAGGAAATGTGGGAGATTCTCGGACACACTGAGTCCATACACAATGAATCATGGCCTGTATACGATGAAAAGGCTCTCGTGAAAGATGAGGTGGAAATCGTAATTCAGCTGAACGGAAAAGTAAAGGAAAAGCTGAGTGTGGCTAACGGTCTCTCAAAAGATGAGTTACAGAAGCTTGTAATGGAACGTGACAATACCAAAGAATTGATCGGAGAAAAAACAGTAGTTAAAGTAATCAGTGTTCCCGGCAAGCTTGTCAATATAGTTGTGAAATAACGGGAGGAAAAATTGCGAAAACAGAATAATAAGGGCACAATCAAGATTATACCATTGGGCGGACTGAATGAAATCGGTAAGAATATGACTGTGTTCGAATATAAAGATGAAATCATTATAGTGGATTGCGGGTTGTGCTTCCCTGAGGACGAAATGCTTGGAATAGATATCGTGATACCGGATTTCTCTTATCTGCAGAAAAACAGAAATAAAATCAAGGCGATGTTCATCACTCACGGACACGAGGATCATATTGGAGCATTACCGTATTTTCTGAAAAATTTTGCCAATGTGCCGGTTTACGGTGCAAGATTATCATTGGGACTGATTGAAAATAAGCTGAAGGAGCATGGAATAAAGGCAACTCTTATGGATGTTACGAACGGTGACGTTATCAAAGTGGGAAGCTTTACCGTGGAAGTCATCAGAATGACACATTCGATTCCGGGAACAGCGGCCTTTGCCATAAAGACTCCGCTGGGATGCATACTTCATACGGGAGATTTTAAAATCGACTATACTCCGCTTGACGGAGATCCGATAAATTTCCAGAGGCTTGCGACACTGGGCGGAGAAGGGGTTATGCTTCTCATGGCGGACAGCACCAATGCCACAAAAAGAGGATTTACCCCGTCGGAAAGAAATGTAGGCGTTACTCTGGATAATATTTTTGCAGAGGCGGAATCCAGAATAATTATCGCGACTTTTGCGTCCAACGTATATCGTGTTCAGCGAATAATCGACGCCGCCGTGAAAAACGGAAGATGTGTTGCGGTGTCTGGAAGAAGTATGGTAAATGTGGTGGCGACGGCTTCTGAGCTGGGTTACATGAAGATACCTAAAGGTGCTCTGGTTGATATCAACAAGGTTCGGGGCATGGATGATGATAAAATTGTTATCATTACTACCGGAAGTCAGGGAGAACCGATGTCAGCACTGACGAGAATGGCAAATTCGGAGCATAAAATGATACAGGTAAAAAAGGGAGATACGATAATCTTCTCTTCGAATCCTATTCCGGGGAATGAAAAGCCTGTTTCAACGATAATAAACAGGCTCTGTGAAAAGGGTGCTCACGTAATTCATTCGGATGTTGCCGATATTCATGTATCAGGACATGCCAGTGAAGAAGAACTGAAGCTGATTCAGTCTCTGATAAAGCCGAAGTATTTTATGCCGGTGCACGGTGAATACAGACATCTGCAGGCTCATGCCAAAATAGCGGAAAATATGGGACTTGCGAAAGAAAATATTTTCATGATGGAGAACGGTGATGTACTTGAGATAAGTCAGAAAGGTGCTGTAAAGACAGATAAAACTGTAGCCAGCGGCAATATTCTCGTTGACGGTCTCGGAGTCGGAGATGTAGGAAATATTGTTCTTCGTGACAGAAAGCTTCTGTCCGAGGGCGGTCTGATAATCGTTGTGGCGGCTATTTCAAAGGAAACAGGGCTTGTCTGCACAAATCCGGAAATAATTTCCCGTGGGTTTGTTTACGTCAGAGAGTCTGAGGATCTGATTGAAGCGGCAAGGTCCGCTGTCCGGGAGCTTCTGGAGAAGTACCAGAGAGAAGGCGTGAAGGACTGGTCAGTTCTCAAAAACGGAGTAAAGGATGAACTCAGGAACTTCATTTATAAACAGACAAAAAGAAATCCTGTAATACTGCCGATATTTATTGAAGTTTAGGCGTGTCAATCAGAACCGTCCCTGCTGACATTGCTGCCCGCTGACACTGATTGTGTAAATAAAAAAACTGATTACGGAGGAACAGATGAATATTTATGATTTGACAAGCTTTTGGAGCGGAGAGACAACAGGGAATTACGGAGGAACAGATGAATATTTATGATGAAGCTCATAATCTGGCAAAACTGATAAAAGCCAGTGATGAATATAAACAATATGTTGCAGTGAAAAAGGAAGTTGCGGCTGTGCCGGAGCTTAACGAAATGCTGGGAGATTTTCAGCAGAAGCAGTTTCAGATGCAGGCAGCACAGTTTTCCGGACAGGATGTGGGCCCTGAGCTGCTGCAGCAGGTTCAGGATCTGTATCAGATTATTATGAAAGATCCGATGGCTATGAAATACATGCAGGCGGAAATGGGATTCACAAGAATGATTTCCGATATTTATAAGATTTTAGAGGATGCGGTGAAGGTTGAATAGATTGGAAAAGATTCTTCCGGAAAGAGTGAGAGCGGCAACTGCGGCTCTGGAAGGTCTCGGAGCGGATGCGATGCTGATAGCAAAGCCGGAAAATGTGGTATATCTGTCGGATTTTAAATCCTCAAACTGCTATCTGCTGATAACTTCGGGAGAAAGCTATATTATAACGGATTTCCGATATATAGAGGCGGCACAGTCCAACAAAGCCGGTCTGGTTCCGGTATCAACAGGAAGAGATTTTACTCTTTTCGATGCAATCAGTAAAACCGGAGTGAAGATGCTTGCCATTGAGGAGGAGTATGTCACTTACGGTTTCTATAAAGAGCTTTCGGTAAAGTTTAACGGCAGTCTGAAGTCGGCAGACGGAATTATTGAAGGCCTGAGAATAATAAAGGACGATTACGAAAAAGACTGCATAAGGATCGCTGAGAGCATTGGAGACAAAGCATTTACACATATGCTGGAGTTTCTAAAGGTGGGAATGACTGAAAAGGAGGCTGCGCTTGAGCTTGAGTTTGCCATGAGAAATCTCGGAGCGGAAGGGTTGTCTTTTGACAGCATAGTTGCTTCCGGCACCAACAGCAGCATGCCTCATGCAATACCCGGAAACAGAAGGTTTGAACCCGGAGATTTTCTTACCATGGATTTCGGATGCAAGTATCTTGGATACTGTTCCGATATGACCCGGACTATTGCTTTCGGAGAGCCGGTAAAAGAGCAGATAGACATATATAATATAGTAAAAGAAGCTCAGCAGAAATCTTTGGAGACTGTTTGTGCAGGAAAAAACGCATCAGACATTGACAGAACAGCACGTGATATTATAAAATATTATGGATATAGTGAGTGTTTCGGTCATGGTCTCGGACATGGTGTGGGACTGGAGATTCACGAAGCTCCTACACTGAATCCGAGTGGAAGAGAAATTCTGAAGGCAGGGATGACAGTAACCATAGAACCCGGAATTTATCTGCCGGGCAAGTTCGGGGTCAGAATTGAAGATTTGCTGATTGTTAACGAAAACGGTTATGAGGTTCTGTCTTCATCACAGAAAGATTTATTAATAATTTAACGGAGGATAATATAATGGTTTATGCAAGTGATTTTAGAAAAGGTGTTACATTTGAAATTAACGGAGATCCACATGTAGTTTTAGATTTCCAGCACGTTAAGCCGGGTAAGGGTGCTGCTTTCGTAAGAACAAAGTACAGAAACATTCTTACAGGTGCTACAAGAGAAGAAGCTTTCAATCCGAATGACAAATTCCCGAAGGCACATATCGAAACAAAGCAGATGCAGTACTTATACAGTGACGGTGAACTCTACTACTTCATGGATCAGGAATCATATGACCAGATTCCGCTTTCACAGGAAGTTGTTGAAGAGGCTATCAAATATCTCAGAGAGAATGACATCGCTACAATTAAATTCTACAAGGGAAATGCTTTCATCGTAGAAGCTCCAAACTTTGTTAACCTCAAGGTTACGGAAACAGAACCGGGCGTTAAGGGAGACACAGCAACTAACGTTACAAAAGCTGCTACAGTTGAAACAGGCGCAGTTATTCAGGTTCCTATCTTTATTGAAGAAGGCGAACTGATTCAGATTGACACAAGAACAGGCGAATATCTGGGAAGAGCCAAGGAAGCATAAAATGATAGAAACAAAGCGTCTGGCAAGAATTAACGAGCTCGCTAAAATCGCGAAAGAAAGAGCCCTGACAGATGCGGAGCTGGCTGAGAGAGATATTCTTCGCAAAGAGTACCTCGCGGCGTTTCGTGCGAATTTTAAAAAGCAGCTTGATAATATTGAGTTTACGGACGAAAAAAAATGACGATAATGAATCCGCGGTGTTTTGCTGCGGATTTTTTTATCGGAGGAGGATAATACTTTATTATTGGCAAGGAGATTTTGTTATGGGTTTGTTTTCTAAATTAAAGGGACTGTCTCCCGAAGAAAAGGTCGCAAAGGAAGAGAATAAAAAGCAGCTTGAAAAGTTTGAAGTCACAAAATCCTGGGGTGTAAAAAAGCATCCTGATGCAATTCAGTTCATTTACGACGAAAACATGAAAGCTTTTGTTGTGGTGGAGGGACCGGATGACACTTTTAAAGAAAGAAATCCTTTTGTTATAGGGTTTGATGAGGTAAAAGATGTATGGCTTGAGATTGATGAATGGTGGACCGAGGATGCGGAAAAATTCAATCCTGTCAGAGGATACGGAATTCTGACTCAGGACAGATACAGTCAGGTTTTCTGGCGCTATGATTTTTATCTGAATATTGAGACAACTCATCCTTTTGCCGAAAAAATACGATATAAGATGAACTATAACACCAATATTCTCAAAGTTCCCGGAACGCATCTTTTTGTGCACCGGGGACTGGAGCTTAATGAAAAGAATTACAGAAGACCGGAAATAAAAGTGCAGGTTTAAAGACTGGAAGGTTTTGCGGAACAGATAAAAAAAGGGCTTAAACAGGAAAAAGCGTTTGATATTCTGACACATCAGAGGCCGGATACCATTCTGGGAAGAATGGAAAAGGATCTTACGGATGAGTGGTACGTGAGCAGAATTGAGAATGTTGCAGCTCACCTCAAAAGAGCCTACAGGATTTCAAGAGTGCTGGGGATATAGACGGGATGCGGCATATCTGCGTGAAACGGATGTATTTTCGGTTTTGTGATAGCTTTGAATAAAACAGGAGTGAAGAAGTGAATGTAGTAATAGCAATTATGCTGGTTTTTGCCGGGATAGGAATAATCGACAGGATAACGGGCAATCGATTAAAACTGGGAGAAGAGTTTGACAAAGGGTTGTCAATGATGGGTGCGATGGCCATGGCAATGACCGGAGTATACTGTGTGGGAATAACGGCAGTGGAAGCCTGCTCGGATAAAATTGCAGCTCTTTCTTCGATTCTTCCTTTTGATCCCTCGGTAATAATAGGAGCTGTTATTTCCCCGGACATGGGGGGACTGCCGATATGTCTTCAGATGGCGGAATCCCGGAGTGTGGGACTGTTTTCAGGAATGCTGATGGCATCGACATTGGGAGCGGCGATTTCTTTCCAGTTTCCTGTATGTCTTGCGGGGATTCGGGATAAAAATGATGTGCGCATCCTGATGGACGGTTTTATTATTGGAACTGCCACAATTCTGCCGGGACTGATAATCGGCGGGCTGATTCTCGGAATGCCGGTTAAAGTATTATGCACGAATCTGATTCCGATGGCAGTGATCTGTGTGATTCTGATTGTCTGCTTTAAATGCTCACCCAAAAAGACTTCAGCTGTTATGATGGGATTCGGAAATATTATAAGTGTTTTGAGCATTATACTGTTTGCTGTTGTATTGGCCGGGGTTTTCGTGCCAGCATGGTCATTTACTGATATTTCGCTGGTTTATGAAGTGATTCTTGCTGTAGTGAAAATGACAGTGGTAATAGGCGGATCGCTGGTATTTTCAAAGCTGGCGCTCAGATATTTCGGCAGATTTTTTGCGGTGACTGCCGGGGTAATGAAAACCAACGAATATGCGGTAATCGGATTAATTCTCGGAATGACATCCACTCTTGCTATGATTCCGGTTTTCGGCAAAATGGACAGGAGAGGAAAGATTATTAACGGAGCGTTTTCCATCAGCGGAGCTTATATCATAGGAGGGCAGATGGGTTTTGTTTCGGGTTTTGCGGAAGGTCGGGAACTGATATCCTATTTCGCAGCCAAGCTGATTGCGGGAGGCTGTGCGGTGGCTGCGGCATTGCTGGTAAAACCGGATAAGGATACGGAATAATTTATATAATACCGGGACCTCACATAAACGTGGGGTCTTTTTTCGACCCGTAAAACGGCCCGGATATCTGTTAAACAGTATTGAGAATCGTTGATTATTAATTAAAAATCGGATTGAAACCGGAGGGAGAATATGAGATTAGCATCATTATGCATACCTTTTACTGTTTCAGTTGTATTAATATCGGCATCGGCAGCATCATCGGTGTCTGTGACTGTGCCGGTCTGAAATGTACCCTGTTTTTTGTCCTGATTTTTTGATTATTTACGGAAAAAAAAAGGAAATGAGGTTATCGCTGCAAATACTATATATGGAGAATAATGATGAAATATGGAAAAGGAGGTTGGGAATTTGGTTTACAGAGAGCAATATGAAAAAATAGAAGACGAACGCCTGTCTGAATATGCTTCCAGGTCCTCCGAAACCAGAGGAAGAAAGCTGGAAGAAAAAAAATGCAGTGTAAGAACCGAATATCAACGGGACAGAGACAGGATAATACATTCCAAGGCCCTTAGACGGCTGATGCATAAAACTCAGGTCTTTATTTCCCCGGAAGAGGATCATTACAGAACGAGATTAACCCACACACTGGAAGTGGCACAGATATCCAGAACGATTGCCAGAAGTCTGTCATTAAATGAAGACCTTACGGAAGCAATTGCAATAGGGCATGATTTAGGTCATACCCCTTTCGGACATGGCGGGGAAAATGCGCTGAACTCAATTCATGACGGAGGCTTCAGACATAATGTTCAGAGCCTGAGAGTAGTGGATGTTCTTGAAAAAAGCCCGTCTGGATCACCGCTCAATCTGACAGAAGAAGTAAGAGACGGCATATTGAATCATACGGGGGCACAGATGCCTTTTACTCTGGAAGGGCGTGTGGTGAGGATAAGTGACCGTATTGCTTACATCAACCATGACATAGATGATGCCATCAGGGCGGGAATAATCAGAATCGGCGATCTGCCGGAGGAATGTATTAAAGAACTGGGAATAAGCCACAGCGGAAGAATAAATACTCTGGTAACAGATCTGATTGAAAACAGTGACGGTAAAAATGATATTATTATGAGTCCGGAGAGGCTTGAAGCCATGAACGGGCTGAGAAAATACTTATTTGAGCACGTGTATCAGCCTCCGGAAAGAAGAGAAGAAACGGAAAAAATTGATCGTATGATAAAGCAGCTTTATTATTATTACTGCGATAATCCGGCGGAAATGTCGGCGGAAATGCAGCTGCTGATTGAACCCTGGGGTGTCAAAGAGGCTGTAAAGGATTATGTTGCATCAATGACAGACAGATATGCGCTGAGAATGTATGAAAGAATATTCATGCCGGGTGCATCATTTACAAAATATTTTTATTAAATTTCTTAATAATTTATCATGGGGTTGGAGAACAGAATGAATGATGTAGTAGAACAGATAAAGGATAATTGTGATATAGTTGATATTGTAGGCCGATATGTTCAGTTAAAACGGGCAGGCAGCAATTATAAGGGACTGTGTCCTTTTCACGGCGAAAAAACCCCTTCTTTTGTTGTTTCACCCGATAAGCAGATTTTCAACTGCTTCGGCTGCGGAAAAAAAGGCGATGTAATTAATTTCATTCAGGAAGCTGAGAATATTGACTTCAGGGAAGCTCTGGAAAAGCTGGGAGAGATTGCCGGAATAGAGGTAAATAACGGTTCCGGGTACAGAGATAAGAAAAAAGAAGAGCTGTACAATGTATCCCGGGAGGCGGCCATACATTTTTACAAGAATCTCAGAAGAGGAGCCAATGAAGGGTTAAAATATCTGATAGGCAGGGAAATATCTCCGGAAACGGCAAGAAAATTCGGGATAGGATATGCCGAAAACGGATGGAGAGATCTGGCGGATTTCTTTAAAACCCGGGATATTCCGAAAGAACTCGGGCTGGAGGCGGGTCTTCTGTCCGAGAAAAAAGGAGGGGATCCCTACGACAAATTCAGAAACCGTCTTATATTCCCTATTAAAAACACAAGAAATAAGGTTATCGGATTTGGAGGAAGGGCTGTTTCGGGAGAAATGCCGAAATACCTTAATTCACCCGAGACTCTGATTTTCAAAAAGAAAGAAAATCTTTACGGTCTGGATCAGGCAAAGAATGCTATCAGGAAAAAAAACAGGGCGATTCTTGTTGAAGGATATATGGATGTTGTATCGCTGGCAGACAGGGGGATTGAAAATGCCGTAGCAACTCTCGGAACGGCATTGACGCCCGAACAGGCAAGACTTATCAGAAAATATACGGATACCGTAATTCTGTCGTATGATTCCGATGATGCCGGGCAGGCGGCAACGATGAGGGGAATAGACATACTTAAATCTGCGGGACTCAGGGTGAGAATACTGCTTCTTGATGAAGGTAAGGATCCGGACGAGTATATTAAGAAAAACGGCAAAGAAGCTTTTGAAAAACTTACGGAAAAAGCCGTTACCGATACAGAATATATTATTGACATATTAAAGAAGAAACACGATTTGAAAACTACTGACGGAAGCATAAGGTTTCTTGAAGAGGCAAGTGCGAAGCTCAGAAAAATTAAAAGTCCTGCGGAGCAGGCGACATATATTAAATATGTTTCCGAACTGTCCGGGATTCCGGAGAGCTCTCTCAGAAGAGAGGTGGAAGCGGGAGGAGGCGGAACCGGAGGTTTTTCTGCGGCAGGAGCGGGAATATCCCGGGAAGACACCGTTACAGTTAAGCCCGAGCATAAAACGGATAATCCGGAACCGGCAGAAGAATATAAGACTCCGGTGGTTAGGATGCTGATTAAACTAATGATTCAGAATGGGAAATACATTCCGAAAATTGCGGCGGACAACGAGATTTCCACTTATTTCTACGGAAGCGGATATGAGGGGATTCTTGAGCAAATAGTAATTAATTACTGTGACGACTCGGAAACAGACACGGAAGCGGTGGTGGAGGCGGTTTCGGAAGAAGAGGAAATGCTGTTCAGAGACATTATGAATAATATGCTGCCGGTGGGAAATGAGGATGATACTTTTAAGGAATGTGTTAATAGAATAAAAATTCACAATCTCAGAAAAAGGCAGAAGACAATAATGAAGCTTCTTGAGGTTCTTGACGAAGAAGGAAATGAGGAGGAAATCAGGACTCTGTCGGAAGAAATGATGGAAATAGGTAATAGTATTAACAATATAAAAAAATGATTTTATACCGATATGCAACAGTTGTTTTGGGATAAGACCGTTAAGGAGGATATGATTATGGAAGAAACAAGAAAAGAATTGAAACCGGACATGATGGAAGACGGAGGAAAAGGAGAAAGAGAGAGTAGCAGGGATATTATTGAGTATGTTACAAACAGAATCGGAGGGCGTACGAAGGTATCCTACCATGAAGTGGCGGATTATCTTGAGCATATAGAACTTGACAAAGAGCAGGTTGAGGAATTGTATGATACACTGCTGTCCCGGGGAATTGAGATTACATCAGAGGAACATACGGAAGAAATAAACGAAATTGAAGATAATGCAGTTCAGCATGATATTTCGGATCATTCGGCAGATGATAACGGAGAAGTGGAAATAGATCTTTCACTTCCCAAGGGAATAAACGTTGATGATCCTGTCAGAATGTATCTCAAGGAAATCGGCAAGGTTCCGCTTCTGACTGCGGAAGAAGAAATTGAACTTGCAAAAAGAATGGAAAACGGCGACGATGATGCCAAGAAAAAGCTGTGTGAGGCTAATCTGAGATTGGTTGTCAGCATAGCAAAAAGATATGTGGGAAGAGGCATGCTGTTTCTTGATCTGATTCAGGAAGGAAATCTCGGGCTGATAAAAGCAGTTGATAAATTCGACTGGAGAAAAGGATACAAATTCAGTACATATGCAACCTGGTGGATAAGGCAGGCTATCACACGTTCCATTGCAGACCAGGCAAGAACTATCAGAATTCCCGTGCATATGGTTGAAACGATTAACAAGCTTATTCGTATTTCAAGGCAGCTTTTGCAGGAGTACGGGCGCGAACCGACACCGGAGGAAATTGCCGAGGAAATGGATATGCCTGTTGATAAGGTAAGAGAAATACTTAAGATTGCTCAGGAGCCTGTATCCCTCGAAACTCCGATAGGAGAAGAAGAGGACAGTCACCTCGGAGATTTCATCCCTGATGATGATGTCCCGGCACCGGCAGAAGCGGCTGCATTCTCAATGCTTAAGGAGCAGCTGATGGAGGTCCTGGATACACTTACCGAGAGAGAACAAAGAGTTCTGAAGCTTAGATTCGGTCTTGAGGACGGAAGAGCCAGAACACTTGAGGAAGTAGGAAAACAGTTTGATGTTACAAGAGAAAGAATCCGGCAGATTGAAGCCAAGGCACTCCGTAAGCTCAGACATCCCAGCAGAAGCAAGAAGCTTAAGGATTATCTGGAGTAGGAGAAGGAGTGAATATGGTTCGATTATCTGAAAGATTGGAGGTAATTGCCGGTTTCATTAAAACTGGTGACCGGGTGGCGGATATAGGCACCGATCACGGTTACATTCCCATGTACTTGAGACAAAGCGGTATTTCCGAATATGTGGTGGCAGGAGATGTGAATCCCGGCCCTCTTGAGAAAATGGAGGAAAACCTGAAACGTCATTTCGGGGACTGTCGGGAAGGGATAATGATGCGACTCGGAGCCGGGCTTTCGGTTATTGATGTGGGCGAGGTGGATACCGTTGTTATTGCCGGAATGGGAGGTCTTCTGATTCGAAAAATACTTGAAGAGGATATTGACAAGGCGTTAACATTGAAGCGATTGATTCTGCAGCCTCGGAATGCTCCGGACAGGCTTAGAGAATGGCTTTTGAAAAACGGTTTTAGGATAACCGGTGAGAAACTGGCCAGGGAAAGTCGTTTTGTATGGGAAATAATATGTGCAGAGCCTGTTTCAAAGGGATATAACGCGGAAATAGAATATTTCGGAAATGCGGAGAAACAGTATGAGGTGGGGATGTGTTTAATTCTTAACAATGATCCTCTGCTGACTGAGTTTATTGACAGAAAACTCGCCGTGGAAAGACGGATAGCGGTAAATGCCGCACATGCCGAAGGAGACGGGGGAATATTGAGCAGAAAGACTGCGGAAAAGAAAATCGCAATGTTGGAGGAAATAAGGCAAAATGGCGATAGATAAGAGAGAACTGATTGAAATTATCGAAAAAACGGCTCCGCCGGAGCTGATGGAGGACTGGGATAATTCCGGGATTCAGATAATGTGCAGCGATGATCCGGTAGAAAGGATTCTGGTGTGTCTTGATGTATGCGAGGACACAATAGAAGAAGCTGTTGAAATGAGCTGTGATTTTATTCTCAGCCATCATCCGGTTTTTTTCGGTTCTATAAGACAGCTTAGAATAGATGATAATCACAGCGGTATGGTAATTCGTCTTATTAAAGAAGGAATATCTGTGTATTCGGCTCACACTACCTTTGATGCGGCGGTGGGGGGGAACAATGACCGCCTTGCGGAGATTTTAAACCTCAAAAATGTGGAAATTCCGGAAGAGGAACCGGTAATGAGGATTGGAAAACCGGCAGAACCGTTAAGCCTCGGAAAGCTGTGCGGATTGATTAATGAGAAAATCATGAAGAATAAGGGACTGAGCTACGGAGGTGATCCGGAGCGGATTGTGCACACCGTGGGAATATGTACCGGAGCGGGAGCTTCTCTTCTTGAAACCGCTGTAAAAAGTGGCTGTGATGTGCTGATTACGGGAGATGTTAAATATCATGATTATCAGAATGCGGAGAATCTGGGAATTGCAGTAATTGATGCCGGTCATTTTGAAACAGAAATTCTGTTTGCCGCCAATATGGGTGAAAAGCTGGCCAAAGCAATCAGCGGAAACAATAAAAAAGCTGAAGTTATTATCAGTAAATCTCAAAGAAATTTCTTGAAAAGATATAATAATATGGCATAATAGTTATGTGAGTAAGTCGGACAGTCGCGAGGATATTATCTTCGAGGAAAGTCCGGGCTTCATAGAGCAGGGTGCCGGATAACGTCCGGTGGAGGCGACTCTAAGGAAAGTGCAACAGAAATACACCGCCGCATTGCGGTAAGGTTGAAATGGTGAGGTAAGAGCTCACCGGCGGTATGGTAACATGCCGGCCATGTAAACCCCACCCGAAGCAAGATCGAAAGGGACCTTAAAAGCGGCTGCTCGTCGTTGGTCCGGTAGGTGGATCGCTCGAGCCTGTCGGCGACGACAGGCCTAGAAAGATGGCTGTCTGAGACAGAACCCGGCTTACAGACTTGCTCACCTGTTTGACTTTTTCATGCTATCAGCTGACAAAAAACAGGGAGCGGCTCAGGCTGCTCCCTGTTTGCGAAAAAAATATTGTTTTCTATTCTCTTTTTCAGTAGACTGTGGTATAATAAGCCCATAAATACATATACTGTTTAGTATCCCTGAGATATTCGTTAAAGTGTTTTAATTCAACCTACACTTTGCACTTGGGAATCTACGTTTTTCTGTGTGGTGCATGACGTTCATACGTAGCGCGAAGCAGGAAACAGGATACCCACCTATCTACGGATAGGGCGTGAATTATGTGCTTGACGGTATTTTGGGGTGTTTTTTTTGGTTTCGACCGGAGAAAGTCTAAAACAGGATATAAGAACAAAACCCCAATCAGAATAGTGATCGGGGTGTGGGGAAAATCTGATAACTCAGCGCCGCTTTCCGATAAAAAACAGTGCCAGAGTTCCGGGACCCGAATGAGAGCCGATAACAGGACCTATTTCAGAAATACACTCGGCTTTGAGCCCGGATTCCTGATTTATTATGCTTTCGAGAAGAATCGCATCTTCCTTACAGTCGGCATGAGAAATAACATATATGCCGTTTTCGGCTTCTGATGAGAGAAGTCTGTATTTATCCGCCAGAGCTTTTATAGTCTGTCTCCGTCCTCTGACTTTAGAGCTGCCTGTAAGACGACCCGCCTCATCCATAGTCATAACAGGTTTAATATCCAGAACTGTAGCGGTGAAAGCGGAAGCCGCACTGATTCTTCCTCCTCTTTTCAGATATTTCAGATCATCGACAGTATACCAGTGGCAGATTTTAGGAGAAATTTCGGACACATATTTATGTAATTCTTCAAGTGATGCACCGGCTTTTTTCTTTTTCGATGCCAGAAAGAGAAGCAGGCCTAGACCTCCGGAACCACATTTCGAATCGAAGGTAATAATGCCGGAATCCGGATAATCAGCGGAGCACTCTTCGGCTGCAATTAGCGCAGAATTAAATGTACTGCTTATTCCCGAGGACATACCGATATAAAAAATATTATTTCCCTGCTCCAGCACTTTTTCAAATTCGCGGACATAACTCCCGGGGCTGACGGCAGACGTCTGAAAAACAGTTCCTTTTCTCATTTCACTGTAAAAATCACTGTTTTTCATTTCGCGGTTAAGATGAACAACGGACTCATCTGCCTTCCGAAAACTCAAATCCACCGATTCAATACCGAGGAGAGAGAGCCTTTCGAGGCTCAAATCGCATCCCGAATCAGTTATAATTGTATAATCTCTCACAAAAACTTCTCCTTTCATTCTGCTGATATTATAAAACGATAAACCGGCTGATTCCCTAATACTACGGAAAGATCCTGACAGTTCGGCAGAAGTTCGGACAGGAGCTGTTCAATATGCCTGCTTTCTTCATCCTTTACCCCTTTGCCGCAGAATAATGTAATAATCTCTTTTTCCGATATTTCACGGACCATGGATTTGATACACTCTTCCAAAGTGTCGGAAGCATATTTCAAATCATTTTCCACAAGACCCAGGTACTGCTTTCTTTTTATCCTCAGATCGCCGAGATTAATACTTTTTGATGCCCGTGTAACGGACAGTGTTTTTACAGAGCCGGCGGCAGAGCTCATGGATTCAAGGTTCTCTTTAGCCGATGCCGTACCGTCAAATGAAATCAAAGCGGATATGCCTTGCGGCAGGGTCGAGGTTTCCAGTACATGCACTTCTTTAGCTTCAGATAATTCCGCTGCCTGACGTGCAGCCGGGATTGCATTCGGATTATTCGGAAGAATAAATACAGTATTGCTTTCGACCTCATTTATTCCTTTTAAATAATCACCGATTCCGGGATTCATGCTCTGACCTGCGGAGATTACATATTCCGCTCCTAGTTCCATGAATAAGTCACGAAAACCACTGCCTCCGGCAACGGCGATAACCGAGGACAGGGAAGTCGCCGGCTTCAATTCGGAGGTTTCATCTGCTTCTTTTAATACTAAAGCATTGTGCTGCTGACGCATATTTTCAACTTTTATGAATTGGAGTTCTCCGAATTTCATCATACGTGTAATGACCGTCAGAGGGTCATTTGTATGAATATGAACCTTGATTATTTCATTATCTTCAGCCAGAACAATGCTGTCCCCGATTCCCTCAAGAAAGGCTCGCAGTTCGTCAGTGTTATAGGAATCAATGTCGGAGCCTTTGCCAATCAGACACTCTGTGCAGAAAGAAAATTTTATCTCCACGGAATCAAAAGTATCCTGTGATGAAAAACCGGATTCCGGAATTGAATAATATGTATCGGCCGGATTGCCTGCGGTATTATTCAGAGCATTGAGCATACCGTTGATGACAGCTGTGAAACCGCATCCGCCGGAATCCACCGTTTTTGCCCTTTTAAGAACAGGAAGCATTTCGGGTGTTTTTTTCAGGGCTTCCGAAGCTTTTAGGGATACGGAAGCCAGCGTGTCTTCTATACTTTCCGGAATTTCATCGTCACGAAATACAGCACATTCTCTCATAACGGTAAGGATTGTACCTTCAACCGGGTTCATTACAGCTTTTTTTGCCGATTCGTATCCGCATTTTATAGCATCAACCAGTTTTTCGGAATCAGCTTTATCAGTATCGGCAAAAGCCCCGGCCATACCGCGAAAAAAAAGGGAGAGAATTACTCCGGAATTACCTCTTGCGGAGCGCATTATGGATTTTGCCGCAGCTTCAGAGTAAACAGAGAGGGAATCTTTGGTAACCGGCAGAGACCGTACCGGACTCAGTGTTAAATACATATTAGAACCTGTATCACCGTCGGGAACAGGAAAAACATTCAGTCTGTTAATAGCTTCTTTTTTTGATTCCAGTGATGATGCCGCACCGCAGAGCATTTTACTGAACATAGCTGCATCTATTGTTTTATTCATTGAAGTTTCAACCTCCGTCAGTCTTTCGATTTCTTTCCGGCATCAGAAATCAGCTTAATTATTCCCGCAATTGAAGCGGCTGAGATAAGAGCACCGGCAGAGTACTCAATAATCTTTCTTCTTCTGATAAGCCTGTGAATTTCGGAATACCTGTAGCTTCCGTGACCTTCCTGATTTTCAAAAGTATATGCTATTCTTCGAATGCTGCTATAGTAGTTTCTGCATTCCGGGCAGTCACGAAGATGGCTGTCTACAACGCATTTTGATTCGATACTGAGGGCGTCATCCGAATACATGGGAAGCAGGTCCCTGATAATATTGCAATCAATCATTAAATAATTCCTCCTTTACTGTTTCCATGGTTTTTGTATAAATAAGCTCTGCGGATTCGGGAGATATTCCGAAATAGCTTCCCAAAGCTTTGAAGTCCGCATTTCCGCAGAGATGCATCAGAAGTATCGAGCAATCCCGCCCGGAAAAGGAATGAAGAACCTCTGATGCTCTTGACGCATCGATACTTTTGCAGATCCGGTATCCGGGCTCATCATAAAGTCCCGCATCGGGAACAGAAATAAATATTTCTACCGGGATCTCAGCCTTCTTTACGGATTTCAGATACCTTAAAATGATACCGACAGCTATGGACTGCAGCTTCAGGAGGACTGTTTCGGCATCGGTGCGTTTAGATATTTCCCTGTAGGCCCGTAAAAAAGTCTTTTGGGAAAGCTTTTCGGTTAATGCGGAATTTCTGCATAATCTGTGAATGAATGAATGTACCTGACGGTAGTATTGCGAATACATTTTTTCAAAGTTGTATTCTGGTTTTATCATTTTGACACCTCCGAAACTGATAGTTTTATACGAAAAAGCAGATCCATGACATTAAAAAAGCAAAAGCACACAGCAGAGCACCTGTGACAAATTCTCCGGAAGTATGCCTGCCGGATACGACAGATGCCCGGAAAACAATTGCGAAGACTATTCCTCCGATAATTCCGGCCAAAAGGCTGTAATAATAACAGGCAATGAAAACAGTCCCGGCTAAGCTGCATGCGTGGCCGCTGGCTTTAATTTTCAGAACTTTATCGAACAGTAGCAGAAGCGCCGCCGATACCAGATAAACTGAAAAAATGAATATGAGATTGCTGCTTTTGTTTCCCGAAAGACCGGACATCACGGCAAGAGAATATCCTATTAAAGAGAGCCACATGGCAAGCTCCCTTTGACCTTCTCTCTTTTTTGAGCACACATGACCGGAAAGATATGAAACCGGGTAGGCCAGTATAGGGAAAATAACAATAAAGATAATGCTGATTAGAATTTCGGAAGTCGAACGAAAGAATCCATCGGATGACAGTGCCAGAAGTGCAATCAGCACACTTGCGCTAACCGGGGGAACAGTCACAATACGAATTATTTTTGCCGATTTTCGCTTTAATTCAATTCTTTTTGCTTTCAATAGATCGTCACCTCAAATTAATATACAATACAATATAATATAATCTACTGGATTATATTATATTGTATTTAACAATATGTCAATAGAAATTTTTTTGAAATCTTGAATACCAGATTATGTGGTGGTATACTTTAGAGAATAAAATGATTACCGATGATGAGTCTGTCGGGGTGCGTAATACCGGCGGCTCCGCATTTAATAAACAACAGGAGGAAAAAATGCAGTATGATAAAGAATTGATTGCCGGAAAGCTCAGAAGATGGGAGAATTATCTGAATGATTACCGTCTTCCTAAATGGGAGTACATTCCGGATATAGGTCTTTATATGGAACAGGTAATATGTTTTCTGAAGGGATGTCTGGACTATCTTCCGCCGGAGCTGAAGGAAGAGCAGTTCATCACCGCAGCGACAATAAACAATTATGTAAGAAAAAAAATCATGCCCGAGCCGATTAAGAAGAAGTATTACAGAAATCACATTGCTTATCTGATTATTATCTGTTCTCTTAAACAAAGTCTCAGTATTGCCACTCTGCAGAAGATTGTTCCGATAGAAATGACAGAGGAAGAGCTCAGAGGTGTTTATGAGGCTTATTCGGAAAGGCACAGTCTGGCATGCCGATATTTCGTGAGACAGGTAAGAGATGCTGCGGCAGGTATTCTGGATTATTCACCGGAATCGGAAATGGCAACTGACAGTACCGAAGATCTGATAACTGCTGCTGCGGTTATCAGTGGATTTTCCAGACTTCTGGCAGAAAAGCTGCTGCTTCTGGACGGGAAAAATATTGAAAACGGAGGAAGTATCGAGATAAGAAATCCGAAGGTAGATAAATGATGAAAAACAAAAACTGCCGGAAAGGGCACGAGAGATGAAAAGGACGGCACCAACTATATCCGCCAACTCCCCCAACTTACGCTGTTCCCAATCAGTAGTATAAATTCGACAGTTCATATTGAATAGCTGAAATATAAATGCTATAATATAGCTATGAATGTGCAAAGGAGATGCAAGATGAATCTTTCTAATGAAATCAAGATAATTCGTCAAAAAGCTTTTATGACACAGGAAGCTTTTGCGAAGGCGTTGAATGTAGCGTTTTCAACGGTAAACCGTTGGGAATCAGGAAAAACTAACCCTAATATGACAGCTATGAAGCAGTTGAAGGTTTTCTGCGACGAAAACAATATTTCTTTTGATGAACTTCAGAACGCATGGCTGAACAAATCTAAGTAGGTTAAGTGATGGCTGCGAGTAAAAAGCTTGAAATCATTTATCACAACGGTCAGCCAGATGGAATACGTTCCGTTCGCCGCCATCTTTCAACGGTTACGACCTATGTGATACCACGGACGAAGCTTTCTGAATCCAAAAGTATTTCCGGTATCAATCGTCCCGGGATCTACTATCTTATCAACGAAGACGAGGATAATAATATCGCACAGATTTATGTCGGGCAGACTCGCAACGGCATCAGCAGTTGGACGACCATAACCGTTCAAAGGATTTCCGGAATAAGGCAATCATGTTTTTGGCAGATAACAAGACTTTTTCTTTGGATATCATAAGTGGTTTTGAAGAATATGATCTGGTTTCTATCTAAGAGATTTACGATGAAATCAAATTTGTTATGGCTACCTTGGGTTATAAGTTGGAAAACACACAGGAGAACACGAAAAACTCGCAGATCCTACATACCACCAGAAACGGTATTACTGCACTTGGCGTTTATAATAGTGACAGATTCGATGTCCTTGAAGGCTCTGAAATCAATATGGCGAAACTCGTTCATCTGCCTAAGTATAATAAGCAGTGCCGGGAGCTGTTAGACGATAGCATTATTGTTTCGAAAAAAGGAAAATACATTCTGAAAATTACGTTGACATTTAATACTCCCGGCGGAGCAAGTGATTTTGTTCTCGGTGGTTCAACAAACGGCCGGGCTGAATGGAAGAACACCGAAGGAAAAACTTTGGATGAGCTTTATCGCAAGTCCTGACGAAATCAGGATTTTGGGACATATATGAGAGTAAAAAATAACTGAAAATAATAATTTGGAGGCATTCGTATGAATAAGCAGCAACTTGCTTCTAAAATTTGGGGATCGGCAAATAAAATGCGTTCCAAGATTGAAGCGAACGAGTACAAGGACTATATTTTAGGATTCATTTTCTATAAGTTCCTTTCTGATAAGGAAGTAAAGTATCTGAAACAGAACGACTGGACAGATGAAGATATCAAGGAGTATTTGAACGAAGAAGACCGGGAGACCGTCGAAAGCATTCAGAAGAATATTGGATACTTTATTGCTTATGAGAATCTGTTTTCGACCTGGCTGGAAATGAGCACGGACTTTAATGTGTCTAACGTCCGTGTCGCTCTTTCTGCGTTCAGCAGGCTGATCAACGCATCTCACAAAAAGGTTTTCGATAAGATTTTTGACACGCTTCAGACAGGCCTTTCTAAATTGGGCGACAGCTCCGGCAGTCAGACCAAGGCAATCAGCGATCTGATTCATCTGATTAAGGATATTCCGATGGATGGCAAGCAGGATTATGATGTGCTCGGTTTCATTTATGAGTATCTTATTTCCAACTTCGCCGCAAACGCTGGTAAAAAAGCCGGCGAGTTCTATACCCCGCACGAAGTATCGCTTCTCATGTCTGAAATAGTTGCGGACCACCTCAAAGACAGAAGCGAAATCAAGATTTACGACCCGACCAGCGGTTCCGGCTCATTGCTTATTAATATCGGTAAGTGCGTTGAAAAAAATATGGGCAACAGCAACAAGATAAAATACTATGCACAGGAGCTCAAAGAGAATACATATAACCTTACTCGCATGAATCTTGTCATGCGTGGTATCATTCCTTCCAACATCGTAACCCGTAACGGTGATACGTTGGAGGAAGACTGGCCGTACTTCGATGAAAGCGACCCGTTTGGCACCTATGACCCGCTGTATGTCGATGCCGTTGTTTCAAACCCCCCTTATTCTCAGAACTGGAATCCTGCTAACAAGGAGTCTGATCCGCGTTATAAGTTCTACGGACTGGCTCCGAAGGGAAAAGCAGACTATGCCTTCCTGCTTCACGACCTTTACCATATCAAACCGGATGGCTTAATGACCATCGTTCTTCCGCACGGCGTTTTGTTCCGTGGCGGTGAAGAAGGCGAAATCCGTA
Organism: Firmicutes bacterium UBA1739; assembly: GCA_002315385.1. Taxonomy (GTDB): domain Bacteria; phylum Bacillota; class Clostridia; order Peptostreptococcales; family Anaerovoracaceae; genus UBA1739. Next base: position 92,378 of record DCHZ01000038.1, on the reverse strand, counting down.
AAAATCTTATTGAAAACAATAAGATTGATGCGATTATAGGACTGCCGGCAAATATCTTCTTCGGCACCGGTATTCCTACGATTATCATGGTGCTGAAGCAGCGCCGCAGCAATACGGATGTGCTGATTGTTGATGCCTCCAAAGGATTTGAAAAGGTCGGCAAAACGAATAAACTTAGAGCATCTGATATCAAGCGTATCGTGGATGTTGTAACGTCTCGTGCGAATGTTCCGAAGTTCTCTAAGGTCGTAAGCAGAGAAGATATCCGCCGGAACGATTATAACCTTAACATTCCTCGCTATGTGGACTCTTCCGAAAAACCTGAAAGCTGGGATATTTTTGCTTCTATGTTTGGAGGCATTCCTGCCGGTGAAATGAATGACCTGAGAGCATATTGGGAAGCTTTCCCTACGCTCAAAAAAGCTTTGTTTTACGACGCTGATGCTCCGTATCTACATTTCAATGTAGAAGATATCAAAAAAGCAGTCCACGAGCACGCTGATGTTACTGATTTTGAGGGGAAATTCAATTCTGCGTTTACCGACTTTGATTCCTATTTGTCCGAAGAATTGATCAGCGGCATGGAGGCTATCAATATTTCCAAAGAAGAAAACGTTCTTTCGGCTAAGATATTTGACCGTCTCGCCGGGATTCCTCTTGTCGACAGATATGAGGCATACCAGCTTTTGGATAATGAATGGACCAAAATCGCAGTTGACCTTGAAATCATCCAGACCGAAGGGTTTGACGCGACAAAGAAAGTTGATCCAAATATGGTCGTTAAGAAGAAAGACGGAAAAGATACCGAAGTTCAGGACGGATGGGTCGGTCATGTGATTCCTTTTGAGCTGGTGCAGAGAAGACATTTCTCTGATAAGCTTTCTGCACTCAAAGCAAAAGAAACGCGCCTGACGGAAATCACCACCGAGTTTGAGGAATTGCTCGATGAACTGCCCGAGGAAGAGAAAGAAAAGGATTTTGTCAACTATGATAAGACCGCATTTGTTGCAGCTGCGGTAAAGAAAGCGGTTAAAGACAAAGAAGTTGAGCCGGAAATTCTCGATATTCTCAAAAAGGTTGACAATCTGGCTGCGGAAGAAAAAGCAACCAGGAAAAAGATCAAAGACGATTCCAAAACTCTCCATCTTGAAACAAAAGCAAAGATCGAAGAACTTTCCGATGATGATGTGAAAGAACTACTGAAGGATAAATGGATTCTCCCTGTCGTAAACGGTCTTGCTAAACTGCCCGAAAACATCGTAAGTGCGTTTGTTTCCAATCTGGAAGCTCTTGCTAAGAAATACGATACAACATTCTTTGAGGTTGAGGAAGAAATCCGCAGCGTAGAATCATCTTTGGCAGGCATGCTGGATCAGCTGACCGGCAATGATTACGACATGCAGGGTCTTGCTGAGTTCAAAAAGCTTTTGGGAGGTGAATAACATGACCAAAACAGTGAAAAAACCGGAGATTCGGTTTGCCGGATTTACGGAAGCTTGGGAACAGCGTAAGGTTTCAGATATGTTCAAGGTGACTCGTGGATATGTCCTCGCAGCCACTCAAACTGATGAGAAAATGAGTGACGAAAAGCCGTATCCAGTGTATTCATCTCAAACTAAGGACAATGGCTTAATGGGATTCTACCAAGACTATCTTTACGAAAACGCAATTACTTGGACAACTGATGGTGCTAATGCCGGAACGGTTCATTATAGAGCCGGAAAGTTCTATTGTACCAATGTTTGTGGGGTTTTGCTTGAAAAAGATATAGTACCTAATCAAATGATTGCCGAGGCATTGAACAACGTAGCAAAGAGTTATGTGTCTTATGTTGGAAACCCTAAATTAATGAACAATGTAATGGCAGATATTGAAATTAAAATACCCGCCAATGTCCAAGAACGAGATAAGATTTCGGAGTTATTTGCCAACCTCGACAACCTTATCACCCTTCATCAGCGTAAGTATGATAAGTTCGTAAACGTGAAAAAGTCTTGCCTCGAAAAAATGTTCCCGAAAAACGGCAGCAATGTTCCCGAAGTTCGCTTTGCCGGATTTACGGAAGCTTGGGAACAGCGTAAGTTGTCTGAGTTAGCCACAATACATGCAAGGATCGGGTGGCAAAATCTTCGTACGTCCGAGTTCTTGGATACTGGCGATTATATGCTAATTACTGGTACAGACTTTGACAACGGAAAGGTAAATTTCTCTACATGCCACTATGTTGAGAAATATAGATATGACCAAGATAAAAATATACAAATCAAGAATGGAAGCATCTTGATTACAAAGGACGGAACTCTTGGAAAAGTGGCTTATGTTGAGGAGTTGAGCATGCCAGCTACACTTAATGCGGGTGTCTTTAATGTCGAAATTAAGGATGAAAATGAAACAGATGGTAAGTATTTATTTCAGTTCTTAAAGGCTCCATTTTTGATGGATTATGTAGCACAAAAAGCTACTGGAGGAACTATAAAGCATCTTAATCAAAATATACTTGTGGACTTTCCAATTTCTATGCCGGGAAAAGAAGAACAGATTAGGATAGGAGAGTATTTCACACACCTTGACACCCTTATCACCCTTCATCTGCGTGAGCTTGAAAAGCTTCGGAATTTGAAGAAAGCTTGTCTTGAAAAGATGTTTGTATAATGGAAAGGAGAAAGTTTATGGCATTGGAAAATAAACTCGGCATCACTGATTCCGCCGAACTTGCTCGCAGGGAGGAAAAAATCAGCAAAATCAAAGCTTTAGAGCTTTTTGAAACGGGACTTCTCGATACGTTCCCTGTTGATAATTTCGAGGGACTTGCCATGATTCATAAATATCTGTTTGACGAAATCTATGATTTTGCCGGTAAAGTGCGAACAGTAAACATAGCAAAAGGTAATTTTCGGTTTGCTCCGCTGATGTATTTGAGTGTAGCACTTGAAAATATTGCAAAAATGCCACAGAGTACTTTTGACGAAATAATTGAAAAATACGTAGAAATGAATGTAGCTCACCCATTCCGGGAAGGAAACGGTAGAAGCATCCGAATCTGGCTTGATGCTATTTTGAAAAAGGAACTCGGTATGGTCATTGACTGGAGTCTTGTGGACAGGGAAGATTATCTCCTGGCAATGGAACGCAGCCCAATCAAAGATGTTGAAATCAAGGTTTTGCTGAAAGCAGCCCTGACGGATAAGGTGAATGACCGGGAAGTGTATATGAAAGGAATTGACGCAAGCTATTACTACGAGGGTTATAATGTCTATAAAACCGAAAACATCAAAAACGAAGAGTAAAGGAGCGGTATCATGGCATTCACAAAAGAATCCGACTTTGAAAATGCTCTGATAAAAATGCTGACCGAATCCTGCGGCTGGGAAACCGAGGTTTTGCAATACAAAACGGAAAAAGACCTTTTGCAAAACTGGGCAAGTATTCTATTTGAAAACAACCGCAGTATTGACCGTCTGAATGATTATCCTCTTACAGATGGGGAAATGCAGCAAATTATTGAGCAAATAGAAACTCTGCGCACTCCGTTGAAGCTTAATGGCTTCATCAACGGCAGAAGCGTTTCTATCACTCGCGACAACCCCGACGATAAGGTGCACTTTGGAAAAGAAGTGTCGCTCAAGATTTATGACCGTCAGGAAATCGCCGCCGGACAGAGCCGCTATCAGATTGCACAGCAGCCTAAATTCACGGCAAAAACGGATATGCGACCCAATCGTCGCGGAGATTTTATGCTCCTCATAAACGGTATGCCGCTGATCCATGTAGAACTCAAAAAAAGCGGAATTCCGGTATCTCAGGCATACAATCAGATTGAAAAATACTCCCACGAGGGCGTATTCACCGGTCTTTTCGCGCTCGTACAGATTTTTGTTGCCATGAATCCGGAAGAAGCTGTCTACTTCGCCAATCCGGGTTCGGACGGAAAATTCAACTCTGACTTCTATTTCCATTGGGCTGACTTTAATAACGAGCCCATCAATGAATGGAAATCGCTGGCACGGTCATTTCTGTCGATTCCTATGGCGCATCAGCTCATTGGGTTCTATACAGTCGCAGACGATACAGATGGCGTTCTCAAAGTCATGAGATCCTACCAATACTATGCTGCAAATAAGATTTCCGATACCGTAGCAAAGCATAAATGGGAAAATAACAATCAGCTAGGCGGCTATATCTGGCACACAACAGGTTCCGGTAAAACAATGACATCATTCAAATCTGCACAGCTGATAGCAAATTCAAAGGATGCCGATAAAGTTGTATTCCTTATTGATCGAATCGAACTCGGAACGCAGAGCGCCGGTGAATATCGCGGATTTGCGGAAGCAACGGACGATGTTCAGGAAACAGAGGATACATCCGTGCTTATTGCGAAGCTGAAAAGCAATGATCCGGCGAACACGCTGATTGTAACTTCTGTTCAGAAGATGAGCAATATTAAGGACGATACGGAAGGTAAGCTCAAAAAAGCAGATCTCGACTTGATTACCTCAAAACGCATTGTGTTTATCGTTGACGAGTGTCATCGTTCTACCTTCGGCAATATGATGCAGGTAGTAAAGCATACTTTCCCCAAAGCGCTGTTCTTCGGCTTCAGCGGAACACCTATTCATGTTGAAAACGAAAAGAAAGGCAATACTACCGCTGATGTGTTCGGAAACGAGTTGCACCGTTACAGCATTGCTGATGGTATCAGGGATAATAATGTCCTCGGCTTCGATCCGGATAAAGTCCTTACGTTCAAGGAAAACGATATTCGTGAAGCCGTAGCACTTGATAAAGCGAAAGCCGCAACTGTCGAAGAAGTATTCTCTGATCCCCATAAGCAGAGAATCTACTACAAATACATGAACAATGTACCCATGGCGGGTTATTTAGATACCGACGGGAAACGCGTAAAAGGTATTGAAGACTTCCTGCTTGTAAACGGACAGTATCGGACCGAAGAACATCAGAAGATGGTAGTTCAGGATATCGTTGAAAACTGGATTACAATCAGCCACAACCACAGGTTCCACGGTATTTTTGCCACTTCCAGTATTCCGGAAGCGGTCGGGTATTACAAACGCTTCAAAGATGTGGCCCCTGACCTTAAAGTAACCGCACTTTTTGATCCGAGTATTGATAACAATGGACATGGGATTGAAAAAGAAGATGCTCTGATTGAACTCATCGAAGATTACAATAAACAATATCATCAAACCTTTACAATTCATGCATGGAGCAAAATGAAAAAGGATATTCAATGTCGTCTTGCACATAAAAAGCCCTATGAAAGAATCGAATTCGCTCCGGAAGAACAGATTGACCTGCTTATCGTAGTGGATCAGATGCTTACCGGCTACGATTCCAAGTGGCTGAATGTATTGTATCTGGATAAAATGCTTCAATATGAAAGTATTATTCAAGCGTTCTCGCGCACAAACCGTCTCTTTGGGCCGGATAAGCCGTTTGGCTGTATTAAATACTATCGTGCACCGTACTCCATGGAACGAAATATCAATGCTGCGGTGAAACTCTATTCAGGCGACAAGCCACTGGGAATGTTTGCGGTCAAGCTTGATAAAAATCTGGAAAACATGAATTCTGTGTTTACACAGATCAAAAATCTCTTTGGGCAGGCAGGAGTTTTCAATTTTGAGCGTCTGCCAATGGAGATGACGGTACGAAGAAAGTTTGCTAAATTGTTTAATGAATTCAATGAGTATCTCGAATCTGGAAAAGTTCAGGGCTTCGTTTGGAATAAGTTGGATTATGATTTTACCGATGAAACAACCGGTGAAGTAAAAACAGTCTCCCTTCTTCTCGACGAAAAGACATACCTAATCCTCGCTTTGCGTTATAAAGAACTGTTTATAGAGGTTACATCAGAACCGGGCGAAGATTCTCCTTACGATCTGACTGGTTATCTGACCACGATAGACACGGATGAAATCGACGCAGATTATATGAACTCACGTTTTGAGAAGTATAAGAAAGCTCTGACAAGCGGAAATGCAGAAGATATTGCAGACGCAAAAGAAGAATTGCATAAAACCTTTGCCACACTGACCCAGGAAGAGCAAAAGTACGCTAATATCTTCCTACACGACATTCAGACCGGTGATGTGAAAGCGGAAAGAGGTAAAACGCTCCGTGATTATATCAGCGAATACATGCAAAAAGCCAAGAACGATCAATTCCATAAACTGGCTGTGGCTCTTGGTCTTGATGAATCAATGCTTCGTAATATGATGGCGCTTAAAGTCGATGACGCCACTATTAACGAATATGGACGTCTGGACAATCTGAAAGCGACGGTTGATAAAGTAAAAGCGAAAACATACTTTGAAGCCGTTGAGGGATCTAAAATCCCCATGCCAAAGGTAAACATTAAGGTTGATAAGCTTCTTAGAGACTTTATCATTGGCGGTGGATTTGATATTAATGCAGAGCATCCCGCTCAAACAAATACTGCTTACTATGATTCTGGTATTATGGATAATCTGAAAGTTGCAGAGCCATCATCAGAATATGTGACAATCAAATCACACGAATAAACGGGATATTCCTTTTCGCATCGTAAGCTTACCAATCTTTATTGCAGGCTCACCCGGGAAGATGAGTGATACGGCGAAGTATTATCCATAGAGAATTCAGAGACCATCCTGCTATCATTCATAGATGCATTGTTTTAATAAAATCAGGTTTCATCTCTTTGAAGGATGCAATGTAGCGGAAACCGCAGGATTCCGCAAGATCGATGGCATATCTGAAATTATATGACAGGAATTCAGGGGTATGGGCATCTGAACCCAGTGTCAGAATCTCGCCTCCGAGCTCTTTGTACATTTTAAGTATTTCCGGAGAAGGTACCGAAACCGGAGTTTTATATCTGAAAGATGAGGTGTTGATTTCGAGCCCTTTTCCGTCGTATATTATTACTTTGAGTATTTCTCTGACAATATCCATGATTTCCGGAGGATTCAGCGGTTCCTCCGGTCTGTAAATATGCTGATACCGGTCCACAAGGTTCATGTGGCCGATAATGCTGTAATTCTTAAATATTTTTACGCACTCAAGTATATCTCTGTAATAACCTTCCTGAATTTCTATGCCGCTTCTGTCCTGATAAAATTCAGGAAAGTCCACCGGAATTCCGCCGGACATGTGAAAGGAACCGATGATGAAATCATAAGGATAGTTCCCGGCAGAGGCCCGGCATTTGTCAAGACTTGTCTGCTGAATGCCCAGTTCAAGCCCTTTTTTTATGTTTAAGCTTTTATAATATTTTTCGGAAGTTCTTTCCAGCATTTCGTGGTAATCCGTAAAATTCAAATTGAACGGGAAATCGGGATCGGGATAATCCGGATCATGATGATCTGTGACTGCGATTTCTTTAATCCCCAGCCGGATGGCTTCCTCTATCATCAGTTCTGCGGGTGTGTCGGAATCGTCCGATAAGCTAGTGTGTACGTGATAATCCAGCATTTCATTGTCTCCTGTAATATTTTTACTTGCTGCTAAAATTATAGTAGAAACTTACAGGCAAAGCAAGGGAGAATTGTTCACATAAAAAACATTATTCTGCCCGCAAACTGATAAACAGGGTTATTGATTATTGAATTTGAATATAATATAATGTTAAAAATTGTTCTTGCGGGAGGTACAGGTTCAGATGAAAGCCAATTCTTCTAAACTTATTCAGTACGGAAATGATATCCTTCTTTCGGAAGGAATGGAATATGAAAAAACGCTGCTGCATCACGGGGTAATATCATGTTTTGAGCATTCGGTAAGAGTTGCCCATATGAGTATCAGATTGATAAAAAGATTAAATATAAAAGTTGACCAGGAATCCGTAGTCAGAGGAGCATTGCTTCATGATTATTTTCTTTATGACTGGCATACCGATAAAAATCCCGACAGAAAGCCACACGGTTTCGGTCATGCGGAAGTTGCTCTGGAAAAAGCAGGCAGAGATTTTGAACTTAATGACATAGAAAGGGACATAATAGTTAAGCATATGTTTCCGCTTAACATAGCACTGCCTGTTTATAAGGAAAGCTGGCTTGTATGTGCGGCAGATAAAATCTGTGCCGTTCAGGAGCTGACATGGGCATCGAGGACAATATTGAGAAGAGTGATTAAAAAGCATACACCTGCTTTAAAGGCAGTTGTCTAAATTTATCTCTTAATGTAAATTACAGAAATTCGGCGCAGAGCATTAAGTGCTTAGGCGCTTTTTTTTATTCTCAGACAGTCTGCCGGATTTTAGCTGCGGTATAAAATTAAACCCCTGCGCCAAAATGCGCAGGGGAATGATTCCGTCATAATTCGGGATAAAGCGTTACAGAATTAAATCTGTCTATTTTGTATAATTGTCGAAGTAACCCTGGATGTAAACAATAGGTGTACCCTTGTCACCGCTGCCGGAGGTAAGGTCACATAATGAACCGATAAGGTCCGTAAGTCTTCTCGGAGTCGTACCCTGTGCTACCATGGAGTCACCGAGATTGCTGTCTTTGTGTTTGATGTATTCCGAAATCGCAGCTTTAAGTTCTTCACCCTGCAGATCCGCAAAATCGTTGTCAGCAAGATATTTGATTTTGACTTCGTTTGGAGTTCCTATGAGACCGTCGGTGTAACCCGGAGATACAACAGGATCCGCAAGCTCCCAGATTTTCCCAACAGGGTCTTTGAACGCACCGTCACCGTAAACCATGACTTCTATTGTTTTGCCTGTGATTTTTTTGATTTCAGCCTGAAGCTCTTTGACAAATGCGGTACAGTCGTTAGGAAACAGCTTAATGGTGTCTTCTGTTGCCTTGTTGCTGCCGAGGATTCCGTACTTTGTGTTGAAGCCGCTGCCGTTTACACTTTCGGTAAGAAGGTCGTCAAGTCCGAAAACCAGTTTTGCTCCGGCATTTTTAAGAAGCTTCTTGGTTCTGACTCTGGAATGAATGTCAGCAGTGATGACTCTGTCTGTATACTGAAGAATTGTTCTCGGATTGTTTGAAAGAATAACCTCAGCTTCGGCTCCTTCTTCTTCGATAAGGCCTTTGTAGTAATTGATATAATCAACGCCTGTGAAGGTGTGCTTGGATTTTCCGAATTTAGCTTCAAACTCATTGAGGGTAAGAACGTCGGTATAAGGATTGATTCCCGCATCGTCAAGGAGATCGAGGTCAACGATATGATTTCCCACCTCATCGCTGGGGTAACTGAGCATTAAAACAACCTTTTTGGCACCCTTTGCGATACCTCTTAGGCAGATTGCAAAACGGTTTCTGCTCAGAATCGGGAAAATAACACCGATGGTTTCGCCGCCGAGTTTTTTTCTGACATCTTCCGCAAGCTGTTCCTTTGTTGCATAATTTCCCTGGGCTCTTGCAACTACTGCTTCTGTAATTGCCAGAACGTCTTTGTCACGGATTTCAAATTCTCCGGCTTTCTGTGCGCCCAATACAACGTCGAGTACAATTTTTTTAAGATCATCGCCTTCACGAATAATAGGGGCTCTAAGGCCTCTGGATACAGTACCTACTGTTCTTTCCATTTTGTTTCTCCTATTCTGTATTTGAAAATAAATTACAAACAAATTAACACATGTATTATACAGTAACAGTATGCAAATAGCAATTAATATACACAAAAATTTAACGGTTAAGAATTTTTTTTTGCTGATATGAACAATTATTACAGAAAAAGTATGAATTATATATATGAACAGTAAAGAATAAGATTCGAAGTGACTGTATACCTCGGGAACGCTCTCGC
>DCHZ01000038.1:27313-82588 GCA_002315385.1 Firmicutes bacterium UBA1739 | reverse complement strand
CATAATCGGACGCAGCGGTTCTAAGCTCTGTCTGTGCCTGTAGCTTGCCAGTCACTAAGAACCGGCGTCCTCCAATGTCCCTACAGTTATACAGTCATTTCGAATCTCCGGTTTGTTATTAAATGAATTCTAAGTGACTGTATACCTCGGGAACGCTCTCGCCCGTAATCGTACACCGCAAAAAATAATTGCCGATTTTGAGAAAAAATGAACTAACGATGAAGGAATATGTTATAATAATGAATAATTATTTACACGGGGGAGAAATATGTATACGGATTTTGATTATCAGATTCTGGTGACTCAGCTGAGTCAGAACTCTGATTCCGAGTATAAGGATTTTCAGACCGGTCTCAGCGTGGGAAGCAATTATATGTACGGTGTACGGGTTCCTAAGCTCAGAACATTTGCCAAAAGAATTGCGGAAAGAGACTGGCAGGGATTTATGAGTGTTGCAAGGGACAATTCCTATGAGGAAATAATGATTCAGGGAATGGTTCTGAACTACATAAAATGTGATTTAGGGGAAAGATTCAGACTGACGGACGAATTCATTAAAAAAATCGATAACTGGGCGATATGTGACACGTTTTGCTCGGGTTTTAAATCGGCTAAAGACAATCAGGCGGATGTATGGGATTACATAATAAAATATGCTGATTCAAAAAAAGAATTTGAAAAAAGGTTTATGATTGTAATGATGATGAATCATTTTCTCAATGACGAATATATTGACAGGGTTCTGGAAATTATAGAGAAAACCGAGCTGAAGGAGTATTATGTAATGATGGCTGCGGCCTGGACTATATCGACTGCTTTTGTGAAATACAGAGAGAAAGTACTGGCGCTGCTTGAAGAAAAAAAGCTGGATGCGACTGCTCATAATAAAGCAATCAGAAAGTGTGTGGAGTCTTACAGGGTTTCGAATGAGGATAAAGCTTTATTAAGAAGTCTGAAGGTAAAAAAACAGTAAAGAAAAAGCCGCATTAATTCGGATGTAAGAAAGGAAAACAGAAAAAATAATGACTATGACGGATAAAGAAAAGAAGGAAAGTATGGTTAAGGCTGAGAATATTACCGAAAAGCGTAAGATAAAAATCAGAAATTATCATATTTTCGCATTGATTACGGTAACACTCTGGGCATCATCATTTGCTTTTACAAAGGTTGCCCTGGAGGTTTTTACGGTTCCCGTGCTCAGCATGTACAGATTTATTTTTGCGGGACTGTTTATGCTTGTTTTTGCTATTGTAAAGAAAATAGGACTTCCGGCAAAAAAAGATATTCCGGTATTCCTTCTTTCAGCGGCCATAGGCTTCAGTGTGTATCAGCTGGTGTTTAACAAGGGTATTAATATGCTCACATCGGCAACTGCCTGCATTGTAATTGCAATTACTCCGGTAATAACCGCAATTTTCGCAAGAATCATTTTCAAGGAAAAAATACGTGCCGGAGGCTGGATCGCGATAGGAATCTGTTTTTTCGGAATAGTCGTTCTGATGCTGTGGGACGGAGTGCTTTCAATTAATACAGGAATTTTCTGGATGCTGATTGCGGCAGTATTCCTTGCCGGTTATAATCTGCTTCAGAGAAAGCTGACAAAGCGATATACTGCGCTGCAGGCTACGGCATACAGTATCATTCTTGGGGCAATAATGCTTCTGGTATTCATGCCCTTCGGAGGAGTGGAGCAGGCGGCAAACGCAGGACTCAGACACTGGCTTTCAGTGGCGTATATGGGTATTTTCCCGAGTGCTATTGCATATCTTCTCTGGAGCAAGGCTCTCAGCATGGCTGAAAAGACCAGCGAAGTATCAAATTTCATGTTTATTCAGCCGGCTATCGCAATGCTGCTGGGATTCCTGATAGTATTCGAGGTTCCGACAATGGGGATGTACGTAGGAGCGGCAATAATAATATTTGGTCTGTTCCTGTTCAGTGCAAAGAAATAGAAAAGGCTTCAGTCTGTGTAACGATAAGAGCTGAAAGCTATTAGGCGATGCGGGTTTGTTAATCCGCATCGAATATTATATGAAAGAAACAGGAGAGAGGCATATTATGGCAGTAGTAAAAGATGAACGGTTCTATGAACTGGTAGAGAAAAAAATGGATGAAGAATATGAAAGACTTTACAGGGAAAAATATACAGAGGCATATATGATAACATATAATATGAACGGAGGAGACAGCGAAAAGGCAGAAGAGATAGCTGAAGACGAAGCGGCAAGCTATGCCGAACACATGATGGATGTGATTCGCGACGAAGTCGAGGAAGATATAGAAGAAATTCTGGAGAGCGAACAGCAATCGTAAACGCGGACAAAACGTGACCGTAAAATTTGTTTTTATTCACAGTCCTTATATTCAAAGCGCAAATGACCGGTCTGTGAATACTGACCAAAACTTTAATTATGACAGAATTTTGTATTGAATCCGAAAAGATTTTTTGATATAATATACCGATTTAAGTTAGTGGATGAAAAAAGACAGGAGTGAGAGAAATGAATGAAAAGAAGGCATATCTGATTCTCGAAAACGGAGAAATTTTTGAGGGAAAAAGTTTCGGATATGAGAAGGAAGCTGTCGGAGAAGTGGTATTCACAACTTCTGTGGTGGGTTATCTTGAGACATTGACCGATCCGGGCTATTACGGGCAGATTGTTGTGCAGACTTTTCCTTTGATAGGAAATTACGGCAGGATTTCAGAAGATTTGGTAAACGAAAAAGTAAGTTTAAATGCATATATTGTAAGAGAGTGGTGTCATAATCCTTCTAACTTCAGAAGTGAAGGGGATATTGACACTTTTTTAAAGGAAAATAAAATTCCGGGACTTTATGGAATAGATACGAGAAAACTGACAAAAATTATTCGTGAAAACGGAGTGATGAAGGGAAAACTCGCATACAGTACAGATGATATGGAAAAGACAGCTGAGGAACTGAAAAATTATAGTATTACCGGAGCCGTAGAGGACACTACTCCTTCCGAAATTACTGTGTATGAAGCTGAAGCTGAAGAATACAGAGTGGTATTATGGAATTTCGGTGCCAGAGCGGATTTAAGAAACAGCATGCTGAAGGCTGGAATTACAGTAATAGATGTTCCGGCCCAGACAACGGCTGAAAAAATAATGGGATTCTCACCGGATGCGGTTCTGCTTTCGGACGGACCGGGAAATCCTGCGGATAATAAAGAAATAATAAAAGAAGTGAAAAAAATGCTCGACAGAAGAATTCCAATGTCGGGAGTATGCATGGGGCATCAGCTCATGGCTCTTGCGCAGGGAGCCGAAACAGCTATGCTGAAATACGGGCACAGAGGTTCAAGCCAGCCTGTATTGGACAGAAAGCTGGACAGAATTCTGATTACAGGTCAGAATCACGGATACTATGTTAAATCCGAATCACTTCCGGCAAATGCCGAAGAAAGATTTGTAAATGTGAATGATAATTCGTGTGAAGGTATTGAGTACACCGACAGACGTGCATTTTCAGTACAGTTTAATCCGGACCCTGTGTTCTCAAAAGAGGAACCGGGAATGTTTTTCGGAATGTTTATCGATATGATGAAGGGAGGAAAGAAGAATGCCTCTAAATAAAGACATTAAGAAAGTATTAGTTATAGGTTCAGGCCCTATTGTTATAGGACAGGCTGCCGAATTCGATTATGCGGGTACACAGGCCTGCAGGGCACTGAAGGAAGAAGGCCTTGAGGTTGTTCTCGTCAACTCGAATCCGGCCACAATCATGACAGATCACGTTATGGCCGATAAAATTTATATCGAACCGCTTACTACGGAAATAGTCAAAAGAATAATCGAAAAAGAAAAGCCCGACAGTATTCTGTCAAATCTTGGAGGACAGACCGGTCTGAATCTTTCGATGCAGCTGGATGCGGAGGGTTTTCTGAAGAGTCATGGGGTAAAGCTTCTCGGCTCAAAACGCGAAACAATAGATAAGGCAGAAGACAGACAGATTTTTAAGGATACAATGGAAAAAATCGGTCAGCCGGTTATCCCTTCTGTGGTGGTGCATGATGTGGACCATGCTATCAGATTTGCGGAAGAAGTAGGATACCCGCTGATAATAAGACCGGGATTTACTCTTGGCGGAACCGGTGGCGGAATTGTTAATAATGAAGAAGAACTGGTGGAAATCACTTCAAACGGCCTGAGACTTTCACCGATAACACAGTGTCTGGTTGAAAAATGTGTTTCGGGATGGAAGGAAATAGAATTTGAAGTGATACGCGACAGAAAAGGCAACAGCATCAGTGTCTGCAGTATGGAAAATGTTGACCCTGTAGGCGTACACACGGGAGACAGTATTGTAGTGGCTCCGGCTGTTACACTGTCAACGAGGGAATTCGGAATGCTCAGAAAGGCTGCTATTGATATAGTAAATGAGCTTGAAGTAGAAGGCGGGTGCAACTGTCAGTTTGCACTTAATCCGGACAGCTTCGAATATGCCGTTATCGAGGTAAATCCGAGAGTTTCGAGATCATCGGCTCTGGCTTCAAAAGCAACGGGATATCCCATTGCCAAGGTGGCATCTAAAATTGCGGTGGGGTATACACTGGATGAAATTAAAAATGCTATTACGGGAACGACTTATGCATGCTTTGAGCCTTCTGTGGATTATATTGTGGTAAAATTCCCGAAATGGCCGTTTGATAAATTTGTATATGCAAAACGCGAGCTCGGAACACAGATGAAGGCCACAGGCGAGGTAATGGCTATCGGCACAAGCTTTGAGCAGGCTATTATGAAAGCTGTCAGGGGAGCCGAAATCGGCAGAAACAGTCTCAACGATCCGAAATTAAAGAATCTCAGCACAGATGAAATCCACTCAAAGCTGGCTGACTGCGATGACAACAGACTGTTTGTCGTATATGAAGCCCTCAAACGCGGAATTTCTCCCGATGAGATTTTTGAAATCACAAAAATAGACAGATGGTTCACATATAAGATGCTCAATCTCGTTAACATGGAGAGAAGTCTGATGGGATGCGGTACACTTGACAGTGAGTTATACCTTGATGCGAAAAAACTCGGATTCACGGATGCACTGGTTAAGGAGCTGTCAGGATGTGAAATTACGGAACCGAGATTTGCGTCATATAAAATGGTAGATACCTGTGCGGCTGAATTTGCGGCCGAAACACCGTATTTTTATTCGGTATTTGATGAGGAGAATGAGGCTGAGGAATTTATTCAGGCACATAAGGACGGCAGGAAAACCATTATTGTATTCGGTGCGGGACCTATCAGAATAGGTCAGGGTATCGAATTCGACTATGCTTCGGTGCAGTGTGTATGGGCACTGAAAAAACTCGGATATGATGTGGTAATAGTAAATAACAACCCGGAAACTGTTTCAACGGATTTCGATACGGCGGACCGTCTTTATTTCGAACCTCTGACAAATGAAGATGTGATGAGCATAATTCAGGTGGAGAAGCCTTACGGAGTTGTAGTTGCTTTCGGCGGTCAGACTGCAATTAAATTAACGAAATTCCTCAACGAACAGGGAATTAAAATTCTGGGAACAACTGCTGACAGCATCGACCGTGCGGAAGACAGAGAGAGATTCGATGAGCTTCTGGAAGAGCTTAACATCAAGAGACCTGTGGGTTACACGGTTATGTCAAAAGATGAAGCCTTTGACATTGCAGATAAAATCGGATATCCCGTACTGCTGAGACCTTCGTATGTACTCGGCGGGCAGAATATGATTATTGCTTTCAGCGAAAAAGACGTAGATGAATACATGGATATTATTCTTGCTCAGAATATCGAAAATCCTGTACTTATTGATAAATATATGATGGGGACAGAGCTGGAGATAGATGCAATCTGTGACGGTGAGGACATTCTTATTCCGGGGATCATGGAGCATATAGAAAGAACCGGCGTTCATTCCGGAGACTCGATTGCGGTATATCCGGCTATGAGCCTTACCGATGATTTTACGGAGAAGATTCTTGACTATTCTAAGAGACTGGCTGTGGCACTGGAAACCAGGGGCCTTGTAAACATTCAGTATCTTATTTATGAAAATGAGTTATATGTAATAGAAGTAAATCCCAGATCCTCCAGAACAATACCTTACATTACCAAGGTTACAGGCGTTCCCATGGCGGAACTGGCAACAAGAACCATGTTCGGCGAAAAGCTTAAGGATATGGGCTACGGAACAGGAATATATAAAATTCCTCCTTATGTAGCGGTAAAGGTACCTGTATTCTCATTTGAAAAACTGATTAACGTAGATACTCATCTCGGACCGGAAATGAAATCTACAGGTGAGGTACTGGGTCTTGCCGGAACTCTGGAAGAAGCTCTTTACAAAGGCCTTGTGGCTGCGGGATATAAGATGAGAAAATCCGGAGGCGGAGTTCTTATTACTATCAGAGATGTGGACAAAAAGGAAATCGGTGATATCGCAAGAAAATTCGTTAACCTCGGATATGAGCTTTATGCTACTCACGGAACTGCGGATGTTCTGAGAAAAGAAGGAATGACGGTTAATATGGTAGATAAAATCCACGAATCGGATAATAACTGTCTCACACTTCTTCAGAGCGGCAAGATAGACTATGTAATTTCCACTTCTTCCAAGGGGAGAATACCTACTGCGGATTCCGTAAAAATCAGAAGAAAGACAGTCGAACTCAGCATTCCGTGTCTCACTTCTCTTGATACTGCCAATGCTCTGGCAGAATGTCTCAGAAGCAAGTATTCCCAGAAGAGTACGGAGCTTGTAAATATCAATGACATGAGAACCGAAAGACAGAAACTCAGATTTACCAAAATGCACGGATGCAGAAATGACTATATTTACTTCAATTGTTTCGACCAGAGCATTAATAATCCGGAAGGTCTCAGTGTAAGTCTTTCCGACAGAAATCTGGGAATCGGCGGCGACGGAGTTGTGCTGATCTGCCCGTCTGACATTGCGGATGCCAAGATGAGAATGTTCAATCAGGACGGCAGTGAAGGAAAAATGTGCGGAAATGCTATCCGCTGCGTCGGAAAGATTCTTTATGACAGCAGGATTGTGAATAAAGAAAAAATGACAATAGAAACTCTAAGCGGAATCAAGAAAATAGAGCTTTTCAGAAAGAACGGGGAAATAGCACTGGCAAAGGTTGATATGGGGAAGGCAGAGCTTGATACAAAGCTTGTCCCTGTCGATATTAATGCGGAAAAGGTTATTAATTATCCGGCGGATATTGCCGGCGGCAGATTTAAGATAACCTGTGTTTCCATGGGAAATCCTCACTGCGTTGTATTCAATGACAATATTGATGCTCTTGAGCTTGAAACCATAGGGCCGAAATTTGAGAATGACCCTGTGTTCCCGGAAAGAGTAAATACGGAGTTTGTAAAAGTCATAAACAGGAATACTATAAAGATTCGTGTATGGGAAAGAGGAAACGGAGAGACTCTGGCCTGCGGAACAGGAGCCTGTGCGGCGGCAGTTGCGGCAGTGGAAAACGGATACTGTGATAAGAACACAGACATTACAGTTAAGGTAAGAGGCGGAAGCCTTATTGTTAAATACACTGATGATACAGTATACATGACAGGAAATGCCGAATATATTTACGATGGAGTAGTTACAATATAATGTGACACAGATGAGAAGCTGCGGATATCGGTGGAGACAATAATAAAGGAGTAAAATATGGCTTTATTGAATACTTATATCCTTCCGCATCCTCCGTTTATCCTTCCGGAAATCGGTCAGGGAGAGGAAAAGAAGGCGCAGAGAACTGTCGATGCATATGAGCGGGTTGCTGCGGAGATTGCAGAACTGAAACCGGATACTATAGTGGTGCTTACACCGCATTCAATAATGTATTCGGACTATATTCATATTTCACCGGGG
The DNA here is from genome assembly GCA_002315385.1 of Firmicutes bacterium UBA1739. Taxonomy (GTDB): domain Bacteria; phylum Bacillota; class Clostridia; order Peptostreptococcales; family Anaerovoracaceae; genus UBA1739. The sequence continues at coordinate 74,695 of DCHZ01000038.1, read as the reverse complement.
GAATCAGCTTTCGGTGATTTTGATGACTATGGCTGCCCGAAGGTCGGAATGAAGGTAAAATATGACACAGAACTGGTGGAACTGATCAGCCGGGAAGCCGAAGCAATGAATATTCCCGCAGGTACTCTGGGTGAGCAGAACAAAGCCCTTGATCAGGGCACTATGGTTCCGTTGTATTTCGTAAACAAATATCTCTCTGATTATAAAACAGTGAGAATAGGAATTTCGGGACTGACGCTAAAAGAGCATTATGCTTTCGGAATGGCTGTTCGTAATGCCGTGGATAAATGCGATAAAAATGTGGTGGTAATCGCCAGCGGAGATTTGTCCCATTATCTTAAAAACAGCGGACCGTATAAATTCGCTCCGGAAGGACCTCAGTTTGACGCCAGAGTGACAATGGATATGGCATCGGGAAATTTCAAAGATTTTCTTGATTTTGATGATGAATTCTGCGATGCAGCCGGAGAATGCGGAATGAGGGGATTTACGATTATGGCAGGAATTCTGGACAGCACCGCAGTCAGACCGGATTTCCTTTCATATGAAGGCCCGTTGGGAGTAGGATATTCTGTATGCAGATTTGAAACAGACGGCTATGACGAAAACAGGGATTTTCTGAATCAGTATATTGATGAAAAGAAAGCCGAACTTGAGAAAAAGCGTTCTCTTGAGGATGAATATGTTAAACTTGCAAGAAAATCTCTGGAATCATTTCTGATAAAGCGGTGCAAGCTTCAGAAACCCGATAATCTTGAAGGCGAGCTGATTGATAAGAAGGCCGGAGTTTTTGTATCGATTAAGAAGGAAGGCCGCCTGAGAGGATGCATGGGAACGATTAATCCGGGGGAAGAATGCGTGGCCGATGAAATAATTAATAATGCTTTGGCCGCCGGATTCGGAGACACAAGATTCGACGCACTTAAAGAGCATGAGCTTGAAGAAATAGAAATAAGTGTTGATGTGCTGGGAATCCCGGAAAAGGTGGATTCCACGGATATGCTGGATCCACATAAATACGGAGTAATAGTGGGAATGGGCTGCGCCGAAGGTCTGCTTCTGCCGAATCTGCCGGGAATTGATACGGTGGAACAGCAGGTGGCCATTGCACTTCAGAAGGCGGGCATTCCAAAATCATCGGGTTTTGAAATTAAGCGATTTGAAGTGGTGAGACATATATGAGTAAAGTGAAGTGTGAAATATGTCCGTGGAGCTGTGCCCTTGAAGAAGGAGAACGCGGCTTCTGCGGTGTAAGAGGAAATATAAAGGGAAAAATAGTAAATGTTAATTACGGTTTTCTTGCGGTGGCGTGTTTAGATCCGATAGAGAAGAAACCGCTGAAGATGTTTATGCCGGGAAGTAAAATTCTTTCGATAGGTGCGAACGGATGTAATATGAGATGTCCGCATTGTCAGAACTTCGGATTCTCCATGGCTGCCCAGGAAGAAATTGAAATGATGGATACAAATCCGGAAGAAGTGGTTAATACCGCTTTATCCCTGAAAACACAGGGTAATATAGGGATTGCCTTTACCTACAATGAACCGGTAACCATGTATGATTTCATGCTGGATACGGCAAAGCTGTCAAAAGAACAGGGGCTGATAAACGTGATGGTTACCAACGGTATGATAAACGAAGAACCTCTGAGAAAGCTGCTGCCGTATTTCGATGCCATGAACATTGATTTAAAATACTTTAATGATGAAGGATATAAAAAAATCGGAGGCAGACTGGACACTGTTAAACGAAGTATTGAAATTGCTTCGGAAAGCTGCCATGTGGAGATTACATGGCTCGCAGTGCCGGGAGAGAATGACAGCCCGGAGGAAGTGGAAAAGGCAGCTGCATGGCTTGCGGGAATCAATCCGGAGATACCGCTGCATATCAGCAGATTTTTCCCTATGTATAAGGTGCTGGATAAAAAGCCTACCGATACTGATTTGATGACAGAGATGAAAGCCGCAGCCGGAAAGCATTTAAAAAATATATTTTTGGGAAATATTTAATGAAACGGAAAAATGAAACAGAAATCTGATTAATAAAAACCGGGTTGAAAACGGAGACGGAACAGTGAAAAAAGTCGGATAACCAAAAAGTAAGAGGAAGCAGTATGGCTTCCTCTGTTTTATTATGTTATGCGGTTTTACCGAATTATATATAAAAAAGATTATTCGATTGATACTGAGGATCACAGGTGCAGTCTATGCCCAGATCAACAAGAGTCATTTCAGCATTCTTATTCATAAGCATTGTGCTGTGAGCGGGACAGTCTCTGAGGAGAGAAAGGTTTTCCAGTGCAACCTGTGCGGTAGGATTGGTTGCCGCACATATTGTCAGAGCGGTCAGGGTTTCTCCCAGATCCATAGCACCGCTCTCTTTCTTTCTGACATTGCATTTCAGATACTGTATCGGTTCCAGTACAACAGGTGAGATAAGATGAAGCTCGTCGGCCAGACCGGCTAACTCTTTTATTGCATTAAGTATACATGCGGAGGGAGCATCCATTACAGGAGAGCTTTTACCTGTTACAATTTTACCGTTGGGCAGCATCAGCGACATAACAGCGAGATGCTGATCATCATCTCTGCCGGCATTAATTAAAGCAGCTTTTTCTCTTGCCGGTGAAACAACACATCTGCCTTCCTCTTTCAGGTCATAGTCATCCATAAGGAGTTTAGCTTTCTTTAAAGATTTCTCCGAAATTTTACCTGTCTTGAAATCACATTTTGCTATAAGATATCTTCTGATTATCTCCTGAAGAGAAGCTTCACGAACAGCTTCATCATCAATAATAGAAAAACCTATACGGTTCACGCCCATATCGGTAGGAGACTGGTAAACAGATTCTTCACCGGTAATTCTTTCGATAATTCTCTTGATTACCGGGAACATTTCCAGATCTCTGTTATAGTTGACAGCCATTACTCCGTGAGCTTCAAGATGATAATTGTCTATCATGTTTACGTCATTAAGATCGATTGTGGCAGCTTCATATGCGGCATTCAGCGGATGTTTAAGAGGCACATTCCATACAGGGAAGGTTTCGAATTTTGAGTATGCCACCTTATTGCCGAGCTTGTTTTCGTGATAAAGCTGACTGAGACAGGTGGCAAGCTTTCCGCTTCCCGGTCCCGGACCCGTAACGGCTACGATTTTTTTCGATGTTTCAATATACGGGTTAGCACCATATCCTTCATCACTTACGATTTTATCGACATCAGTAGGATAACCTGCAGTGGCTTTATGAGTGTAAACCGTGATTCCGCGGCGCTGAAGCTTGTTCATAAAAGCATCGGTTGCCGGATGAGGGGAATATCTTGTAATAACGACACTGTTTACGCTGAGTTTGTGATTTCTGAAATCATCAATGAGTTTGAAAACCTCGGAATCGTAGGTAATGCCGAAATCCTGTCGGGTTTTATTTCGTTCAATGTCTCCCGAATAAATACATATAATAATTTCAAGGTTGTCTTTGAGTCTTGATAGAATCTTGATTTTGGAATTCTCATCGAACCCCGGCAGAACACGTTTTGCGTGTTTGTCGTAAATCAGCTTGCCTCCGAATTCGATATACAGGCGCTGACCTTCGGGCAGTCGGTCGAGAATGTATTTTGACTGTTCTTCAAGATATTTGTTGGGATCGAAACCAATTTTACCGGGCATAGAATACCTCCATCTATAAAAAGAAAATTAGATATAAAATTACATATCCTATATTGTACTTCATTCTATTATTTTTGTAAAGTAAGAAAAGATACTATAAATTTTACTATGCAGGTTACATATTCAAATATCAGCATCACCATTAACACTTACATCTGTGTGTACGGACGATGAAGAATCCATTTTGGAATAACAGTGGTAAAACGCCTGATAAGTCATTCGAATTATCCGGCATTTGCTTTTAATAATCTGTACCCTTTTTCAGATATAAATTGTAGAAATCGACTCTGCAATATGATATTATGAGAAAAAGATTGATATGATATGAAGAGTCCGGTATGGGGGTAGAAAGAATGGGAACGTATTTTAATCCGGGAAACAGAAGTTTTTACTATGATAGTCGAGATGAACTGTATGTAGATAAAACCGGCTTATTAAATGAATTAAACAGTATGTTGCTGACACCAAGAAAGTGCATAGCGCTGAGTCATGCCCGCAGGTTTGGAAAATCTCAGGCTGCGGGAATGATCGATGCGTATTACAGTCTCGGAAGCGATTCGAAGGAGCTTTTCTCAGAATTTGAAATTTCAGAAGCTCCGGATTTTGAGGAGCATCTGAACAAATATAACGTGATTCATATGGACATTTCCTCTGTGGCGGATTTTCACAAGGAGGATCTGGTGGAAGAAATCGAAAAAAGACTGAAGGAAGATTTTCTTGAAGCATATGGTAAAGAGCTTAACTATGCTAAGGATTCTTATCTGCTGATTAATGATATTTATAAAAAGTCGAAAATACCTTTCATTATTATCATCGACGAATGGGACTGTGTGGTGAGAAATCACTCAGACAGGCCCGATCTTGTGCATAAATACCTGCAGTTTCTGCATTCATTATTTAAAAGCGAGGAGTCTAAAAGCTTTCTGGCACTGGCATATATTACGGGGATTCTGCCGATAAAGAAAATCAGGGATGAATCCGCACTTAACAACTTCAGAGAATATACAATGGTTGACTCCATGCAGCTTACACAATATTTCGGATTTACGGAGGCTGAGGTTAAAGAGCTCTGTGAAAAATATGAGATGGATTTTGATTCTATAAAAGAATGGTACAACGGCTACCTTATTAACGGACAGCATATGTACAACCCGAATTCGGTATATCAGGCTATGGTTGATCAGAAGCTGAAATCCTACTGGAAAAACACATCATCCTTTGATACGATCAATGATTTCATTACCCTGAATTTTGACGGGCTGAAGGAAGATGTTTTCAGGATGCTGTCGGGAGAAAAAGTACCGGTAAATGTGAACGGATTTAAAAATGATTTGAGTGTAATAAATTCGAAGGATGATGCCCTTACTGCGCTGATTCATCTGGGTTATCTGGGATATGATGAGGAGCGCAGTAAGGCGTATATTCCGAACTTTGAGGTAAGTATGGCTTTTCAGGCCGCTCTGGCAACAGGAAACTGGAAGGACATAGCGAAAACGATATCGAGATGTGAGGAGCTGCTGTGGGCTACAATTGACGGAGAAGAGGAAAAGGTTGCGGAGCTTCTGGAGCTTGCCCATGAGACCTATACTTCTGTTCTGAAATATAACGATGAGAATTCTCTGAGCTGTGCGATAACAATGGCATATTTTACAGCACCGGCGTACTACACGATAGTCCGGGAGCTGCCGGCGGGAAAAGGCTTTGCCGACTTTGCGTTTATACCGAGACGGGAGGCGGGAAGCCGCCCTGCGATGATAATAGAGCTTAAATGTGATGAATCTGCGGACACCGCAATCCGTCAGATAAAAGAAAAGAGATATGGCGGAGCCCTGAGCGGATATGAAAAAGAAATCCTGTTGGCGGGAATCAGCTACGATAAGGAGAGTAAAAAGCATAAATGTGTGATTGAAACAATCAAATAAACAATCAAATACGATTGCTCCGGCAAATGATGAATAAGCAGTGTTTTTATTCTCTTTTTACTTGAACAAGCACGGTTATTGTAATAGAATATTAAAAGGAAAACTCATGTCTGCGTAAAATGCAGAGTATTAAAGATTTTAGGGGAGGAACGATATGAAGGTTGGTTTTATTGGCACCGGAAATATGGGTGCATCAATTCTTAAGGGATATGTTGCTGCCGGGAACGGAAGAGCTGCAAATGTGTATGCATCAAACCGTTCACCCGAAAAGCTGGATTTGCTGGCGGAGGAAACCGGCATAAATAAGTGCGATTCAAACGGAGAAGTGGCGGCAAACAGCGATGTTTTGTTGTTCTGTGTTAAACCTATATTCTTTCCGGCAATGTTTGAATCAATTAAAGATAGAATAAGAAAAGATCAGATTTTTGTTTCAATTGTGGCAAGCGTGGGTATATCTGAGCTGGAAGAATATCTGGGCAGGGATGCAAAAATTGTCAGGGTAATGCCGAATACACCTTCTATGGTGGGAATGGGAATGGCATCTCTTTCCGGTAATTCCAATATTACACCTGAAGATATGAAAATAGTAAAGGAAATATTTGATTCCTGCGGAAAATCCGAAGAGGTGGAAGAACGTCTCATTCCGGCTGTTACGGCTCTCAGCGGAAGCAGCCCGGCTTATGTATATATGTTTATTGAGGCTATGGCCGATGCCGGTGTTGCTGCGGGGATGCCGAGAGACAAAGCGTATAAATTTGCGGCTCAGGCTGTAAAGGGATCTGCGGAAATGGTTCTGGAAACGGGACTGCATCCGGGAGCTCTGAAGGATATGGTCTGCTCTCCGGGAGGAATTACCATCGAATGTGTAAGAATTCTGGAAGAACAGGGCATGAGAGGAGCTGTTTTTAACGGTGCGCTGGCTGCAGCTAATTTCAATGCACAGAAGTAAACCGCTGTAAATAACAACGACTTTTATATTATTCGGGTTACCTGCAGTTTTTCTGCAGGTATCTCTGTGTATTGAGGTCAGATAGGAGAAATAAAAAATGAAAGAAATAATTACCGGAGAAAAAACAGTTTATGACGGGAAAATTCTGTCTCTGAAGCTTTATGATGTACTCGCAAAGGGGATCCCCGCCAAAAGAGAAATAGTCAGAAAAGGCGGAGCCGTTGCAATTGTTCCTGTTACCGGGGACGGCAGAATAGTAATGGTACGTCAGTTCAGGCTGGCCGCTGATGAGGAACTCCTCGAAATTCCGGCAGGATTAATGGATCCCGGAGAAGAGCCTTTGGAGTCCGCCAAACGGGAGCTTAGAGAGGAGACCGGATTCACTGCCGAAAAGTGGACTCATATCACTGAGTTTTATCCCAGCGCGGGATTTACGGACGAGTATATACATATTTTTATGGCAGAAAACCTGACTCCGGGAGAAACAGATTTTGATGAAACAGAAGATCTGGTTACCGAAATTTATTCTTTGGATGATTTGATTAATATGATTTGCTCGGGCGAAATTCATGATGGAAAAACAGTATGCGGAATTTCTCTTGCAAAAGTATTGAGGTGAGTATGAAAAGAAGTATTATAAAGATTTCCGCAGTTTTACTGGTGCTGATGCTGATATTGACAGGGACTTTTTCCGTATTTGCCGAAAGTCAGCCGGATTCAGACTCATCACAGATAGACGTTGACGGTATTTTTGTAAATCTGTCGGGAAGAAATATTAACGGCAATAATTATTTCAGGCTCAGAGATATTGCGAATGCATTAAATGATACCGTAAAGAATTTTCAGGTTACTTACGATGAAACAGAAGACCGGGTAATAATTGAAAAAGGCAGAAATTACGAACCGGATAACGGGAAGAATGAGGAAAGCGGAGTCCCCGGAGGTGACGTAATAACAGAAGGTAAATCCGAAGTTTATCTTGACGGAATACCATGTGAGCTTAAGTCGTATAATGTAAATGGATACAATTATGTAAAGCTGAGGGATGTGGCGGAACTGATTGATTTTGCCTTGTATTACTATTCGGAAACTAATAGCGTTAGTTTTGTTACAGGTAAAACCTATTCGGAATCCGAAGAATTCTACCCGGAAACAGGTGAAACCGTCAGCTTTGGTGAAAACGAGCTTTATTCGCTGGATATAATCAATGAATACAGTATGTATTTCAATAATTATGTAGACGGATACAGAGTAATGATTCCTGAGGATATGAAGGTTGATATGAGTATAAACGAATTCAGAACCGTTCTGGAAAACGACAGCCTTCGTATTGAAATATACAGGCAGCCGCTTTCATCCTCCGATTCATACAATTCCTACGTTAATTACGGGAATAAGGCGGTACTGAGTGCGTCTTTTTGTAATATTATCAAAAACGGAACAATATCCGTCGGGGGAAGAAGTACACATCTGCTGGAATGGTACAGGAATCCGCTTAAACGTATTGAAAACGACAGGTGCTATTATGCCTGTGCGGATATAAATATCGGCAGCAATCAGGTTCTGACATTTTTGTTCAAAAGCAGCGTGCCGTTTACCGAGACGGAAGGAGTAAAGTCATATAAAAGTATTCTTGATACTCTGAAAATGATTAATGCCGGTGCTGAAAGCAGCAATAAAAAAACTACTGCTGTAAAGAATCAACACTGGAATGAGGAAACAGCTGAACTGTTCGAAGAGTGGTTTTCCGAGGAAAGTGAACTGACCTGGGGAATATTTGAACCTATGGCTCCGGTTTCTTTTGAAAACCTTGACACAAAAGAAAGGCTGCTGGCTCATAATTTCGATCTGATGCTGTATTATTCTGATGTAAATACGGGACTGGCAGAACTGGAGACGGCATTAACCAATGCGAATGAAAAGGGAAGAACGGTGGAGCTGACATTTCAGACATCGCCTAGACTTGACGGCAAAGGCAGCATGATGCTGGATATGCTCGACGGACGATATGACGATTTCCTTAACCGGTATGCACAGATTGTGGCAGACAGTGAGAGACCGGTGCTTTTCAGACTGTGCAATGAAATGAACGGTGACTGGTGTGTATATTCCGGATATAATACTTCGAAAGATACGGAGCTGTATAAAGAGTTTTATAAATATGTATATTCGATTTTCGAAAAAAACGGAGCCTTGAAGAATACAATATGGGTCTGGAATCCCAACGAAAAATCTTTCCCGAATTACTACTGGAATCACGCATTATGTTATTATCCCGGAGACGAGTATGTTGACGTTGTGGGAATGACAGGATACAATACCGGCACATATTATTCGTCTGAGTCCTGGAGAAGCTTCAAAACAATTTATGACGGCCTGTATTATCAGTACTGTGCATGGTTTTCACAGCCTCTGATGATTACCGAGTTTTCATGCAGCGGCAACGGAGGAAACAAAGCCGGATGGGTACGGGATATGCTGTCACAGATAGACAAATACAGCGGAATAAAAGCCGCGGTATGGTGGGACGGCTGTGATTTCGATTCGGAAGGCAATATAGCGAGATCATATTTTATCAGCGACGACCCGGAAGTAGTGAATGCTTTCAGAAATTATTTTACATCTTCCGACTGAACCGGCAGCATACGTCCGGATATGATGAGCTTCACTGCTGTCTGAAAATACTGCGGGCCGGATGCTTAAGCTTCCTGCAGCAGCACAGGAATATGTTTTTAATTGAATGAAGAATAATCTCAGTTTTTGTACATACCTATATTATGGGTATGTACTTTTTTTAATGTGCTGAAGCGTATTAAAGGATAATCGGAGGACTAAGAGGCAGGAATCCGTCAATAAAAAGGAAAAGGTTTTCGGAAAATGTCAGACTTCTTTTCATGGCAATCCCGGCGGCAATGCTGATTCTTGCAGTGCGGCGGCATCTGAGGCATATATTAATCCTTTAATAGCAGGAATATTGTAAAAAATCTTTAAAAAATGTAAATAATACTGTATAATGTCAATAAAAGTCGAAGAGATTGCATTGTTTTCAAAAATCTCTTCGTTGTGTGATTATTGATTTGGAGAAGAATATGGACACGTTGTATTCGGAATTTGAAGCATATCTGTTTCAGGAAAAGAAAATGGCAAGAAATTCTCTGGATGCATACCGGAGAGATATAAGAGATTTTGCCGCATTCATCAGAGAACGTCAGATTGAAAACCCTACAGAAGTGAATAACGCGGCGGTTATTGCGTATATTCTGTATTTAAAAAAGGAAGGCCGCACAGCGTCGACAATAAACAGAAAAATAGCGTCGGTCAGGGCATTTTATAATTTTCTGATAGAAAGAGGAGATATTAAGGACAATCCGGTTTTACGTGTAAAGACTCTCAAAACCGAAAAAAGTGAGCCGGAATATCTGTCCCCGGCTGAGGTTGAACTGCTGCTTCAGCAGCCCGACAGTTCTTTAAAAGGAAAAAGGGACAGAGCAATTCTGGAAACCATATATGCGACGGGAATGCGTGTTTCTGAGATAGTCCGTATGGATATTGGCGATGTGAATCTGAAAATGGGCTTTGCTGCCTGTTGCTCGGAATATGGCAAAGGACGGGTAATTCCCATAGGAAGTGTGTGCAGAGAATCAATAAAGGAATACCTTAACGAAGCCAGAAATGAAATCGTGGGAGACAGAGATGAAGAGGCACTTTTCGTCAACTCCGGCGGTAAAAGGATGACAAGGCAGGGTTTATGGAAAATGATAAAATTCTACGCCGGAAAAGCCGGTATAGAAAAACACATAACCCCACAGATTCTTAGGCATTCCTGTGCCATCCATATGATTCAAAACGGAGCGGATCTTAAATCGCTCCAGGAGCTGCTGGGGCATGAGGATGCTGCGGCAACTCAGGTTTATCTGATGGCAAGCAAAAATCGGCTGAAGGATGTCTATGACAAAACACATCCCAGAGCATAATTTTATAAAAATAAGGGAAAATCAGGAAATACAGGAATTATATACATAAAATCATTTCGTTTCTCTCTTGATTAAATTGTCGATAAGTGATAGAATATATGATGGTATGAGGTTAATATGTCGCTTTATGCCGATTTATCAAAGGAGGACCTTGATGGAAGAAAGAATAAAGCAGATTCTTGTCGAGAAAGTTAATCCGGTACTCGGAGAACATTCCGGCGGTGCAGTCATGACAAAGTTTGAAGACGGTGTGGTTACTGTCAGACTGACAGGTGCATGCAGTGGTTGTCCTTCTGCCCAGATGACAACGGAGGAGATTGTCAAAGAGATTCTGATGGAAGAAATCAGCGAGGTTAAGGATGTTAAGCTTGACACATCTGTCAGCGATGACCTTATCGAAATGGCACGCAGGATAATGCGCGGCGAACGATAAGCTGAAACAGTGCATAATTCGGCAGTAGATTTAGCTGTCGATATGTTATAAATTATTTAATAAAAGGAGTGATTCATTATGGCATTAATGACTAAAGAGCAGTATATCGAAAGCTTAAGAGCTCTCAATACTCAGGTGTATTCATTTGGAAAGAAAGTTGAAAACTGGGTTGACGATCCTATCATCAGACCTTCAATCAATTGTATGGCTATGACATATGAGCTTGCTCAGCAGCCTGAATATGAAGATTTAATGACAGCAACATCATGCTTATCAGGTAAGAAGATCAACAGATTTGCTCATCTTCACCAGAGCACAGACGACCTCAGAAAAAAGGTTAAGATGCAGAGACTTCTCGGACAGAAGACAGCTTCATGTTTCCAGAGATGCGTTGGTATGGATGCTTTCAATGCTGTATTCTCAACAACATTTGAAATCGACGAAAAATACGGAACAAAGTATCATGAAAACTTCAAAAAATACGTTCAGTACATCGAAGAAAAAGACTTCGTAGTAGACGGCGCTATGACAGACCCGAAGGGTGACAGAGGACTTCCTCCACATCTCCAGAAGGATCCTGATTTATTCGTAAGAATCGTTGAAAAGAGAGCTGACGGTATCGTAGTATGCGGCGCTAAAGCTCACCAGACAGGTTCAATCAACTCACACGAACACCTCATCATGCCTACAATTTCAATGACAGAAGCTGATAAGGACTATGCAGTATCATTTGCAGTTCCTTCAGATGCTGAAGGCGTTTTCATGATCTATGGCAGACAGTCATGTGACACAAGAAAACTCGAAGGCGGCGAAGGAATTGACACAGGTAATAAGGAATTCGGCGGCCAGGAAGCTCTCGTAGTATTTGACCACGTATTCATTCCAAATGACAGAATCTTTATGTGCGGCGAATGGGATTTCTCAGGTATGCTCGTAGAAAGATTTGCAGGTTACCACAGACAGTCATACGGCGGATGTAAAGTTGGTGTTGGCGACGTTCTTATCGGTGCTGCTGCAGTTGCTGCTGAATACAATGGCGCTCAGAAAGCTTCACACATTAAGGATAAGCTCATCGAAATGATGCACTTAAACGAAACATTATTCTGCTGCGGTATCGCTTGCTCAGCAGAAGGTCAGCAGACAAAAGCCGGCAACTATCAGATCGACCTTCTCTTAGCTAACGTATGTAAGCAGAACGTAACAAGATTCCCATACGAAATCGTAAGATTAGCTGAAGATATCGCCGGTGGTCTCGTTGTTACAATGCCTGCAGAAGCAGACTTCACATCAGACGTTAAGGTTCCTACAGTTAGCGGTTTAACAGTTGGCGATTACTGCAAGAAGTACTTCGTTGGTAACGGAAACGTTCCTGTAGAAAACAGACAGAAGATCTTAAGATTCATCGAAAACCTCTGCCTCGGTGCTGCTGCAGTTGGTTACAGAACAGAATCTCTCCATGGCGCAGGTTCACCACAGGCTCAGAGAATCATGATCTCAAGACAGGGCAACCTCCCAATGAAGAAAGAATTAGCTAAGAAATTAGCAGGTATCGTTGAATAATTAATTCTGATATTAAATAGTTTCAATAAAAAACGGCTCTTCGGAGCCGTTTTTTGGTTCTATGTCAAATGTTGGGGTAGAATAAAATAACGAAATATTTTTATTATCTGCATACAGGTTAAATCATCTGAATTGTTACGTTGGAATTGAAAACGGGAGTATTTTATGATATACTAAGCCAACCGGGTTTCAGACAGTTCGGAAATTTTTATTCTTGAAAAATTAGGAAAGGGAAAGTTAATCGGGTTCGGCCGGATTAACATGAAAAAAATGATAGGAATCAGATATTGCGGCGGATGCAATCCACACTATGACAGAAAGGCCTTTGTGGAAAAGGTAGGCAATCATTTTAAAGATATAAAAGAATTTGAAATAGCCCGGGAGGGTGCCGATTATGAAGGACTTCTGGTAATCGGAGGCTGTCAGAACTGCTGTGCCGCACATAAACAGTATACGACAAAAGCGAAGCCGATGCTGGTATGGGGGGAAGAGTTTTTTACCGATATCGTAAAATATATTGATAAACTATAGAAACAAATAATGTCAAAAAGCGATAATGAGATTGACAAAAGCGTTTCGGAGTATGATAATAGAAATATATGTGAAATGCAGTGAAGAGAAGAGTAGGTCCGATGTATACTACAGAGAGAGCCGTTGCTGAGAAGGCTTGCAGAAATCCGACCGAAAACCATCTCGGAGCAGTGCTTTCGAAAAAGCACCGGTTCATCCCGTTAAAGATGATAAACAGTATAAAATCGGGTGGAACCGCAGTAAGACAAACTGCCCCGAATGCCGCAGATACGGTGTTCGGGGATTATTTTTTTGATAAAATAATATGTAAGGAGAAAGAAAAATGGCAAAAATTACATTGAAAGACGGAAGCGTAAGAGAAATCGCGGACGGAAAAACGATAAAAGACGCAGCAAAGTCCATAAGCAATGCGCTGGCCAAGGAAGCCATCGTGGGAGTGGTTGACGGAGAAGTGAAGCCTCTCAGCTTTCCTATTGAAAAAGACTGCGAACTTGAAATTCTGAATTTTGATGATGAAAGAGCAAGAAACACATACAGACACACAGCTTCTCATATAATGGCACAGGCAGTGAAAAAGCTGTTCCCGGATGTAAAGTTCGGTATAGGACCGGCAATAGACAATGGATTCTATTATGATTTTGACATGGAACACAGACTCACTGATTCCGATCTGGCTAAAATCGAGAAAGAAATGAACAGAATAATTTCGGCAAACTATCCGCTGGAAAGATTTGAAATGCCGAGAGCCGTTGCCATCGATTATTTCAGAGGTCTCGGACAGAATTATAAAGTAGAGCTGGTTCAGGATCTTCCGGCAGATGCAACCATTTCTTTCTATAAGCAGGGAGAATTCACTGATTTATGTGCGGGACCTCATGTTGCATCCACAGGAGCAATTAAAGCAGTCAAGCTCACCAGTGTGGCGGGTGCATACTGGAGAGGCAGCGAAAAAAATCCTATGCTCCAGAGAATATACGGAACCTGTTTTCCTAAACAGGAGCTTTTGGAAGAATATCTCAACAGAATAGAAGAAGCAAAGAAAAGAGACCACAGAAAAATCGGAAAAGACATGGATCTGTTCACAATAATGGAAGAAGGCCCGGGATTCCCGTTCTTCATGCCGAAAGGAATGATCATCCGAAACGAGCTGGAAGCTTACTGGAGACAGGAGCATGCAAAAAGAGGATATAAGGAAATCAAGACACCTCTTATTTTAAATGAACAGCTCTGGAGAACCTCCGGTCACTGGGATCACTATAAAGACAATATGTATTTCACTCAGATAGATGAAGAAGCATATGCAATCAAGCCTATGAACTGCCCGGGTTCGATGCTGGCATATAAGAGAAAAATGTACTCATACAGAGATTTCCCAATCAGAATGGGAGAACTCGGACAGGTGCACAGACATGAGCTTTCAGGAGCACTTCACGGTCTCATGAGAGTAAGAACATTCACACAGGACGATGCGCACATCTTCATGCTTCCGGAGCAGATTAAAGATGAAATCATCGGAGTTGTTAAATTCATCGATGACGTTTATTCGGTATTCGGATTCAAATATCATATTGAGCTCTCCACAAGACCTGAGGATTCAATGGGAACAGACGAAGAATGGGAAATGGCGGAAAGCGCTCTTAAAGAAGCGATGGAAACTGTGGGTGTTCCGTATGTTATCAACGAAGGTGACGGAGCATTCTACGGACCGAAGCTTGACTTCCATCTTGAAGACTGTATCGGCAGAACATGGCAGTGCGGTACAATTCAGCTGGATATGCAGATGCCTCAGAGATTCGACCTTACATATGTGGGAAGCGATGGCGAAAAACACAGACCTGTTATGATTCATCGTGTAATTTTCGGAAGTATCGAAAGATTTATCGGAATTCTTACAGAGCATTTTGCCGGCAGATTCCCTCTCTGGCTTGCACCTGTTCAGGTTAAGGTTATGCCGATTGCGGAAAAATTCCATCCGTATGCGGAAAAAATCGTGAAAAAATTTGCCGATGCGGGTCTCAGAGTTGAATATGATGACAGAAATGAAAAGATCGGTTATAAAATACGTCAGGCACAGCTGGAAAAAACTCCGTTTATGCTGGTAGTTGGAGAAAAAGAAGCCACCGAGAATAATATTTCGGTAAGATCCGGCGTGGCAGGAGAGCTGGGCGTATTTGAGATAGATGATTTCATAGAAAAAATCCGGGAAAAAATCAAAACAAAGGATGTTTCGCAGACTTTTTAGTGAGGCGATTCAGCGGAAACCAATGCTCCGGTTAAGTTTTTAACAATCTTAATTAAGGGGAGTTAAGTTTATGAGCAGTGACTGATTTCTGACTACGGAGGGAGGAGTAATCCTCCTTCTGTTTTTGGGATGATTTCCGGATTCGGAGCATAATAACTTTTTACTAAGGAGGAATGCTATTATGAAAATCAGAAAATTATCAATAGTAACCGCACTGGCACTGAGTTTGATTATGATACTGTCGGGGTTTACTTCATACGATGGCATAGGTACAGTAAGCTACGACAAAAAACAGACTATAGGACCGGATGCGGTTTATATGTATCTGCAGGGTGAAAATTCAGCAGCGGGAGGAATTGTCAGCGCCCATGTAATTGATGCCAATGTGACTGCCGGAACAGTTAAGCCGTATGTATATAACGGTCTGACCAGAAAAACCTATACAGTAAGCAGTATGGCAAATATTCTCGGCACAGAAGGCTATAAAGTTATCGGAGGAATAAACGGGGACATATTTGATATGGCTTCGGGAACTCCGAAGGGTGCGGTAATTCATGACGGAATACTGTATACAGGAGGATATCAGTCCGAGTATCTTCTTTCATTTGACGGTCAGGGAAAGGCTGATGTAACAAAGCAGCAGATAACATACACTATGGAATACACTAAGTATGTAAACGGAGGGGGCACGGAGACCGGTGCTGCCGAAACCGAAGATGCCAGAACCACCATCGGATATTTCAATGTTCCACACGGCGGAGGAAATGCTCTTCATATTTTCAATACAAGATATTCTGATACCACAAAAACTTCGGGTACCTGTGCGGAAGCTGTGCTGACAATCACTTCCGGCAGCAGAGCTGATTTAAAGGTGGGCGGCACCGTGGAAGCAACAGTTACTTCGGTCAGCTCGAATACCCACAGTACGCCTATAAAGGATAACCAGTTTGTTTTATCGGCAAACAACCTGTCATCATCTTACGGAAATGTTTCCGCAATGGTTCCGGGCTCAAAGGTGACTATAAGCGTATCTGCAGATGCCGGATCACCGATAAATAATGCCGACGAAGCAATGGGAATATACCATCTTCTTGCATATAAGGGAACAGTATATACAAAGGATACAACTCTGAATCCCAGAACCTGTATAGGAATAAAACCTGACGGTGCTGTCGTGCTGTTTGTGGTTGACGGAAGACAGTCTTCTGTTTCCAAGGGAATGAATGCGGTGGATATCACTTCTTATCTTATGTCGCTGGGATGTGATACGGTAGTAAACATGGATGGAGGCGGCTCCACAACAATGGTGGCAAGAGATGAACCGGGAATCAGCAATTCCGCAAAGGTAGTCAACAGCCCTTCAGACGGTACTCTCAGAAGTGTAACGAACGGCCTGTTTTTTGTTTACACAGCGAAGGATGAAAGCGGAGCATCTTCTATTGCGGTTTATCCCGAAAACACACTGATGATGCCGGGAATGTCCGTACAGCTTTCATCATACGGAGTAAACTCGCTGTATGAAAAAGCATCGCTTCCGTCAGATGTTTCCTACAGTGTTGATTCAGATTACGGCAGCATAAGTTCATCAGGTCTGTTTACATCAGCAAAGGGAGCTGCGGGAGAGGCAGTGATTACAGCCACCAGCGGAGATATAACGGGAACAGCCAGGGTAAACATTGTAACGGATATTACTTTTGCACTTAACAAAACCTCGGCAACTCTGGGTGCGGGAGAAAGCTTTGATTTTAACGTAACAAAGGTTCTTTACGGCAAATCTCAGGTACTGTATAAAGACAGTCTGTTTACATGGTCATGTTCTCCGGAAATCGGAACAGTTGACCAGAACGGCAAATTTACTGCCGTAAATAAAGTGGGAGAATTCAAGGGGACTGTAAATCTTACAGGCGGACAGAAATCCTACAGTATTCCGGTAACTGTAAAATCTTCGTCTCAGTTCAGTGATATTGAAAAACACTGGGCAAAAGACTACATCATAGCTCTGTTGAACGAAGGAATAGTAAAAGGTATGACTGATACAAAATTCGAACCGGATTCAAGCCTGACCAGAGCACAGTTTCTGATGATGCTCTCTAAAGTAAGCGACGGAGAGAATCTTAAAGTGACGCCGACCGTGCAGTTCAGCGATGTGAAGAGCGGAATGTGGTATACGGATTGCATTAACTGGGGTGTTGCCAACGGAATAGTAAACGGAATGGGCAACGGAAAATTTGCTCCCGATGCCAAGGTAAGCAGGGAGCAGATGTGTGTGATGATAAGCAATTATTTTGATTATAAAGGAATGGAATGGGAAAAGCCGGAAGCTGCTCTGAACTTCCCGGACAAATCTAAAATAAGCTCCTGGGCGGAACCTTCTGTTAAAAAGGTTGTGGGGGAAGGAATAATGTCCGGAAGAGCGGACGGCACCTTCGACCCTCTCGGAAATGCCACAAGAGGTGAAGCTGCGAAGATTGTTTATCTGGTAAGGGAAGTATTCTATTATGAAGCAAATTAGAATATTTCACCGGCACATTAGTTAAAGACACATGAAAATGATTACGGGTGCGGTATGCAGACAGGTATGCCGCGCTCTTTTTTTATCCGGCATTTCATTTTCCGTGATAAGGTAGCGGTCTTCACCGGGAATCTGCATGGTGTAGCCTAAAGCCTGACCCCGGGGAATGATTGATATTTTGGGAACTGTGTCATGACCGAAATGCTTTGCGGCAAGAGCATGTCCGGCTTCATGGTAAGCGATTTTCCTTCTTAATGAAAGGATACGGAAATCGATGTATCAGCACTCTTTAATGAATCTGATTGAAGGTATCTGTGCGTCTATCTCGGTCAGGGCTCCCATAGGAAAAGCAATCTGAGGGTAAATATGACCGCATCTGAAATTTGTGACAGTGGGTTTGTTCCAGGGGCGGATTACTTCGTCAAATATCTGTGAAATCGTGAGAGCCGGTATTCCTTCTTCCTCTTCGCAGTTGACGAAGGGACCGAGAATAATCCCCGCGGCATCGCGGAATTTTCCGCTCAGGGAAAGTGCTGTGAGCATGCGGTCTATGCTGTAGGGCTTTTCATCAATGTCTTCGAGATACAGGATTTTTCCTGTGGTGTCTATTTCGTAAGGAGACCCCAGAGTGGAAATCACAGTGGTGAGATTTCCTCCGATTATGCGGCCCCGGGCTTTGCCGGGAACAAGACATTCCAGCTTTTCGCCCGGAGGATTGGATATTTCGCCTTCCGGGAAATCAAAAAGACATTTTCTGAGAGAATCAACCGTTGCGGAATCGCTTCTTTCCCAGTTTATTGAAGGCATACTACCGTGAACTGTCATCATGTCACAGTTCTGATTTATGGCAATATGAAAAACAGATACATCACTGTAACCGAGAAAAACCTTCGGATTATTCCGTACTATGTTCAGGTCAACATCTTTAATGATACGGCTGCAGCCGTAGCCGCCTCTTATGCAGAAAACACCTTTTACAGACTGATCCGCAAAGGCCCTTTCAAAATCCCGCCGTCGGAGTTCGTCACTTCCCGAGAGATAACCGTGTTTGGCGGTGCAGCCTGGATAGAAGACCGGCTCAAGCCCCAGAAGAGCCAGAGACTTGCCGGCATTTATTATTTCTTTTTCTTTTGCGGGAGAGGCCGGGGCAATCAATGCAATCCGATCTCCTTTTTTCAGCGGTTCGGGTATAATCATTTTAAAAATCCTTTCATATTTTATACAAGATATGTATTTTATTTTATTGTTAATGTGTTATAATTATAACTCGCCGGTGCTGTAAAATACACAGTTATCGGTAAAAGAATTGAATTTTTTATTACTCCATAAGCATGGACAGAAGATGGATGATATCTATATATTGTATATTAATTATAGGGAGATACATTTTCAATACAATTTAATGTATATGGTGCTTGACAATGAACCGGAGTAAAGATATTATAATATAAGTTACAGAAGCTTCGGTCTGTTTAATATGAGACATATTAAACAGCGGCAGTAAGCTCCGCTGATGTTGAATTACGACAGTTATATAATAATATGTAAAATAATATTTTAGAAGGGTGGGAACCGGAGAGATGATACAGAATATTAAAAAAAGAGACGGAAGAGTAGTTCCTTTTGAGCTTGACAAAATAACGGAAGCGATTTTTATGGCTGCAAAGGCTACCGGAGGAAGAGACAGAGCAACTGCGGAAAAGCTGGCCGGTCAGGTAGTGGAGTATCTGGAAAATGAGCTGAATGAAGTGGAACCGGCTGTGGAAACAATTCAGGATACTGTTGAAAAGGTTCTGATAGAAACCGGGCATGCGCGAACTGCCAAAGAATTCATTCTTTATCGTTCTACCAGATCCAGAGTGAGAGAGATGAATTCCGGACTGATGAAGACTCTGGAAGGCCTTACCTTCAATGATGCCAAGGACAGCGACGTAAAAAGAGAAAATGCAAACATAGACGGAGATACCGCAATGGGTACAATGCTCAAGTACGGTTCCGAAAGTGCAAAACAGTTTTATGAGATGTTTATAATAGACCCGAAGATTTCCCAGGCGCATATTAACGGTGATATTCACATTCATGATATGGATTTCTATACACTTACCACAACCTGCTGTCAGATAGATTTAGATCGTCTTTTCAGAGGCGGATTTTCGACAGGTCACGGATTTCTCAGAGAGCCTAATTCCATACAGAGCTATGCTGCTCTGGCATGTATTGCCATTCAGTCGAATCAGAATGACCAGCACGGCGGTCAGAGTATTCCGAATTTCGATTACGCAATGTCGGAAGGTATAAAAAAGAGTTATAAGAAGCTGTTCCGTTCCAATCTTGCGAAGTGTTTTGATATGCTGTATGATCTGCCGGAATCAAAAAAGACTTCAGTGGAAATCATGAGTATTTTCAATGATGAATTTGACTATGTACCTTCGCTGGCTGACGGAGAAGAACAGGTGGCAATTCAGAGAGAGGTTGTGGGCAGATACGTTAAGGACGAAAAAATCCTGGAAAAAATTCTCGGATTCGTTAAAAAAGCGGCCGAAGCCGAGGTGGACAGAGAAACCTATCAGGCAATGGAAGCATTTATTCACAATCTGAATACAATGCATTCCAGAGCCGGTGCTCAGATTCCTTTCAGCTCGGTTAATTACGGTCTCGATACATCGGTTGAAGGAAGAATGATAATCAAAAACCTTCTTCTGGCTACGGAAAGCGGTCTCGGAAACGGAGAAACACCTATATTCCCGATTCAGATATTTAAAATAAAAGAAGGAATCAACTATAATGAGGGGGAACCGAATTATGATTTATTCAGACTGTCAATGAGAGTGTCTGCGAAAAGACTTTTCCCTAATTATTCATTTATTGATGCTCCGTATAACTTAAAGTATTATAAAGAAGGTCATCCCGAAACGGAAGTTGCATATATGGGATGCAGAACCAGGGTTATAGGTAATGTGCATGATCCGGAAAGGGAGATTGTAAACGGAAGAGGAAATCTGAGCTTTACCTCAATAAATCTGCCTAGAATCGCAATTAACGCACATAAGAATATGGAATTGTTTTTCGATGAGCTGGACAGAAAGATAGATTTATGCATAAAACAGCTCAATGAAAGATTTGCGATACAGTGCAGTAAAAAGGTCAAGAACTTCCCGTTCCTCATGGGACAGGGAATCTGGATTGATTCGGATAAACTGGAAATGGAAGACACCGTCGGAGAGGTTCTGAAGCACGGAACTCTGTCTGTGGGATTCATAGGACTGGCGGAATGTCTGACTGCTCTTCTGGGACAGCATCATGGTCAGTCCGAAGAGGCACAGAATCTCGGACTGGAAATTATAGGATATATGAGAAAGAGAATGGATGAGGAAAGCAGAAAAACAAAGCTTAACTATACATTGCTGGCAACACCGGCAGAAGGACTGTCAGGGAGATTTGTAAGAATTGACAGAAAAAAATACGGCGTTATAGAAGGTGTTACGGATAAGGATTATTATACAAATTCATTCCATATTCCGGTGGGCTATCCGATATCGGCATTTGACAAAATCAAGCTTGAAGGTCCTTATCATGCCCTGACCAATGCAGGTCATATTTCCTACATAGAACTCGACGGAAATCCGTTAAACAACATCGAAGCCTTTGAGCAGGTAATCAGATGTATGAAGGAAAACGGAATAGGATACGGATCGATAAATCATCCGGTAGACAGAGACCCTGTATGCGGATATAATGGAATCATAGATGACGTTTGCCCTCAGTGCGGAAGAACAGAAGAGGAGCACGAGAGATTTGAAAGAATAAGAAGAATAACCGGTTATCTTGTAGGCGACATGAGCAGATGGAATGACGCCAAAACTGCCGAAGAAAAGGATCGGGTAAAACACGGGGCTGAAATGGAATCTATTTGCTGATCGGGCAAAACAAAGTTAATTTCGGGTCAATCGTAATCCGGTTGACCCTTGTGTTATGAAAAGAGGTGCTTTATGAGTAAACTGAATGTTGCTGTAATTTTCGGCGGATATTCCAGTGAATACCCGGTTTCATTAAAATCAGCACATAATGTAATCTGTCATCTGGATAAGGAAAAATATGAGCTTATTCTAATCGGAATCACAAAAGACGGAAACTGGTTCCGTTTTCACGGAGATATTGACAAACTTCCGAAGGATGAATGGTGCAATGCAAAGGATTGCAATCCGGTAATTCTGATGCCGGACAGAGGTGCGAAGGGAATACTGGAAGTTGTTGATAAGAAGAGTGTTTTCACAAAAATAGATGTCCTTTTCCCTATGATTCACGGGAGAACAGGGGAAGACGGATGTCTGCAGGGACTGTTTGAGCTGACCGGAATACCATATGTCGGCTGCGGTGTATTAAGCTCGGCTATCGGAATGGATAAGGATATCGCACATCGCACAGTGCAGACCATAGGTGTGAAAACCACAAAGTATATTGTCGCTGAGGAAAATGAAGGCGTTGACAATATTATGAGACGTGCTTCGGAGCTTACATATCCGTTATTTATCAAGCCGGCCTGTGCGGGTTCTTCTTTCGGTGTTTCAGAGGTGGCGGATGAAAATGAATTCGAAGCGGCTGTTAAAGAAGCAGGTAAATTCGGCAGCAAGATAAAGATTGAAGAAAAGGTTGTGGGCAGCGAAGTGGGATGCTCTGTTATGGGAAGCGGACAGAATCTCGTTGTGGGCGAGGTTGATGAAATTGTGCTGGAATACGGTTTCCTGAATACACATCTTCAGGCGAACCCCGAGAAAGGCTCCGTAAATTCCAGTATCAGAATGCCTGCCGCATATTCTGAAGAATTCAGAAATAAAATTAAGGAAACTGCGGTTGCAATCTACAAGGTCATGGAATGTACCGGTCTTGCCAGGGTCGATATGTTTGTCACCAAAAATAATGAGATTTACCTTAACGAGGTAAATACAATGCCGGGATTCACTACATACAGCCGGTTTCCGCTGATGATGGAAGGCGCCGGATATTCAATTGAGGCTGTACTGGAATTCCTGATAAACGATGCTCTGACTCGATAGGTGCGGATAATGACTCAGTTAAAAATATCTGGAATAATCAGAGAATCGATAGTTGACGGACCGGGTATGAGGTTTGTAGTGTTCTGTCAGGGCTGTCCGCACAGATGTGAGGGCTGTCATAATCCGCAGACTCATGATTTCGAAGGCGGAAACTACTGCTCAACAGAGCGTCTGGTGGAGGAGATAAAAAAAGACCCAATCATCAAAGGTGTTACATTCAGCGGAGGGGAACCTTTCTGTCAGCCTGAAGCCTTTTCCGGACTGGCGGATGAGGTGATTAAACTGGGCATGAACATATATGTGTACAGCGGATATACCTTTGAAGAGCTTGTGGAGCTCGGAAAAACGAAACCGGAAGTAACAGAGCTTCTGAAAAAGTGTGATGTACTGGTTGACGGAAGATATGAATCAGATAAAAGAACTCTGGCCCTTCCTTTCAGAGGAAGCACAAATCAGAGACTTATTGATGTGAAAAAATCTTTCGAAACCGGATATGCGGTGGAGCTTCAGGCGGATTCGGAATAAATGTGAATACTGGCAATTAATTAAAATGATTTTTTAGTGAAATGTATCGGCGGCGGGTTTATCTCGCCGCTGTTTTTTGATATAATAACTCTGATTAAGTATAAAGCAGAAAAAATTCAGACAGCAACAGAGAGGTTAGAGCATGAACGGAAAGACTTTCGTGAAAGGCGCTGCGATTCTGGGAATAGCAGGGCTTTTTGTACAGATATTAGGCGCAATTTTCAGAATACCCCTGGCCAATATTATCGGCGAAGAAGGAATGGGGTATTTTCAGACAGCATATCCGATTTATATTTTTTTACTGGTATTCTCCACCAACGGAGCTCCGGCGGCAATTTCCCAAATGACTTCGGAGCAGATAGCCAGGGAGAATTATTCGGAGGCTCACAGAATCTTCAGAGTTTCGTTCATTCTGATGATATTACTGGGAGTTGTAACCTCCGCCGGAGTATTTCTTCTGGCTAAACCCATAGTTAATTATTTCGGAGATCCGGGAGCATATTATGCGATGATAGCCATTGCACCGGCACTGCTGTTTGTTCCGATAATGGCAGTTTTCAGAGGATATTTTCAGGGATATCAGGAAATGAAACCGACGGCGGGCTCTCAGCTGGCGGAGCAGATGGTAAGAGTTGCTGTGGGACTGGGACTTGCTGTGGCATTACTTCCGGCAGGAGTGGAATATGCGGCGGCAGGTGCCTCGGGAGCCG
The DNA here is from genome assembly GCA_002315385.1 of Firmicutes bacterium UBA1739. Classification (GTDB taxonomy): domain Bacteria; phylum Bacillota; class Clostridia; order Peptostreptococcales; family Anaerovoracaceae; genus UBA1739. The sequence continues at coordinate 50,617 of DCHZ01000038.1, read as the reverse complement.
GCAGCATCGGCCCTGTTTTCGGTACTGTTTTCATAGTTGCCGTTTATCTGCTGATGAAAAAAAGAAGAAGTCTGCCTTTTGACAGCGGAAACAAAGAAAACTCTGTTACGGAATCCGGCAGGAGGATACTGGCAAGACTGGCGGGAATAGCAATCCCCATTACGATAGGAGTATCAATATTTCCGATTATGAATTTAGTGGATTTGCTGGTTGTAATGAGAAGGCTTCAGGATATAGGGCTTTCAAGCGGAGCAGCCAACGGATTATACGGTCAGCTTTCAGGATACGCGGGACCGATAATAAATATACCGCAGGCAATGGCTCTGGCGGTTTCGCTCAGCCTTGTTCCGGCAATCGCGGCGGCGAAGAGCATCAATGATAAACCTTTCATGGATCAGAATATCAGACTGGGTCTGAGAACGGCTTTTATTATAGGTGTACCCTGCTCTTTCGGTCTGATGCTGCTTTCGAAGCCGATAATTCAGCTGATTTATCCTCTTCAGGCAGACAATTCCGATGCGGCTGTATCCTGTCTTTTCTGGCTCGGAATGGGCGTGGTGTTCATCTGCATAGCCCAGGCGATGGCCGGAATCCTTCAGGGTCTGGGAAAACCTGCGTACTCGGTACTGGGTATAGCTGCGGGAGCGGTAGTAAAATATCTGGTATCATATGTTCTGGTGGGAATACCGGGACTGAATGTATCGGGAGCGGCAATAGGAACCTCGGCGGGCCTGCTGACAGTTGCCCTTGTAAATCTGTGTCTTGTGAAAAGAATAACAAATACTGAGCATGACTTGAAACTGGCGGTTGCCAGACCTGTACTCTGCGGGTTGCTCATGGCTGCGGCAGCTGCTGTTGTGTATTACGGAGCAGGTTTATTCATTCAGAGCAGAATTATTACCATAGCGGCAATATGTGTTGCGGCAGCTGTGTACGGAGCTGCATTAATAAAAACAAAAACGATTTTACCGGAGGAGGTTAAGCTGCTTCCGAAGGGAGAATTGCTGTATAAATTATTGAAAAAATTCAGATTAGCATAAGCTAAGATTTTCAAAACTGTGACGGGAGGCAGATTATGTCAAAAGAAATTAAAAATATTACAATTTTCGGACCGGGAATGATGGGAAGCGGAATAGGAATTCAGTTTGCACAGAAGGGCTGTAATGTTGTTCTGAGGGCAAGAGAAAAATTCGAAGAGGATTATGCTGTAGAGAATATCGACAGAAATATCCGCGATATGATAGAGAATGAAATTATGACCGTGGAAGAAGGCGAAAGAATAAAGAAAAACATTAAAATCATATATGATATTAATGAAGCCGTAAAAGATGCCCAGCTTATTTTCGAATGTGTAATAGAGAACATGGAAATAAAGCAGAATCTGTTCAAAGAGCTGGATGAAATCTGTCCGGAAAATGTGATACTGGCAACAAATACATCTGTAATGAGTATTACGGAAATTGCATCAGAATCGGTTCACAGACACAGAATAGTAGGCACTCATTTCTGGAATCCCGCATTTCTGATTCCGCTGGTGGAAATAATAAGAACTGAGGATACTTCCGATGAAGTGGTGGATACAGTTTATGATTTCCTGAAGAATGCGGGCAAGAGACCTGTTAAGGTTAACAAAGACGTACCGGGATTTATCGGCAACAGACTCCAGCATGCACTTCTGAGAGAAGCGTTATACATTGTTGAAAACGGTATTGCGGATGCCGCTACAGTTGATGAAGCCGTGAAATACGGATTCGGAATGAGAACACCGGTGCTTGGCCCTATGGAGCATGCCGATATGGTGGGTACAGACCTCAGTCTTTCAATTCAGAATTATATTCTGAAGAACCTTGCATCTAATACAGAGCCGTCACATATTCTGACTGATGCGGTCGAAAAGGGAGACCTGGGCTTCAAGTCGGGCAAGGGTATTCAGGTCTGGAGCGAAGAGGATGTTAGTGCATCCAAGAGAAGACTTAACGACCATCTGATAAAGAATTTTAAGGACAGAATGTAATATGTGGACAGAAGCGGAAACCGGCATTCTGGTTTCGGAAATGAAGAAAGCGTATCCGGCGCCGGAATGTGCATTGAATTTCGGGAATGTTTTTCAGCTGCTTATTGCTGTTGTACTGTCTGCACAGACAACGGATAAGCAGGTCAATGTGGTGACCCCCGATCTTTTCCGGGATTATCCGGATGCGGCTTCACTGGCTGCCGAAAAACCTGAAGTAATAGAAGAGTATATCAGAAGAATCGGCATGTATAAAACGAAAGCCGGGAATATTGTGGCAGCGGCTAAAATAATCAGTGAGGAATGGAACGGAGAAATTCCGGAAAGCTTCGATGAACTGATAAAGCTTCCGGGTGTGGGGCGCAAGACTGCGAATGTGGTACTGGCGGTGGGCTACGGCGTGCCGGCAATCCCCGTAGATACACATGTTTTCAGAGTTTCAAACAGAATAGGTATAGTAAATGAAAAAGATGTGCTGAAAACAGAATACGGTCTGATGAATAAGCTGCCTCGTGAAACCTGGATTGATATGCATCATGCATTAATCTGGCACGGAAGGCTGGTATGCAAGGCGAGAAAACCGGAATGTGAAAGCTGCCCGCTGACTGGAATATGCGTGCATTATAATAACACAAATACTTAAACGGAATTATCCGTTGGGACGGAGGTTAAATGAGAAAACTGGATATTAACAGTAAAGGTCATCTGTGCTTCGGCGGAGCCGACACAGTGGAGCTTGCCGAAAAATACGGAACACCGTTATATGTAGTTGATGAGAAGCAGATAATCGGCAGGTGCCGGGAGATAAAGGAATGCTTCCTGGATAAGTACGATAATGCAAATGCGGTTTATGCCAGCAAGGCTCTCCAGACCGTTGATATTTGCCGTATAGTAACAGAAGAAGGACTGGGACTCGATACTGTTTCCGGAGGAGAAATATATACGGCAATAAAAGCAGGAGTGGATACCGCAAAAATTATCTTTCACGGCAACAATAAAACAGCTGATGAAATTCGATTTGCGGTGGAAAACAATGTCGGCAGATTTGTGGCCGATAATGAGTACGAGCTTCATCTGATCGACGGAATCGCAAAAGAAGCGGGAAAAACTGTCAGGGTGCAGCTGAGAATAACACCGGGTGTCGACAGTCATACTCATCAGTACATTTCCACCGGAGGAATAGATTCAAAATTCGGAATTTCTCCTGTAAGGAGTGAAAGAAACAGAATAATAAAATATGCAATGGACTCTGAGAGTATTGAGCTTACGGGCTTTCATTTTCATGTGGGCTCGCAGCTGCAGAAGAATGACTCACATCTTATGGCTCTTGAAATAATTCTCAGGCTTATTAAGGAAATAAGGTCAGAGCTGGGTTTTGTTCCCACCGAACTCAATTTGGGAGGAGGCTTCGGTGTCCGTTATGTTGACGGGGAAATAACAGTGAAGCTGAGGGATTTCACGGATCCTATGATGGAAAGAATAAACAGCTTCTGCAAAACCGAAGGAATAAGTCTGCCGGAGGTGTTCATAGAACCCGGGCGCTGGATTTCAGCCAATGCGGGAATCACGCTGTATACCGTGGGAAGCATAAAAGAAATCCCGGAAATAAAAACCTATCTTGCCGTTGACGGTGGTATGCCGGATAATCCGAGACATATTCTGTATCAGGCGGAATATGAGGCTGTGGTGGCAAATAAAGCTTCGATACCTGCGGGCAAAGAGGTTTCGGTGGTGGGAAAATGCTGTGAAAGCGGAGACGTACTGATTGAAAAAATCGGGGTGGCGGATACCGTTCAGAGCGGAGACATTCTGTGCGTATTCTCAACCGGAGCTTATAATTATTCTATGGCCAGCAATTATAACAGAATTCCGAGACCGGCCCTGGTTATGGTAAAAGACGGAAAAGACAGACTTTCTGTCAGACGTGAGACCTGGGAGGATATGATTACCAGAGAGATACTGTAATCTGCAGAGGAGACTGAACTGCGGATAGTTGTTGAAATATTTTGAAAAGTGAATTGTAGAGGAGATAGTATGTCAGCAGAAAAGAGAAAGAAAAAGAATGCTCTGCCGGTTATTATTGTGCTGGTTATAGTATTATTAATAGCGGGAACCGGGTTTTTTCTTTGGGGAGGAAGCCGGTCGACCACCCTCAATGAAGCTGTGGTTCTGGAAATACCGGAAGGTAGCTCTGCAAAAACCGTTGCCGGAATACTGAAGGATAACGACCTGATAATGAATGAAATTTCGTTCGTATTATATATCCGCATGAACGATGCGGACGATAAAATCATTCCCGGAACATATACGTTTGACCCGGGAAAGGTGACTTACGGATCGCTGCTGTCAAAGCTGAAAACGGGGGATGTTATTGCAAACACGGTGAATGTGACTATTCCTGAGGGGTATACGGTCTGGCAGATTGCCGATTTGCTGGGACAGAATAATCTGGTGAACAGGGATGATTTCCTGAACTATCTGTCCACGGCACCGGTGCAGTACGAATATATTCCGGAGGGAAATGATTATACAAAATTTGAGGGATTTCTTTTCCCGGAAACATATAATATAGGGAAATCCTGGGATTCGGCTAAAATACTTAATCTGCTTCTGAGAGAGTTTGATAAAAACTGGACGGAAGAGAGACAGGATAAGGCCGATTCACTGGGGCTTACAGTAAAAGAAGCGGTTACGGTGGCTTCACTTATAGAAAGAGAAGCAAAAGTAGATTCCGAGCGCCCGGTTATTGCCAGTGTAATATACAACAGACTGAAAGCGGATATGCCGCTTCAGATTGATGCCACGGTGCAGTATGCGCTGGGAGGACAGAAGGAACGTCTGTATTATTCTGATCTGGAGATTGATTCGCCTTATAACACTTATAAATATAAAGGGCTTCCGGTAGGGCCGATAGCTTCGCCGGGTCTTTCAAGTATCGATGCGGCTCTTAATCCTGCGGATACAACGTATCTGTTCTATCAGACGACAGAGGCGGGGGACGGATCCCACTATTTCTGCAATACATATGAAGAACATGCCGCTTATTCGGCTCAGAAAAACAAATAATGCAGTTTGTGAAGTGATTAATATCCACTGCACAAGAATTGGGAGATTTCAAATGATTTATGGTAGATTGATTGAAGAGATTGACAGTAACAAGGTCCTTGAGAATGTACCTTTAAAGGAGCATATTTCATTTAAAGTGGGAGGACCGTGCAGGTGCATGGTCTTTCCTTCATGCAGGGAAGATATTGAAAAAGCAGTAAGAATCTGTAAATCCGAATCGATTCCGTATTATATTCTGGGAAACGGGTCGAATGTTATCGCCGGGGATGAAGGTTACCGGGGGGTAATAATCAAAATAGGTCCGTCGTTATCGGGAATTACAGTTAAAGATAACATTATAACGGCACAGGCCGGTGCCACGCTGGCATCGGTATCGAAAAAAGCACTGGAAAACTCTCTCACCGGAATTGAATTTGCGGGAGGGATTCCGGGAACCGTCGGCGGCGGTGTGATTATGAATGCCGGAGCTTACGGAGGAGAACTGAAGGACGTGGTGGCAGGTGTTGTTTCCATGGACGAAACGGGAGGAATTCACAGATATTCAGGAGATGACTGTGAATTCGGATACAGAACAAGCATTTTTCAGAAAAAAAACGAGATTGTCCTTGAGGTTGAGTTTAAGCTTTTGCCGGGAGATTATGACGAAATAAGTGCGGAGATGCATGAACTGATGAGGAAAAGGAATGAGAAGCAGCCTCTTAATTATCCGAGTGCGGGCAGCACCTTCAAAAGACCGGAAGGTCACTTTGCCGGAAAGCTGATTCAGGATTCCGGACTGAAGGGTCTTTCCCACGGAGGTGCCCAGGTATCGGAGCTTCATGCGGGATTTATAATAAACAGAAATAATGCGACGGCAAAGGATATTCTTGAGCTGATAGAGCTTGTAAAAAACACGGTTTATGATAATTACGGAGTTGAACTTCAGCCGGAAGTCAGACTGATAAAATAGAGGAAGATTATGAGCGGAATTATTTGGGATTTTCACACACACACTACCTATTCTCACGGAAAAGGAAGTATAGAAGACAATGTTAAGGTTGCTGTCAAAAAAGGGCTGAAAAAAATAGCGATTTCAGATCACGGTCCGGGGCATTTGACATATGGAATAAAAAGAGCCAAAATAAAAGAGATGAGAAGGGATATTGAAGCAATTAAGGATAAATACCCCGAAATCGAAATTCTTTTAGGTGTAGAAGCCAATGTAATCAACAGGTCGGGGGCTCTGGATATCACAGATGAAGAAAAAGGTCTGTTTGATATAGTCATGGCGGGCTATCATTACGGAGCCTTCGGAGAGGAACCCGGAAGGCAGCTCAGACTTCATGCCGAAAACTTTGTGCTTAATCATTTCGGTACAACTACGGCAAAACTAAAAAAAGAAAACACTGAGCTTATGGTGAAAGCAGTTTATGAAAATGAACTTATGGCAATAACCCATCCGGGAGACAAATATGATGTATATATTGAAGAAATTGCCAAGGCATGTGCAGAAAAAAATGTATGGATGGAGATTAACAACAGCCATCCGTTCCTTACAGTCGAAACCATCGCGATTGCCGCGGGATATGATGTTTCTTTCGTTATCGGCAGTGATGCACATGTGCCACATAAGGTTGGAAACTGTGAAAATGCAGTGGCCAGGCTGGAAGAATCCGGAGTGGATCCCGCCAGGGTAGTTAATCTTGCGGATTATTAGAAAAGAACGGTAATCAGGCTTGCGGAATGGCAGCAGACTATTGAGTAATGAAGGAAAATGATATGAAATTTTTAATTGTAACAGGCATGTCCGGAGCGGGGAAGAGTAATGCGGTAAAGGTACTTGAAGATATGGGGTATTACTGCGTAGATAATATGCCGCCGAAGTTAATTAATCAGTTTATCGAACTTGCGGAAATAGGAACGGGAGAAATAGAAAAGGCCGCATTTGTGGTGGACATAAGGGGCGGAGAATTTTTTGAAGATCTGATTCAGAGTATTAATGAGCTCAAGGCAGCCGGAAGCCAGTTCAGTATTCTTTTTCTGGAAGCCGGTGACGAGGTTCTCATAAGAAGGTACAAGGAAACCCGAAGGGTTCATCCCATGAGCCTGAATTCGAGCCTGCAGGAGGGAATAAAAAAGGAACGCCGGAAGCTGGAGGACATAAGAAAAATGTCCGATTATATTATAGATACCAGTGCCCTTAAACCCATTCAGCTCAGAAAAAAAATCGAAGAAACTCTGGATAATGAAGACAGACTGGAAAACACTTTCGGCAGGATTACAGTTACGGTGATGTCTTTCGGCTATAAAAACGGAATCCCTCTTGAGGCGGATAATGTATTCGATGTCAGATTCATTACAAACCCGTTCTATCTGAGCAGTATGAAGAAGCTTACCGGAAATAATAAAAAAGTCAGGGATTATGTTATGAAATGGGAAGAAACAAAAATGTTTGTGGATTCATATTTCAATCTCATAAATATGCTCATCCCATATTACATAAATCAGGGAAAATCAGGTCTGGTTCTGGCCTTCGGATGTACCGGAGGGCAGCACCGTTCGGTTTCCATTGCAAACGAAATGAATGATCTTCTGACTAAAGAAGGTTATACAGTGACACTGATTCACAGAGATCTGTAAATTTTCGGAGGAATTGGCAATGAAAGAATTATTTTGCGGCAAAGGACCGAAAATCACAGCCATCGGCGGGGGGACCGGAATGTCGGTTATTCTGAGAGGACTGAAATGCGTAACTGAGAACCTGGCTGCGGTGGTAACTATGGCTGATGACGGAGGCAGTTCGGGGATGCTCAGAGAAGACCTGGGAATGCTGCCGCCGGGAGATATCCGCAGCTGTCTGCTGGCACTGGCGGAAACCGAAGCCGAATTCGGAGATATCATGCAGTATCGTTTTGAAGAAGGCAGATTGAAGGGACAGAATCTGGGGAATCTTATCATAGCGGGAATGGCAATGGTAACCGGAAGCTTTGAAAAGGGACTGGAAAGAGCTCATGAAATATTTCGTATCAGGGGAAGGGTAATACCTGTAACCTGTCAGGAGATTACTCTTTGTGCACATCTGACCGGAGGAACAATTGTAAGAGGGGAATCCAATATTCCCAAAACAGTAATTTCGGGAGAAGGAAGAATCAGTGACGTATATCTGGAGCCGAAAGGCGTACAGACCTGGAATGATGCCAGAACGGCGATTGAACAGGCGGATGTTATAGTAATCGGACCCGGAAGTCTGTATACAAGTTTAATACCCAATCTGCTGGTGGGGGGAATAAGCGAGACTCTCAGCGAGAGCAAGGCTGTTAAGGTGCTGGTGTGTAATGCCATGAGTCAGCGGGGAGAGACCGATGATTTTACTCCTTCCGACTATGTTCGTGAGATAAAAAAATACATGGGCAGGGCACAGCTTGATTATGTAATAGTGAACAACAGGATTGTCCAACCGGAGGTGACGGCAAGATATGAGGCAGAAGGAAGCCGGCAGGTTATTTTGAAGCCGGGTGAGACCGAGCTCATCAGGAGCTTCGGAGTGGAGACCGTTGAGGACGATTTTATTGATATTAAACTTGGATATATTCGTCATGATGCGGATAAAATAGCAAAAAGAATAGTGAAAATATTTGAAAGCACGGCAACGGTATAGAAAGCTGTGCTTTTTATATAATGCAGGCAAACAGAAACCCGTTTTTTTCGGGGACGGTATATGAAAAGTAGAAATGAACTTTGTTTTATGTTATAATATTATTTAAAAATAATCTGTGCGACACGAGGAAACGAAAATGAAAAAGGAGACCAGTGCAGGAGGAGTTGTAATTGTGGGCAACGCCATGCTGCTATTGAGAAAATATAACGGAGACTGGGTTCTTCCGAAAGGCCGGATAAAGAGGCAGGAATCACTTCAGCAAACGGCACTGAGAGAAGTCTGTGAAGAAAGCGGAGTTAAAGGCGAAATTGTAGTATATCTGGGCAATATAGTATATATGCTGAATTCAAGAAATCCGAGAAGAGAGAAAACCGAAAAAACAGTATACTGGTATCTTATGAGAGCAAAAAATATGGATTGCACACCTTTGAGAAAAGAGGGTTTTGTTGAAGCCAAATACATTCCGATAGAAAAAGCAATCAGAATTGCCAAATATGATGACGAAAGAAGAATACTGATGAAAGCAGCGGAATACTATAAATTTATGCATAAACAATCTGAACAGGGGTAGAAAATGTCATATTCATCGGATATTAAGAGCGAGCTGGCATTACTGATGCCGGAAAAACGCTGCTGTATGCTGTCGGAAATTGCAGGCATTCTGCGTACATGCGGCTCGATACGTCTGGCGGGACTGAATAAAGTCAATTACAGACTGGCTACGGAAAATGCGGCTTCGGCACGAAAAATAATAAAGCTGATGAAGGAATACTTCGGAATAAAACTGGAGCTTGTAATCAGCAAAAATATGGTTCTGAAAAAAAACAATTACTACGAGATGATAATCAGCGAGGATATGCGTTGTCAGGAGATATTGAGAGAAACGGGAATCCTAAAAGTGCGAGAGGGGTTTAATTTTTTTGATTATGAAATAGACGACAGCATTGTCCATACAAAGTGCTGCAAAAGAGCCTTTCTGAGAGGCGTATTCATGGGAAGCGGATCGATGAACTCCCCTGAGAAAGGTTATCATCTTGAAATTGTAACTTCAAATGAAGCACTTTCCCACAATATCCTCAGGTACATGAGTCAGTTTAAGATAAAGGCCAAGTGTACCGGAAGAAAAGAAAACTGGGTGGTGTATATTAAGGACAGCGGTTCCATAAGCGATTTTCTCAATATTATCGGTGCGCATAAGAGTCTGCTGGAGCTGGAGAATGTCAGGCTTATGAAAGAAATGCTTAACAGAACCAACAGGCTTGTTAATTGTGACAGCGCAAATCTTGACAAGACACTGGCTGCATCGGAAAAACAGCTGGAAGCAATAGAAAAAATACAAAACAGCAGAGGAATTGACTGGCTGCCGCCTAAATTAAGGGATATTGCCATACTGAGAGTAAGTGAAAAATCGGCTTCACTTCAGGAACTGGGAGCTATGCTGGATCCCCCTCTGGGCAAATCGGGAGTAAGTCACAGACTGGCAAAAATAGTGGAAATAGCATCAAAACTATAAAAAAATCAGTAATGGCGAAAGCGTCGCCGGAGAAAGGAAAGTAAAATGGATTTTGTACACCTTCATGTACATACTGAATACAGTCTGTTGGACGGAGCAGCCCGAATAAAGGATCTGATAGAAAAAACCGAATCCATGGGTATGAAAGCCCTGGCTATTACGGACCATGGTGTTATGTTCGGGGTTATAGATTTTTATAAGCTGGCTTTAAAAGCCGGAATAAAGCCCATTATAGGCTGTGAAGTGTATACCGCGTCCAGAGGAATGAATGACAAGGATCCAAATAAGGATAAATATCAGGGTCATCTGATTCTGCTGGCGGAAAACAACACGGGATATCAGAATCTGATAAAAATAGTGTCTGACGGATTTGTGAAGGGTTTTTATTATAAGCCGAGGATAGATTACGATGAACTCAGAGCACACAGTGAGGGTCTCATTGCTTTGTCGGGGTGTCTTGCCGGCAATGTGCAGAGAAAGCTGCTGACGGGAGATTATGAAGGCGCAAAAAGAGAAGCGTTAACCCTGAGAGATATTTTCGGCGAGGGCAATTTCTTTCTGGAAATACAGGACCAGGGACTCGAAGAAGAGATCAGAATACTTCCTTTGCAGAAAAAACTGGCTTCGGAGCTGAACATTCCTCTTGTGGCAACAAATGATGTTCATTATGTAAACAAAGAGGACTCAAAGGCTCAGGACATTCTGATGTGCATACAGACGGGAAGAACCGTAGATGAGGAAAACCGCATGAGATTCGGAACACAGGAGTTTTATCTGAAATCTCAGGAGGAAATGCACCGTCTTTTTGCCGATGTTCCGGAAGCACTGGAAAATTCTGTAAAAATTGCCGACAGATGCAATGTATCCTTTGAGTTTAACAATTATCATCTGCCGGATTTCAGTCAGCCGGAAGAGTTTGAATCAACTAAGGATTATCTGAGATTTCTCTGTGAAAAGGGTCTTCGGGAGAGATACGGAGAGCACGCCGAAGACAACAGGGCACGACTTGAATATGAGCTGGATACAATTATCAGCATGGGATATGTGGAATATTTCCTCATCGTATGGGATTTTATTAATTTTGCCAGAGAAAATGAAATTGTTGTGGGTCCGGGCAGAGGCTCAGCTGCAGGAAGTATTGTCGCATACTGTCTCAGAATTACAGACATCGACCCGATAAGGTACAACCTGATTTTCGAGCGATTTCTTAATCCTGAGCGTGTCAGCATGCCGGATATTGATGTGGATTTCTGCTATGAAAGAAGGCAGGAAGTAATAGATTATGTAATAGAAAAATACGGGAAGGATAAGGTTTCCCAGATTATTACCTTTGGGACATTAAAGGCCAAGGCTGTAATCAGAGATGTGGGAAGGGTGCTGAATCTTCCGTACGGAGAAGTGGATGCGATAGCGAAAAAAATACCTTTTGATCTTCATATGACCATTGACAGGGCACTGGAGCTCAATCCTTCTTTGAAAAAAGACTACGATGAAAATTTACGGATAAAAGAGCTTCTGGATATGGGCAGAGCTCTGGAAGGGATGCCGAGGCATGCATCAACTCATGCAGCCGGTGTTGTAATATCAAACAAACCCATTGACGAGTATGTGCCGCTGTATAACAGTGATAAGGGCATATCAACTCAGTTTACTATGGGAACAATAGAAGAGCTGGGACTATTAAAGATGGACTTTCTCGGACTCAGAAATCTGACGGTTATCAGAGATGCCATCGATATGATAGAGGAGAATCACGGACTCAGAATAAACTTTTCAAAAATGAGCCACGATGATCCTAAGGTATATTCACTCATCGCTTCGGGAAATACCCACGGTGTGTTTCAGCTTGAAAGCTCGGGAATGATTGCTTTTATGAAGAACCTCAAACCGGACTGCTTTGAAGATATTGTTGCGGGAGTGTCACTGTACAGACCGGGACCTATGGATTCCATACCGAAATATATTTCAAACAAAAAGAATCCCGACGGCATCACATATATCGATCCGGCGTTGAAACCGATACTGGGTGTGACCTACGGCTGTCTGGTTTATCAGGAACAGGTTATGCAGATAGTTCGGGAACTGGGCGGATATACCTACGGAAGAAGTGACCTTGTCAGACGTGCAATGAGCAAGAAGAAAATGGATGTTATGGAAGAAGAAAGAAATAACTTCATTTATGGAAAAACCGATGAAGACGGCAATGTTCTGATTCAGGGTTGCATTAGAAACGGTGTTCCGGAACAGGCCGGGCATCAGATTTTTGATGAGATGGTAAAATTTGCCGAGTATGCTTTTAATAAATCTCACGCTGCGGCATATGCGGTGCTGGCTTACGAGACAGCATATCTGAAAACATATTATCCGGCAGAATTCATGGCCGCATTAATGACGTCTGTGATGGGGGATTCGCCTCAGATTGCAAAATATATCAGAAACTGCAGTGATATGGGAATAAAGGTACTGCCGCCGGATGTGAATAAAAGCGAAAAGAAATTCTCCGTAAAAGACGGGCAGATAAGATTCGGACTCATGGCGATAAAAAATGTCGGTGAAGGAGTTATTGATGAGATTATCAGAGTCAGAAATGCCAACGGTGAGTTCGGAGACTTCTTCTCTTTTGTTAACAATGTAGATATTCATCAGATAAATAAAAAAGCGGTGGAGAGTATGATAAAGGCCGGAGCTTTTGATTCTCTCGGGGCTTTCAGATCACAGCTTATGGCAGTTTATGACGGGCAGATTGAATCGGCGCAGAATATTGCAAAGAAGAATATTGCCGGACAGCTGTCACTGTTTAAAGATTTTAAAGACACAATAGGGCCTTCCGTCGGGAATCATACACTGCCGTCGGTGAAGGAGTTTACGCCGGATATTCTGCTTTCAATGGAAAAGGAGATGCTGGGATTGTACATAACCGGCCATCCTCTGGAGCAATACAGACATATAATCGAAAGAATTTCAAGCATAAACACCGAAAAACTGTCTCACGGAGAAGAAAACGGAGAGCTGTATGACGGCATGATGGTAATTATCGCCGGAATGATTGTGTCAAAAAAGATTATGCTGACGAAAAACAGCAGAAGAATGGCATTTATTCAGATGGAGGATTTCTACGGAAGTGTGGAGATAATTGTTTTTCCCAATCGTTTTGAAGAAGCCGCCGAGGTTATAGAAAAAGAAGAACCTATAGTCATAAAGGGCCGGATATCATTGAAAGAAGACGAAATGCCGAAAATAGTAGCCGAAAACATTGTACTTCTTTCGGAAAATATTAACATAGACAATGAAAACCGGAAAAGAAGAATGCTGATTGATGAAGCCGAAGTTGAAGTGGGAGAAACGGCGAAAAACCGTTCGGAACAGGGATGTGCGACTGATGAAAGTGACATAAAAGAACGACGCGCAGATAATAATGAAGAAAAGCAGCCTGTATTTGGAAGCAGAGTTTATCTGTCGATTTCCGCTGACAGAGATGAAGCTGCGGCTTTCAGAGATATAAAAATGATACTGACTGATTATCCCGGAGACATTCCGGTGGTAATAGAATCAAAAAGGAGCGGGAGAAAGTTTAAGGCTGACCGTTCAATGTATGTAGACGGCTCAAAAGCATTGTATGCTACGTTGAAGGCCTACGGATTTATTACGGAGGATTAATATGGAAAAAATCAGAAGAATTGCGGTACTTACCAGCGGGGGAGACTCCCCCGGGATGAATGCGGCTATCAGAGCTATAGTAAGGACGGCAGGACATTACGGAATAGAAGCTTACGGCATCAAAAATGGATACAGCGGGTTGATGAACGGCGAATTTGAACTGATGAATTCAAAAAGTGTTGCCGAGATACTTCAGCGTGGAGGAACAATGCTGTACACTGCCCGCAGTAAAGAATTCATGACAGATGAAGGGTTTCACCGGGCACTGATGGTGCTGGAAACATTTAAAATTGACGGTCTGATAGTTATCGGAGGTGACGGAAGCATGAGGGGAGCAGCCAAACTGACTGACAGCGGAGTGGCGGCAATAGGGGTTCCCGGAACAATAGATAATGATCTTCCGTATACGGATTCTACAATAGGCTTTGATACGGCGGTGAACACTGCAGTCAGTGCTATAGGTAATCTGAGAGATACTTCGTCATCTCACGGAATGGTATCAATTGTGGAGCTTATGGGAAGAAACTGCGGAGATATTGCCCTGTTTGCGGGAATTGCCTCCGGAGGAGATATTATTTTAGTACCGAACGAAGAATATGACGAAATGGAAATATGCAGAAAGGTTATTGACGGAAAAAACAGGGGTAAGCATCATTGTCTGATTGTAGTTGCGGAAGGCGCGTCGATTTCCGGAAATGAGCTGAAGAAAACCATTGTCGAGCATACAGGGATGGAGTGTCGTGTTACAATTCTGGGACATGTGCAGAGGGGAGGATCACCTACCGCAACCGACAGAATTATTGCCAGCAGGATGGGTCAGTATGCTGTGGAGGTTCTTATGGCAGGAAGAACGGGGCGTGCAGTCGGAATAGCGAAGGGCGAGCTGATTGATATGGATATTACGGAGGCTCTTGAGGTAAAGAGAGGGCCGAGAGAAGATCTGATAAAACTGGGAAAAATTCTGGCGGAATAGGTCGGTAGGAGTGAAGAATTGTGAAAAACAGTCTGTCGCTGAGAACGGGTCGACGTGCAGAATAAGCTCGCGGATGGCAGAAAGCCACTGCCGGGTGAGCTGTCTGACAGAGTGAAAGCCTCTGCCGGAAAAAGCGGCGGAACAGATGATACTTCGGGCTGAACGATGTTCCGGCTGTGAATTGTGTTTTACGGAGGCAGGAAATGAAAAAAACTAAAATAATCTGTACCATGGGACCGGCGTCTGATGACATTAAGGTTCTGAAACAGATGACATACAATGGAATGAATATTGTAAGGCTTAATTTCTCTCACGGAAGCCGGGAAGAACATAAAAAAAGAATAGATCTGGTGAAAGAATTGCGGGAGGAGATGGGAGAACATATTGCCATACTGTTAGATACCAGAGGTCCGGAAATCCGCACCGGAGTATTTGAAAAACCTGTGGAGCTGATTCAGGGTCAGAAATTTGTGCTCACATCCCGCAGTATCAGGGGAAATGCAGAGGGCTGTTCTGTTTCCTATTCCGGCTTGACGAAAGATCTGTCTGCCGGAAACAGGATAATGATTGACGACGGTCTGATTGAGCTTTTTGTTGAGGAAATAAAGGGCGAAGACATAATCTGTACTGTTGTAAACGGCGGGACAGTAAACAGCAGAAAAGGAATAAATCTTCCGGGGGTAAGAACCAATCTTCCGGCACTGAGCGAAAAAGACAGGCTGGATCTGGTTTTCGGAGCGGAAAACGAGGTGGATTTTATTGCCGCATCTTTTGTGAGAAAGGCTTCCGATGTTGCTGAAATACGCCGGGTTCTCGATGAAAACGGAGGGCGAAAGATTCAGATTATTTCCAAAATAGAAAACAGCGAGGGCGTTGAGAATCTGAAAGAAATACTGGAGATTTCCGATGGCATCATGGTGGCAAGAGGAGATATGGGTGTTGAGCTGGAGCCTGAGGAGATTCCTCTGATTCAAAAGCGAATAATAAAAGAATGCAATCGTGCGGGGAAGCCTGTTATCACCGCAACTCAGATGCTGGATTCGATGATACGAAATCCGAGGCCTACCCGGGCGGAGGTTAATGATGTGGCAAATGCAATTCTGGACGGAACAGATTGCATAATGTTGTCAGGTGAGACTGCTGCGGGCAGATATCCGGCGGAATCTGTGGAGATGATGAAGAATATTGCCCTTAAAACAGAAGTGGCATTGGATTATAAGTATATTCTGGAGAAGAATAAGGTATATCTTGATGAAAGTGTGACCAATGTTATAGGATATGCCACATGTATAGCAGCTGTGAGTCTGAAGGCAAAGGCGATACTGACTGCCACGGCTTCGGGTTTTTCCGCGAGAATGGTTTCCAAGTTCAGACCTGAGGCTCCGATTATTGCAGCCACCTCCGATGAAGCCACTGCCAGAAGGCTGTCTGCCGTATGGGGAGTTTTTCCGGTGATAATAAAAGAAGAACCAAGCGAGGAGGAAATATTCAGACTTTCTACAGAAGCTGCCGAAGCGGATGCCGAATGGCTTAAAAAGGGAGACAGGGTAATATTTACCGCGGGTTTTCCTTTCGGAAAATCAGGAAGTACGAATATGATGAAAATACATACTATAGAATAATGGAGGATGTGTAATGAGTGATGTAAGACATGTAGAATTTGATGTGGATCTTGAAAGGGTTGATTACAGACATGTTGCGTTTAACAATGTTATGGGAAAGAATAAATTTGCACTTTTCGGAATGGCGGCAATGTTCGTGATTTCGGCGGGGTATCTGATTCTGGATGCAGTCGGAAAAATTGAGTCAACTAACTTTTTGAAGCTGCTGGCAGCGGCATTCATTGTTCTTGATCTGGGACTGCTGTGTTTTGTCAGATTTATTGCCAAAAGGCTGAATAAACTTGATTTTCAGCACATGGGTGCGAAACGTCACATGACAATCGCTGAGGACTGTGTTATCTCGGAAGCTGCAGACGAAGAAAAAAGCAAAGAATTTGAGTGGGATACCCTGTACAACGGTGAAGAATGCAGCAGGCATTTCCTGATGTTCAGTACAACCGGTCTTCTGATTCTGCTTCCGAAGAGATTTATGAGTGCCGAACAGATTCCGCAGGTAAGAAAAATCATGAAGGTTATGCTGCAGGAAAAATTCAAAACAAAGTATAAGATAGATTAGCATTATCGGAGAATACGTAGATGAGAATAAAAGCGGCTTTTTGCCGCTTTTTGTATAGACGGAAAATATGCGGGGCTGATAATTATTTAACAATTGCAGCTGCCGTGATTATTTTACTATGAAAGGAAGAAAAATGCTGAATAAGGGTGAAAAATACAGAATTGAAATAGTTGATTTGGGCCAGGGCGGAGAGGGTATCGGCCGGGCAGATGGAATGGCAGTTTTTGTAAAGGATGCGATTCCCGGAGATATCTGTGATGTGGAAATTACAAAGGTGAAAAAAAGCTTTGCTTTCGGGAAAATTTTTGAAATAATTGAGCCTTCGAAATACAGAATTACTCCGGCATGTCCTCATGTTAGAGAGTGCGGCGGATGCAGTATGGGATCGATATCGTATGAAGGCCAGCTTGCGATAAAGCAGAATCAGATAAAAAGTGTTCTGAAGAGAATAGGCGGGATTGAAAACCCGAATGTAAGGGAAATCATCGGGATGGAGTATCCATATTATTACAGAAACAACGGTCAGTTCCCGATTGGAGGAAGCAGCGAAGAGCCTGCCATCGGATTTTACAGACCGAGATCGCACGAGGTGGTTAACTGTGAAGACTGTCTGCTGCAGTCGGAACCGGCAGTCACGGTGGCTCAGGTCATTCGTGAATACATTAAGGAATATGGAGTTACAGTATATAATGAAAAAACAGGAAAAGGTGCGCTGCGCCATCTGATTGTCAGAAACGCCGAAGGTACAGGCGAGGTTATGGTTATTCTTGTAATAAACAAGGGAAAAATTCCCGAGCAGGAAGAACTGACGGAATGGCTGCGGGAGGCTGTTGACGGAATCGAGCCGGATGAGAAGACCGGAATAAAATGGAAGCTCAGGAGTCTGGTTTTAAATGTAAACCAGAATAAGCCTGGCGGTTCGCTGCTGGGAGAAAAGAATCTCTTTATTTACGGTCAGGAAAGGATTCTTGATAATTTTGACGGGATTGAGTATCTGATTTCGCCCCGCTCATTTTATCAGGTAAACACCAAGATGGCTAAGGTGTTATATGGGAAAGTGATGGAATACGCACAGCTCACAGGAAACGAAACTGTTTTTGATCTGTACTGTGGCGTCGGCACGATAAGTCTGTATCTGGCATCGAAAGCGAAACGTGTTATCGGGATTGAGTCGGTGAAGGAAGCCGTGCTGGATGCAAACAGAAATGCCATAAAGAATGGAACGGTAAATGCGGTATTTACCTGCGGAAAGGCCGAGGAGGTACTGCCGGAAATGGTGCTGAAGGGAACCCGCGCTCATGTTGCGGTACTCGATCCGCCGAGAAGCGGCTGTGATGAACGTCTCCTCAAAGCAGTGGCCGATGCCGGCGTTGACAGAATTGTCTATGTTTCCTGCAATCCATCCACACTGGCAAGAGATGTGAAAATTCTGGGAGAACTGGGATATGAGTTCATTGAAGCCCAGGCGACAGATTTATTTGGATGGACTGTTCATTGTGAGTGCGTTTGCCTTCTGTCACGGATTAAATCTGAGTTGGCTGATTTAAAAAGTATCGGAAATAAAGATGAACTGGAGTTTGTTATATTTTGTATTGAAAATGTAGCAGCATATTTAAATAAAGATTCAAGATTGGTATATCAAGCGTTAAATAAAAGCGGTATTATTAATCAATATATTGTTCCTGTGTATGAAGCTTTGCATTCACAAGGCAAGGAATACATAGTAAATGATATTATTGACATTATGAAAGAGAGAGGTGTAGAAGTGTGATTGTATATCATGGATCTTATGTACAAATATCAAAACCCGATTTAATACATTCCAGAAAAAATGTGGATTTTGGAAAGGGATTTTATACTACACCTATTTATGAGCAGGCAAAGAAATGGTGTATAAGGCATAAGTATCGCAGGGGGATTGCGTTTATTTCCAAATATACGTTTGATGAAGCTGCATTTCAATATCTCAACGTTATTCGTTTCGATTCATATTCAGAGGAATGGTTGAATTTTATTCTTAATTGCCGTAGCGGCAACGATTCCTCTGATTATGATATTGTAATCGGAGGTGTAGCAAATGATAGGGTTTTTAATACAGTCGAGCTATTTTTTGATGGATTAATAGATAAGAACGAGGCAATTAAAAGGTTGAGCTATGAAAAGCCTAATTTACAAATATGCTTTCGAACTGAAAGAGCAATTAATACATATTTACATTACGAAGGGAGTGAGCAGATGTGAATGCAAATCCCGTTCTGTTACAAAATAAATATGCACGAATTATAGAACTGTATGCAAAGGATAAGGAGATAACATTAGATGAAGCATTAGACTTCTTTTATAATTCCGAAACCTACCGACTAATGAGAGAAGGAGTGTCAGATATGCACTGTATGAGCGATGAATATTTGGTAGAAGAACTTAAGGAAGAAAGAATACAGTATCAGTAGGAAGTTATGGTCAGCTAAAAGATAGAGTGAACAGATATTATTTCGAGGCTGGAATGGATTCAATGATGGAAACCTTAGAGCCGGAAATTGTATTAGTATATAGTAAAATGCCGGATGAGATAGAAGCTAAGTATCCGAATACAAAGTTTGTTGAATATCCGGATTTTATCACCAGATCCGAGCAGGGTTCCGCAATGAGCAGCAATGGAAAGTATGTATACGGGGTATATGATATTAACGGAAATGAAACAGTTTCTATAGCTCATTCATGGAAAGAACTGTATGATGAGGGCTGGGTAAGTAAAAAATCCGAGCCGTTTTAAATATGAAGCGAGTTAAAAGCTATGACTTCGATAACTCATATAAAAGCAATTGTTTCCGATGGCTCACTTGAAAACCTACTAAACCCATGGTAAAATGGGTGATTGATAAGGATGGTGATTGAATTGATGATTTCTACACGTGGAAGATATGCTATTCGTATGATGCTGGATTTAGCTGAGAATAATAGTGAGGGTTTTATTGCTTTGAAGGATATTGCGGAACGGCAGGAGATTTCAAAAAAATATCTGGAACAAATTATACCTGCATTGAATCGTTCCGGATTTTTACAAACCAGCAGGGGATTTCAGGGAGGATATAAATTATTAAAAAAACCGGAAGATTATACAATAGGGGAGATATTGCGTACCACTGAAGGTAATATGGCACCGGTTTCATGCCTTGAGAATGACATTAATACATGTAACAGACATAAGGAATGTAAAACTCTTTCATTATGGGCAGGATTGCAGAAAGTAGTTGACGAATATTTATATGGTATTACATTACAGGATATTTTAGATGGAAAATGTTAAAATCAATGTAATCGTTTAGAGAAGTCTTTAGATGCCTTCTCTATTTTTTTTATCAACAAAACCTATAAAACCTATTGACAAAGTAGGTAATAGGCGGTAGAATACCGACATAAAGAATTGAAGAAATGAAAGAGTGAAAGATTAGAAATAGCTCAAAAAAAATGTAAAATAATAAGGAAGGAATGAAAACTATGTCTAATATTTATACATCTGCAGATCAGTTAATTGGCAGGACACCTCTTCTTGAGCTTACACATATTGAGAAGAAATACAACTTAAGAGCAAGGGTTATTGCTAAGCTCGAATATTTTAATCCTGCCGGTTCGGTAAAAGATAGAATTGCAAAGAAAATGATTGATGATGCGGAAGAAAAAGGATTGCTTAAAGAAGGATCGGTTATAATTGAGCCTACTTCCGGGAATACAGGAATAGGATTGGCGTCCGTTGCAGCGACCAGAGGATATAGAATCATAATCGTAATGCCGGATACAATGTCGGTTGAACGTCGTCAGCTTATGAAAGCTTATGGAGCAGAATTGGTATTAACAGAAGGGTCAAAAGGGATGAAAGGTGCAATTGCAAAGGCTGAAGAATTAGCAAAAGAAATTCCGCAGAGCTTTATTCCGGGGCAGTTTGTAAATAAATCAAATCCAACTGCGCATTTTGAAACAACGGGACCTGAGATTTTTGAGGATACGGATGGAAAGGTTGATATTTTTGTTGCCGGGGTTGGAACGGGGGGAACAATTACCGGAACAGGGGAATATTTAAAATTTAAAAAACCGGAGGTAAAAGTAGTTGCTGTTGAACCCGTAACATCTTCGGTTCTTTCAACAGGAGTAGCCGGTCCTCATAAAATCCAGGGAATTGGAGCAGGATTTGTACCAGATGTATTAAATACAGAAATTTATGATGAAATTATTCCTGTAGCTAATGAAGATGCATTTGAAACAGGAAAGATTATTGGGCAAAACGAAGGAATTTTAGTGGGAATATCTTCAGGAGCTGCTGCTTTTGCTGCGATTGAGCTTGCAAAACGACCTGAAAATGAAGGGAAAACGATAGTGGTATTGTTACCTGATACGGGAGACCGATATCTCTCCACACAGTTATTTCAGGATTAAGAGGAGGAAGAACATGATAATTTATGCGGACAATGCGGCAACAACAAAAATGAGCAAAACAGCAATTAATAATATGTTACCATATATGACGGATATTTTCGGAAATCCGTCCAGTCTTCATACAATAGGTCAAAAAGCGAATGAAGCATTGGAAAGTGCAAGAAAAACAGTTGCGGATTGTTTAGGATGTGAACCTAAGGAGATTTATTTTACATCCGGAGGAAGTGAGGCTGATAACCAGGCAATTATTTCAGCAGCTAAACTCGGAGAGAAAAAGGGCAAAAAACATATTATTTCTACTGAATTTGAGCATCATGCAGTTTTACATACATTAAATAAGCTTGAAAAGGAAGGGTTTGAAATTGAACTTCTGCCTGTGGGAGAAAAGGGAAATGTTACGGCTGAACAGATAGAAAATGCAATAAAATCTGACACCTGTCTTGTTACAACAATGTTTGCCAACAATGAAATAGGTTCTGTGCTGCCAATCGCTGAAATAGGTTCTGTTTGTAAATCAAAGGGAGTAATCTTTCATACGGATGCGGTTCAGGCTGCGGGTCATTTACATATTGATGTGAAAGAACAGAATATTGATATGCTTTCTCTTTCATCACATAAATTTCATGGACCGAAGGGTGTTGGGGTATTGTATTCAAGAATCGGAATACCTCTTGTCAATTTGATTGAAGGCGGGGCTCAGGAAAAAGGAAAAAGAGCCGGAACGGAAAATATTCCCGGTATAATGGGAATGGCTGCGGCATTAAAGGAAGCTGTTGAAAATATAGATGAAAACTATGCAAAAGTGTCTTACCTGAGAGACAAGCTTATTAAAGGCCTTTCTAAAATTCCTCATAGCGCATTAAACGGAGAACCTGTTAGCAGACTGCCGGGGAATGTCAATTTTTGCTTTGAAGGAATAGAAGGTGAAAGTTTATTGTTGCTTTTAGATGCGAAGGGGATTTGTGCATCATCCGGCAGTGCATGTACATCAGGTTCTTTGGATCCAAGCCATGTTTTGCTTGCAATCGGCAGACCTCATGAGGTTGCACACGGTTCATTAAGACTATCTTTATGTGAATGGAATACGGAGGATGAGGTGGATTATATTCTTAAAGT
This sequence comes from Firmicutes bacterium UBA1739, assembly GCA_002315385.1. Taxonomy (GTDB): domain Bacteria; phylum Bacillota; class Clostridia; order Peptostreptococcales; family Anaerovoracaceae; genus UBA1739. The sequence continues at coordinate 28,035 of DCHZ01000038.1, read as the reverse complement.
GACACCTGAGATTGTAGAATATTTGAGAAACATGTCTCCGGTATGGAAAGATCTTGTAAACGGCAAAAAAGAGTTTATGTTATAGGGGGAAATAGAAATGGCTTTGTATACAGATACAGTAATGGATTATTTTGTGAATCCGAGGAATGTTGGGGAAATTGAGAATCCTGATGGTGTTGGTGAGGTTGGTAATGCAAAATGCGGGGATATTATGAAAATGTATCTCAAAATTGAGGACAACGTTATCAATGATGTTAAATTTGAAACTTTCGGATGTGGAAGTGCAATTGCCTCTTCGTCGATGGCAACGGAAATGATAAAAGGCAAGACTGTGGAGGAGGCTCTTGCAATTACAAATAAACAGGTGGTTAACGAATTAGGGGGGCTTCCTGCACATAAACTGCATTGCTCTGTGCTGGCGGAGGAATCAATAAAGGCTGCAATTAAAGATTATTATGATAAAAACGGAATTGAATATGATAAGAATTTGTTTGCGGAAACTGATTGTGTGAAAAGTGATAGCTATGTGTGACTGAAATATTATTATTATGTAAAAAACAGAAAAATGCCTATGGATTACTCTTTTACTTGGGAGTAGTTTCATAGGCATAATTTATTTACATAGTTTAATCCACTCCACTTACATTAATTCCCGATTTGAAATGTCTAAACAGATTACTTGATTTTTGCTCCCGAGGATAACGTATAATTAGTTTCGCAAA
>DCHZ01000038.1:13436-27144 GCA_002315385.1 Firmicutes bacterium UBA1739 | reverse complement strand
CTGCACTATTATTGACAATTCCACATCCCTGAAGAAGGCGAAGTGGCCTATGTCGGAGACACAACCGCTCAAAGCATAATGAACAGAATTCTGGGTGAGGACAGAGCCTCCAAAACCTATCGTGCAAATACAATATGGAACACCGGAGCACTGATAAGTTTTTCATCTGACAGTATAACCCTGCAGAGTCTGACCGCATGGAATCCGTATGAAGGTATCGAAACCGGAATAACCCGTCAGACACCGTCAGACGTAGAAGACCATTCATCCGTTGAAAGGATTCCTGATAGCGGGGATCAGCTCAGCCTCGATAAACTGATTAAAGGTTATACAATAAACGGAGCAAAACAGATGGGACTCGATGACAGAATCGGAAACATCAAAGTGGGAAAAGACGCAAGCTTCCTTGTGTTTGAAAACAATCTTTTCGATATAGATGTTTATGATATTCATAAGCAGACTCCGAAGGAATTCTACATTCGCGGAGAGTTGGTAGAATAACACGCTAAACTTTCAAAAGGAATATATCATACGAGTGAAGAGTTCAGAACCGAGCTTGGACAATGAATTACAACCAGGTTAGAATATAATACTTAAAACTCATACGGTATTCATCCGACTGCATACCGAAGACTGATGGAAAAAAATCGAACAATTGCTGCCCGGAATAATTATGTGGATTTACTGACTGCACTATTATTGACAATTCCAAAAGTAACAGCAAAATGTATGATGTGCTTCAATCGGGAACTTTTTATTGACGAAGAATTATGAATAAAGTATTATTATGTTATATTTTCGAATAATTTATAAAGGAGAAAAGAAATGAAAAGAATTACAGCTTTACTGCTGGTTCTCGTGCTTGTATTCTCACTTACAGCATGTGGAACAAAAACAAAAGAAGACACAGCGTCCTCTGCAGTCAACCTCAAAATTCTCAAAGAGGCTGACGAAAACATGATCAATAACTACACCCTAATTGCAGTTAATCCTGATGCTCCGTTTGTGGATGCAGACGGAAATCCGGTTTCCGACGTGGAAATTAACACTGCCGGTGCGGAAGCCCTCATCGACTGGATTCTTTCCGAAGAAGGCTCTAAGCTTGTGGCAGCTTACGGAGAAAAAGAATTCGGTGAACCTCTCTTCGCATTGAAGGAAGACGCTCCGAAATACGAGGGCGAAATAAGCGTTGCCACAGATGAAACAAAAACCATCAGACTTTCGACAACAACATCGGTAAATGATTCGGGACTGCTGGCATCACTGCTACCTGTATTTGAAAAAGAGTATGGCTATACAGTGGAAGTTCAGTCAGCAGGTACAGGCAAGGCAATCGCAGCCGCTCAGAACGGAAATGCGGATCTCATTCTTGTTCACTCAAAGGATAAGGAAGTAGAGTTCGTTGAAGGAGGATTTGCAAGAGTTCCCGGTGGTTTCGATTCAGAACGTCTTACATTCATGTACAACTATTTCGTACTGGTGGGCCCGACCGGAGATCCTGCAGGCGTTGCGGAATCGGCAGATGTACTCGAGGCATTTGCTAAAATTGCAGCCGGCAAGTATAAATTCATTTCAAGAGGTGACGGTTCCGGCACACACACCAAGGAACTCAAACTCTGGCCTGAAGAACTCGGCATCACAGAAGAAGCTGAAAGCTTTGCGGATTATTCTGACTGGTACATATCAGCAAATGCGGGAATGGGGGCCTGTCTCGTAATGGCAAACGAACAGGGTGCATATATCCTGACAGATAAGGCTACATTCCTTACATTCGTTAATAACAACGGTCAGATTGCAGAATAGCTTTACTATTAATAAGATAGAGTTTACAATATCCTTGAGCAGCAGCTCAGGGATATTGTTTTAAAGGAGACTTTATGCATACAGCACTTGAAAAGGCAATTGAGCTCATCGCAAGCGGCGACGCCGAGCTCTTAAATATTCTGAATGTTACGGCGATAATGACACTGTCGAGCTCTGTTATTGCCCTGCTTATCGGTGTTCCTCTGGGAGTTTTTCTGGGAGCATCGCAGTTTCCGGGAAGAAAGGCTCTGATTGTCATCAATCGTACGCTTATGGGAATGCCGCCGGTAGTATGCGGTCTGATTTTCTACATCCTCTTTTCGGGAGTGGGACCGTTTCGTGCCACCCACCTGCTCTTTACGGTGAGAATTATGATAATAGCCCAGGTTGTGCTGATTACTCCCATCGTAGCGGGAACCATGGAATCTTACGTTGAAGGAATTCGTTTTTCAGTCAGGGAAACAGCTAAGGGACTCGGTATCAGCCGCATAAAAAGCTTTTTTCTCTTATGTAATGAATGTGTGTATCAGGTATTTTCCTCGTATCTTCTGGGGTTTTCACGTTCGATAGCCGAAGTGGGATGCGTGGCAATGGTTGGTGGAGCAATATCATGGAAGACAAATGTAATGACGACTGCGATAATGGAGTATACGAATAAAGGCAGCTTTTCGATAGGAATCGCCCTCGGCATTATACTGCTGTCGATAGCACTGCTTATTAATATACTGCTGTCAATTATTCAAAGGAGGGCAAGCAGATGATTATCAGCGGATTTACTAAGACATATGATGGCAGATGTGTGCTGGATTTTCCACGGATGGAAATCAGTGACGGCAGTATCTGTTCGGTAGTGGGAACCAACGGCAGCGGAAAAACCACAATGGCAAAAATACTGGCGGGTATCGAAAAGCCTGACAGCGGAATAAGACCGGTAGAACTTAACGCAGGTTATATGCCTCAGAGAAGCTTTGCATTTAGGATGAGCGTACTGAAAAATATTATGCTCAACGGTGATGACAGTGAACGGGCGAAGCTTCTATATGAGAAAATGGGACTTACGGCATTGCTTAACAAAAATGCCAAAAATCTTTCCGGGGGTGAAACCGCGAGGATGGCACTTTGCCGTCTTCTGATGAAAGATTATGATCTGCTCATTCTCGACGAACCTACCGCTGCAATGGATATAGAGGCCACCACAGAAAGTGAGACTCTTATAAAAGAATACCGGGATAAAACGGGCTGCACTGTTTTTATCGTTTCACATTCACTGCAGCAGGCGAAGAGAATATCCGATGAAGTATTGTTTCTCCATGAAGGCCGACCGGCAGAAAGATGCCGGACAGAAGGACTGAATGCCCCAAAAACCGAAGAGTTCAGGCGCTTTCTGGAGTTTTACGGAGTGTGATTCGGAAGAGTCACGGTTCTTCGTCCCTTGAAGAAAGCATAAACCGATCGGTTTTCATAAACCGTTGCTCCGGGAGGTTGTAAAGCCTCTGTTTTGATACATTCTATTGTGATATTAAAAAAAAAATGATATAATTTTCAAAAATACTATGGCAAACTGTATTGTTTGCCTGATTTGTACCGAAAAGGAGGTATTATCTGTGTCGAGCAAGTATTGCGGATACATGGGAAAGGTGATGTCAGTCAATCTGACGACACAGGAAATAAAAGAGTATCCATGGACCGACAATGAACGTGAATTGTATCTCGGCGGCAAGATTATGGCTGCCAGAATTTTATGCGACAATTTCACCGGTGAAGAGAAGCCGTTTTCCGAGGAAAACCTGATTGTAATTACCACCGGACCTCTTACGGGGACAGGGGCACCAAGCTCCAGCCGGTTTAATATGTCTGCACTTTCTCCTCAGACAGGTTTTATCGCTTCCTCAAACTGTGGCGGAACCTTTGGCTATTATCTCAAAAAGGCCGGTTACGATGCACTTGTCATAAGAGGCAGGTGTGCTGAGAAAACCTGGCTTGATATCAGTAACGACAAGTTTACATTCAGAAGTGCCGATGATCTGTGGGGAACCAGAATCACACCGTGTCATGAGATAATAAAGGAAAAGCTGACTGAGGAGCGAGGAAATAATGCAAAGTTCGGTACTATGTGCATCGGACCTGCAGGCGAAAATCTTGTGCTTTATTCGGCGGTGCTGAGCGGCGAGCGTGCTTCCGGACGTACGGGAATCGGTGCCGTCTTCGGATGGAAAAACTTAAAAGCCATCACAGTCTCCGGGAATCATACAGTACCTGTATTTGATGAAGAAAAGACTCGAAAGTGGTGTAAAAAGTGGTTCGGATATCTCAAGAATCATCCGCTTACAGGAAACCAGCTTCCGCGTCTGGGTACTGCAGGACTTGTCAGCTCCATGCAGATGCGCAAAATGCTTTCCACGAAAAACTATAATTACGGTCAGTATGAAGATTTTGAAAAAGTTAACGGAGAAACTCTGGCGGAAGAATACAATATCGTTAATAAGGGTTGTCTGACCTGTCCCATAAAATGTGCAAGAACAGTGAGAGTTAACGGCGAAGCCGTTAAGGGCCCTGAACTCGAAACTTTAGGACTTCTGGGGGGCGGCATTCTAAACAGCAATCTTCAGAAAATTCTGGACTGGAACAACGAAATAGATGAGCTGGGCATGGATACAATCTCGGCTTCCAGTACTCTTGCTTATGCAATGGAGGCAAATGAAAAGGGACTCTGGGATAACGGACTGAAGTTCGGAAATATAGATAATATCTCTCAAATCTGGGAAGATATAGCATATCGCAGAGGAATCGGCGATGAACTGGCTGAGGGCAGCAAGCGTCTCAGTGAAAAGTACGGAGGCAGAGAGTTCGCAATTCAATCAAAAGGTCTGGAGCTTGCGGCTTACGAACCGAGACGTGCGGTAGGGCAGGGCCTGGGTTATGCTGTATCGAATCGCGGTGGATGTCATCTTAACGGAGGATATATGGTAATTCTGGAAGGCCTCGGACTAAATACGGACAGCCAGACACCAAAAGCAAAAGCCGACTTCACGATGATGTTCCAGGATCTGATGGAAACAATTTCAGCATCGGGACAGTGTCTGTTCACCTCGTATGCCTTCTTCCCGGGATTCCTGATTACCCGCCCGAACGGCGGAATAACAACTGCTGCTAACAGGCTTATTCCTCATTTAGGAGGCGTCATCCGTGTGATGAACAGGATTTCGCCGGCCATTGCAATGCATCTTCCTGTATTCCACCATACTAAAATGTTCAGGTATGCACTTGGTATGCCGATGACCTTCGGCAAGTATCTCAGAATAGGAGAACGAGGGTATACGCTTGACCGGTATGTAAGCACGAAATTCGGTGTTTCTTCTAAAGATGATTCACTTCCCAAGCGACTAACCCATACACCGCAGGATCCTGAAAACCCGAAAACCGTTGTTCCTCTTGAAAAAATGAAAAAAGTCTATTATAAGGCCCGCGGATGGGATCAGAACGGAATACCTACAGTCAATACCCTCCGTAGACTGAAGATAACGAAGTGAGGTGAAGCTGATGGTAAAGGTAAAACTGTTCGGATTGTTTCGACTTGATACCGGTATCAGAGAAATTGAGCTTCAGGCGTCAACCGTCAGAGAGCTCTATCCGCTTCTTCTGGATGAGGCAAAAAAGGTAAAGCCCGATACAAAGGTTACCTCTAAGGATATAGACGGTTGTATTGTCGTTATCAACGGCGTTCAGAGCAGAAAATCAAGTAAGCTTAATGACGGGGATGTGGTTATGCTCATGTCACCTGTCTGCGGCGGTTAGGAGTTGCAGATGAATAGTTATTCAATAACAGATGCGTGTATAGGTTGCACTCTGTGCGCCGTAAACTGTCCTGTTAGTGCCATTTCGGGAGAACTCAAAAATCAGCACAGAATAGATCCTGACAGGTGCATTCGCTGTGGGCTTTGCGGAAGACTTTGTCCCAAATCGGCAGTTTTAGATGAAAACGGAGTAATGGTTGAAAAGGTTGCAAAAAACCATTGGATGAAGCCTTTTGTGGATACGGAATCCTGCGTCGGGTGTTCAGTATGCATTGAAAACTGTCCGAAAGACTGTCTTGCACTGACAGAAGCTAAATTTGTGGGAGACATTCACACCTATGCGGTGCTGAAAAACGATAAAGACTGTATAGGCTGCGGAATATGCTCCGGAACCTGCCCTGTTGGAGTAATCACGATGTGTGAACCCGGCAGAGAAATAGAAAAAGCTGTTTCAGATAAATTAGTGGAGGAAAAGAAAATGAGTAAAGCTTATTGCAGGATTTTTCAGGCTGTAATGAAAGTAGGAAACTATTTTATGGGTTACCGTATGCCGGAATATATCGAGGGTGCGGGTTGTATCAAAGATCTGCCGCAGATGCTCCGGGAAAAAGGAGCCGGAAAGGTTCTGGTAGTAACAGATAACGGACTGATGAAGATTGGACTCCCTCAGGGAATGTTGAATGCCCTGGAAGGTGCAAAATTCGATTATACTCTTTACAGTGATGTAAATCCGAACCCCACCAGTCTCAATGTTGAAGCCGGATATAAGCTTTATAAGGATACGGGCTGTCAGGCCATTGTGGCTTTCGGAGGAGGTTCCTCAATGGACTGTGCTAAGGGTATTGCGGCAAGAGTCGCACGTCCAAACAAGACGGTAGCACAGCTTCAGGGACTTCTTAAGGTTCACAAAAAGATTCCTCTTTTCTTTGCAGTTCCGACTACCGCAGGTACAGGTTCGGAGACAACGGTGGCAGCTGTAATCACAGATGCCGTGACACACAGAAAGGCATCTATCAATGACCCGTCAATTCTGCCAAAGTATGCGGTTCTGGATCCTGAACTCACAATGGGGCTTCCGCCTTTTATCACTTCAAGTACAGGTCTCGATGCTCTTTGTCATGCGGTTGAAGCATATACAAATCATACATATAATACTCCGCTTGAAGATAAGCTATCAAAAGAAGCTGTCAAACTCATATATGACAACCTTCTTATTGCATATCGGGACGGTTCTAATCTCGAAGCGCGACAGAACATGCAGAGGGCGGCATTTTTTGCGGGACGTGCATTTACCAGAGGCTGTGTAGGTTACGTCCATGCAATCGGTCATACTCTGGGCGGTCTCTATGGTGTAGCACACGGTCTTGCAATGAGTATTATTCTTCCTCACGTCATGAAGGCCTTCGGCCCTGCTGTTTACGACAGACTGGCCGATCTTGCTGATGTATGCGGTATGGAAGGCGGATCCAATAAGGAAAAGGCAGAGAAATTCATTGCATGGATTGAACAGATGAAGGTTGACATGAATATCCCCTGGGGCCTTGACATGGTGGAGGATGAGGATATCGAGCAGATGATTGAATGGGCAATGAAGGAGGCAAATCCTCTTTATCCGGTTCCTGTAGTATGGGATAAGGCAGTATTCAAAGCATTTATTAACAGCATTCGCGTTCCTAAGGCTGAGGCGGCTGAGTAGAACAATCAATAACTGAGTAGAATCCTGTACAGAAGTGTACAGGATTTTTATATGAAAGCGAAAACGTTGCCCGCATATGGACAATATGGTAAGATTATATAGTGATAAGTGTATTTTCCAGAGTTTCCATGTTATAAAAGAGAACTTTGTTTTGAAGAGCACCCGGCCGTCCGCAGATATTAAGAAGTGCTTCGGAAACCTGAACGGCAGCACAGCATGGCGGAACGAAAGACAGGATGGTTTTGCTTTCTGAGCTGCGGTTCCTGCCGTAAAGTCTTTTCAGAATTCCGCTTCCCGGAGGCACGACGGCTACCTGGAAGCACCAGCCGTGGACAGCACCGTGGATAATTGTAATCCCGGATTTTGCACAGGCTTCCTCAAGAATCAGTCTTGTGTCAACCGAATCCAGAGCATCGATTACGAGGTCATGATCCCGAACAATGGAGGCGGCATTTTTTTCGGAGAGGAACTCCTTCACAGATACGGCATCGGCATTGGGGTTAATGCTGAGAATACGCTCTTTAGAAGTTTCTGCTTTGCTTTTTTCGATAGTTGAGGAGGCCGCAAGAAGCTGCCGGTTTATATTTGATTCTTCAAAGTAATCACAGTCGAGAACAGTAATGTGCGTTATTCCGAGGCGTGCGAGATATTCGGATACATAACCTCCGAGACCGCCGCATCCTGCCACCAGAATCCGCTTTGATGCTATAAGTTCCTGCTCTTCTTCGGAAATTGAGGGAATGTTACGAATAAACCTTTCATCCATCGTCATCACAGCTCCTTTTTTACAATAATAAGTGTTAGTTTATTATAATCTGATTAATTGAATTTTTCAACCGGAGGGTACGATAATGCTTAAAACTGAAAAAACTGACGTAATTGTCATCGGTGCCGGACTTCTCGGATGCTTTGCGGCGAGATCTCTGAGGGAGTATAATCTGAGCGTCAGGGTTCTTGAGGCACGGGAAGATGTGTGCACGGGAATTTCCAGAGCCAATACAGCTATTATATACACCGGAATTGACAATAAACCGGGAACATTGAAAAGTGAGCTGTGTGTCAGAGCCAACGAGAATTTTGACAGGCTTTGCAGTGACCTGGGGGTGCCGTTTAGCAGATGTGGTTCGCTGATGCCGGTATTCGGACCCGAAGGCGAAAAGGTTCTGAGGAAAAAGTACGTACAGGGCATGAAAAACGGAGTACGGGGTATCAGACTGCTTTCGGCGGAAGAAACTTTAAGCATGGAACCCAATCTCAGCCCGAATGTAAGAGCTTCGCTATATGTGCCGGGGACAGGAACGGTTAACCCGTGGCACCTTTGTATTGCTGCATATGAAAATGCGGATGCCAACGGTGCGGATTTCTGTTTTAACAGTAAAGCTGTCCGAATGGAAAGGATAAAGGGCGGATTTCGTGTAACTACAGAAGAAAATGAGTTTTTCGCAGGAGCGGTGGTTAACTGTGCCGGACTGTCTGCGGATACGGTAAGAGAAATGACCGAGAAACCTCTTGTCAGAATATTCAGGACGGGTGCCGACTATTTTGTCATGGACAAAAAATCTGAAGGAGGGGTTTCACATATTATTTTTCACGAGCCGGAGTCCGGAAATAAGGGACTGACACTTGTTCCCACTATTGAAGGAAATATCCTTGCGGGGTCAGGTGAGCGCGATGCTGCAGATGTACCGGATTCCGCTGATTTGAACGGACTGCTCTATCTTGAGCATCTATGCGGAGAGGTGGTGCCGAAGCTCGATATGAAGAAGAGAATACGGAGCTTTGCCGGTGCCAGACCGAATCCTTTCATCGTTGAGCCGGAGGGAAGCGGATTCAGAAAAACAGACAGGAGCATCCGGGATTTTTCAATTTTTGAGGAAGAAGGACTGTTCAGTCTGGTCGGGATAAAAACTCCGGGACTGACCTGTGCTCACGAACTGTCAAAGTACATTTCAGTGAAGGTTGCGGATTATCTGGGCTGCAGCGAAAAAAATTCCGGCTTCTGCCCGGTGCGTGAACCTGTTGAGAAGGTGTCTGAGCTGACTTTTGAAGAGTGGAGGCGTGTGGTTCTGCGTAACCCGGCATACGGGCGGATTGTCTGCAAGTGTGGAGTGATTTCGGAGGGAGAGATAGTTGAGGCAATAGCACGGGGGGCTAAAACCGTTAACGGAGTAAAACGGCGCATCGGGACCGGAATGGGCAGGTGCCAGGGCAGTCGATGCACAATGAGAATAGCCGAACTGATTGCCCGTGAACTCTCATTACCGGTTTCGGAAGTTACTTTGAACGGCGGCATTTCTAATTATGTAAAAGGCGGTGGTCCCGGTGAAGTATGATATTCTGATCGTGGGTGGTGGTGCTGCGGGTATGGCAGCAGCAATTACATCAGCTGAGAGAGGGAAGAAAGTTGTTCTCGCAGAGCGGGAGTCTGATCTGGGGGGAATCCTAAATCAGTGCATTCATTATGGCTTCGGACTTACATATTTTCATGAAGATATTACGGGAACTGAATATGCCGCCCGGTTCAGAAAGGTTATCCTGGATAAGAACATTGAAATCATGACCGATGCTGATGTAATAAGTATAGATGAGGACAGGTCTGCCGTTATATCGGGTAAAAACGGGATAATCAAGGTTTTTTTTGATTTCTGTATTATGGCATCCGGATGTCGTGAGAGAAGCATAGGCTCTGTATTTACCGGTGGTACCAGGCCGGCAGGGATATATACTGCCGGGGAGGCACAGAAAATGATAAATCTTGCTCATTATGATCTTGGAGAGAGATTTGTTATACTCGGAAGCGGAAATGTCGGACAGATTGTGGCACGAAGGCTGAAGATTCTCGGTAAGGATGTAGCAGCAATTATTGAGCGGAATGAAAGCTTGGGAGGATTGAACAAAAACAGGCATGACTGTATAGAAGCATACGGTATTCCGGTAATTCTGCGTTCAACAGTCGATATGATATACGGTGAGGGCCGGGTTTCGGCTGTCAGGATTAATAATCTTGATACCGGAAAAACTGAGATTCTGAAGTGTGATGCTCTAATAACCGCGATAGGTCTGATTCCAGACAGGGATGTGGCAGAGAATTTGAAAAAAAACGGAACATATCCCGACTGGCTGTACTTTTGCGGCAATTGCGATAATATTCATGATATGGTTGATGCGGTGACGATGCAGGCAGAAAAGCTTGCTTCGGATATCTGCCGGTTGATGGAGGAAAGATAAAATGCTTAATGTACTGACTCCTGATGAAGTATTACGGCTCATCGAAGACGAGTTTTTAGAAATAGACGATTTTTACGAGATTGTACCGCTTGACCTGGCGGTGGGAAGAATCCTTGCGGAGGATGTGACGGCGGAGGAATTCGTTCCTGATTTTAACCGCTCCACTGTGGACGGTTATGCATTGAGAGCGGAAGATACCTTTGGATGTACTGAAGCGATACCGGCGATTCTGCCGGTATGCGGCGAGGTGCAGATGGGGGCGCATGGTGCAATAGAGACTTTTCCGGGAATCTGCTGTTATGTGCCTACCGGCGGTGCGGTCCCGGAAGGAGCCGATGCGTGCGTCATGATAGAATATGTTGAGGATTACGGAGACGGAACGGTTGGAATACTAAAGCCGGTTGCTCCCGGACAGAATATGATATTTCGGGGAGATGACGTCAGCCCGGGAAAAGAGCTTATGAAAAAGGGAAGAAATCTGACATTTCCGGACATCGGCGCACTTGCCGCTCTCGGAAAATCCGAAGTCAGAGTCAAAAAGAGGCTCAGGGCAGCCGTAATATCAACAGGTGATGAGCTTGTACCCTGTAACGAGAACCCGGAGCCGGGGAAAATCAGGGATGTTAATTCTTCGCTTCTTGCGGCAATGTTCACTGTTTATGGCGCAGAACCTGTGAAGTTTGATATAGTTCCGGATGAAGCGGATTTGCTGGAAAAAGCTCTTAATAAAGCCCTCGACGACTGCGAAATGGTCCTTATTTCAGGAGGGAGCAGTGTGGGTACCAAGGATGAAACAGCACGTGTAATAGAAAAATGCGGAAAGCTTCTTTTGCACGGGATAGCAACGAAGCCGGGTAAACCTACTATATTGGGAAAGTGCGGCGGCAAGCCTGTTTTCGGACTTCCGGGACATCCTGTAGCAGCGTATTTTGTGTCGAAGATTTTCGTTCTGCCGACTATGGCCCGTCTCATGGGTATAGAGTTGAAACCGTATTCAGTGACTGCTCACCTCTCTGAAAATGTCAGCTCAAACGACGGAAGAGCTATGTATATATCCGTTAAACTCGAAAGTTTTGACGGAAGGCTGATTGCCCATCCGGTCAGAACAAAGTCCGGTCTTATAACTGCACTGGCCGGAACTGACGGATATTTCTGCATAGAGAGGGACTGCGAGGGACTTCCCCGCGGTGCGGAAATTCAGGTTTATGTAAATGAGGTTTATTGATATGGAGTTTGAATATCTTACAAATGTATCGCTTGAAAAAGCTAACAGAGAATATCTGAAAGCTCTTACGGATAATGGCTTCGGACCGGAATCGGAGAGGATTCGGGTACAGAATGCCTGCGGAAGGATGACTGCGGATGCAGTATATGCAAAAATAAGTGCACCGCATTACGAATCAAGCGCAATGGACGGAATTGCAATAAAGGCAGGTGACAGCTTCGGAGCGACCGAAACAACTCCTGTTACACTTTCCGGAAAACAGTATACAGTAGTTGATACCGGAGATCTGCTTCCGGAAGGCTGTGATGCGGTAATAATGGTGGAAGAAATTGTCAGACATGATGACGGTACTGTTAAGATTTTTGCTCCTGCCGCTCCGTGGCAGCATATCCGTCAGATAGGTGAGGATATCTGCGCAGGCGAAATGATACTTCCGGCTCATGTGAAGGTAACACCGGCCTCCATAGGAGCGATGATTGCAGGCGGGGTTCTTGAGATAGAAGTTGTAAAAAAGCCAAAAGTAGGTATAATACCGTCCGGAGATGAGATAGTGGCTCCCTGTACTGACCCGCTACCGGGAGAAATACAGGAATTTAACTCTTCCATTTTTTCGGCTATGGTTGAAGAATGGGGAGCGGAGGCTGTAGTATATTCAATCGTGCCGGATAAGTATGGCATGATAAAATCAGCTGTTTTAAAAGCAGCAGAAGAGTGTGACATGGTTATTCTTAATGCGGGTTCATCAGCAGGCAGAGAAGATTATTCGGCGAAGGTCATCGGGGAAATCGGGGAAGTGCTATACCACGGGGTAGCTATTAAACCGGGAAAGCCTGCAATTCTGGGAATTTGCGGGAAAAAGCCGGTACTCGGTGTGCCGGGGTATCCGGTTTCGGGAATAATAGTAATAGAAGAAATTCTGAGGCCTCTTATCGGGTACTGTACAGAAAAGGCCGGAAACGGAGGAACTGAGGTTGAAGCAGTTCTGACGAGACCGGTTATTTCGGGTCTGAAATATCAGGAATTTGTCCGTGCACGACTCGGATATGTAGGCAATAAGCTGATTGTTACGCCGTTGAACCGGGGTGCCGGCGTGGTCTCATCCTTTGTAAAGGCTGACGGAATTCTTGAAGTACCTCAGGGCTGTGAGGGTTACAGAACGGGAGATTCAGTTAAGGTTAAGCTGCTCGCTTCAGAAGAAAAACTCCGAAGCACTCTTGTTGTTGTCGGAAGTCATGATCCTCTGCTGGATGAAATTGGTAATATGATGCACACTAATGACAGAAGTGTATATATGAGCTCTATGCATGTGGGCTCAATGGGTGCCATTATGGCGATGCGCAGGGGCGAGGCTCATGCAGGCGGCTGTCATCTGCTGGACACAGAGACGGGAGAGTACAATCTGTCATATATGAGAAAGCATTTTCCGAACCGTGATGTAAAGCTTGTACGCTGTGTCGGACGCCGGCAGGGGCTTATACTTCAGAAGGGAAATCCGATGGAAATAACCTGTTTTGAGGATATTGCCGGGGAGAATATCAGATATGTGAACAGGCAGAAGGGATCAGGAACAAGAATTCTCACTGACTATCTTTGCAAACAGTACAAACTGGATGTGAAGAAGATATACGGGTACGACAGGGAGGAAATGACCCATACCTCGGTAGCGGCACAGATTGCCTCCGGTTCCGCAGATGCCGGCATGGGAATTTTTTCCGCAGCGCAGATATACGGACTTGATTTTTATCCAATCTGTATAGAGGAGTATGATATCCTTATCCCGGATTATGCGTGGGACACGCCGATGGTAAAGGCCATGCTTGATACAATGAAGAGCGATGCTTTCAGAGAGAGAATTATGGCAATGGGCGGATACACTGTCGATAATCCCGGAGAGTTGATTGAGTATTAGTGAAGCGAATAATAAATAACCGGCTCAATGACGAAAAACAGGCAAGTCAGCGA
>DCHZ01000038.1:10481-13236 GCA_002315385.1 Firmicutes bacterium UBA1739 | reverse complement strand
CTGTTCGGTAATCCAGATTCTGTCACTATCAGGTTCTATGATGACCGAATCTTCCGCAGATGAGGTTTTTCTGCCGATTTTTATATTCGAAAGAAGCACGGACAGGAATATTATTATTATTGCTATTATTACATTAGGAGTCAGCTTTTCGCCGAACACCGCAACGCCGATAAAGGTAGCTGCCACAGGCTCAATTATTGCAATCACAGATGCCTTGCTTACTTCGACATAATTGAGAGCAAGAACGTATAATGTGTAAGGGATGAGGGTAGGAATCACACCCATCCCGAAAGCCACCAGAAGATTCATGGGATCTGATGCCAGCATTGAAACCGTTTTTCCAATCGGAGTCACAACCATCATTCCCGCCAGCGCAAAAATGAATGTATAAGCTGTAACTGCATAGGTGTCATAATGGGCAAGGGCATATCTGCTGCCTATATTATAAAGAGCATATCCGAAGCCTGAAAGAAACCCGATGGCTATTCCTTTTATGGATAAGGATACAGAGGCTCCGCCTAAAATCCCTGACATTACTATACATCCCGTAAAAGCCAGGATTATAGATACCATTTTTACAGCAGTTATTTTTTCTTTAAAAAGAATTGCGGCTAAAATCGTTACCATTATCGGTGCAGAGTAGAGCATAACTGCGGCAATTGAGAGGGTTGAGGCTTCTATCGTTAAAAAATAAGTTGTGTAGCACAGGGCAAGGCCTAATGACCCCGAAACGAAAAAGAACAGAAGGTCCTTCCATGAGCGAAGCTTCATTTGCTTTCGGTGTCTTATAAACATATACGGTACAATTATTATAGCTGCGAAAAAGCATCTTAACAGTGAGGCCTGATAAGGAGTAAAGCCCGCGGAATAAAGGTACTTTGTAAAAATTCCCACTCCGCCCCATAACGATGCGGCGATGATTACTATTATCGGGCCGAGGGCTGAAAGTTTTTTTGTGTTCATTGTATTTATCTCCTGTTCTTCAGTTTTTTTCTTATTATTAATATAATACATTTTTATCAAAAGTAAAATTCATATATATCATATTATAAATGACAAAAATTCATACATAAAAAACATTACTCTGATACATTGTTTTCATGCTCCAGAAAGCTTATAAAATGTTTAAGAACGGGAGAAGCTTCCGATTTGTTAATGTATGCAAAAGCCAAAGTTCTGTAAAAAGTCTCCTCCATTTCAAAAATATTAAGAGTTTCCTGAAACTGGCCTGCCATGTTATAGGGAATGACACCGATACCCATGTTGTTCTCGATCATTTTTATTGCGGAATAGGAGTCCCCGGTAATGATTCTAACCTTAAGTTTATTAATATCTTTTTTAAAAATACGTATCTGATCATAATCGGTTATCCCGTCAATAAGAATATGCTCTGTTTCTTCCAGCTCTTTAATAGTTACGGATTTCGTGTTTTTAAAATTATGATGGAATTCCTTTCCGGCAGCTACAACCAGTCTGTCTTTATATACCGGAAGTATTTCAAAAGAATCCTTTGTCGGAAGTGAGACAAAGCCGCAGTCAATCTCTCTGCTTTCCAGCCAGTGTTCTATCTGCTCGTATGTTCCCGGTTTGAGCTCGAAAACGATATTAGGATACTGCTTCCGGAAACGACTGATTATTTCGGGAAGGTAAAAAGCGGATATTGTAGTAAACGTGCCGATAGTGAGTTTCCCGCTTAAAATACCGGTGATTTCGCTTAGAGCCTGTCGGAAGTTCTGCTCATGATTAAGGATTTGTCTGATATAAGGTATCAGTATTTCTCCGGAGGAAGTCAGTTTTATTCCGGTTCTGCTTCTGACAACAAGCTTAACACCTATTTCTTCTTCCAGACTGTTTATCATATGGCTTACTCCTGATTGAGTGTAGTTCATTTCTTCAGCCGCGGCACTGAGAGTACCTTTTTCTATTGCGCTTATTAAAAGCTGATACTTTGTTAAACTGATTCTGATCACCCCCCTGAAGCTGTTCTCTTCCCGATTATCAATATGGATTATAGCATAATACTTCAATTATGAAACTGAAGAATTTGGGAAATAATATGAATTTTTTTCAGAATAATTATGAGAAATATGCATTGTATTACATTATTTCATATTCAATATGATTTTTGCGCGTTTTACATATTGATTTTTCCGCAGTATCATGATGTCAGAAAAAGGGAAAAAGAAAATAAAGCGTCAGTATTCTGTATATTAATACAGATATTATAAAATCTATATTGTATGGGAGGAAAGAAAAATGAAGGAAAGCATTAAAGAATCGGGGAAGAAAAAGAGCATAAAAGGGAGCTGGGGACTGTTAATTGCAGGTATGCTTGCAGCATCGGCAGTAATGATTTTTCTGACAACAATTTATTAATACCTTAAGCACTGTATTTGTTTATTGGGATTAGCGATTAAAGGTAATTATAACAGGATGGCGGAGAGTCCGGAAGGACTTGCCGCCATTGCTGTTTATGACAGAAACAACATATAATGGTAGATTATCCTTAATACTGTAAACAGATTCAAGGATGGAATGTGGGAAAAGAATATGGAGCAGGTGCCGAAAAAAATGGTGTTAACTATGAGCTAAAAGATTACAAAACTGCCCCGTTTATTAAATATGTGAAACGCGATTCCGGAACCGGAATGTGAGAACGGTTGAAGCGATGCTGATATCTTTACTGAAATTGAATCGGAAAATGAGATAATCAGTAAAAAAAAGTATGATAAGGACTTCACAAAGTTCCGAAAAA
>DCHZ01000038.1:0-10424 GCA_002315385.1 Firmicutes bacterium UBA1739 | reverse complement strand
TTGCTTATTGAAAGAAAATTATATAGTATCTTAAACTGTTTTATGTAAGGAGATTATCATGAATACGTTACTTGTACTGGCTTTTATATTTTTTATCGGGTCAACTTTAGGATGGGTGATCGAGTTGTTTTTCAGGCGTTTCTTTTCAAGAAAGAATCCGGAGCGAAAATGGATTAACCCGGGATTCTGTGTAGGACCGTGGCTGCCTATTTACGGGACTGCAGCCTGCATCCTCTTTTCATTTGCCGCAATAGGTGATTATTTCGGTTACGGAGAAACTTTAGGATGGCAGATTGTTCTGTTTATTCTGATGTCCCTGACGATTACCGTAGTGGAGTACTTTGCGGGTATTGTCCTGTTAAAGTGTTTTAATACACGTTTGTGGGATTATCGTAAAAACTGGGGGAATATTCACGGAATGATTTGTCCTAAATTCACTTTCTTCTGGGTTTTGCTTGCAGCGGCTTATTACTGGCTGATTCATCCCTATTTTATCGGAAGCATTTACTGGTTATCGGAGCATCTGGCATTCTCGTTCTTCATCGGATTGTTCTTCGGTTTCTTTATTATCGACGTTGTTTATTCCACCAGCATGCTTACGGCTATGAAGGACTTCGGTAAGGAAAACGATGTTATTGTCAACCATGATGATGTCAAGCAGGAAATGGTTGTTAAACAGGCTGAAGCCGGAGAAAAGACTCATTTCTTCACTCCGTATCGTTCGAAAGACGAACTGCAGCAGCATATGGAAGAATCTCTGGATCAGACCAGTGATGCAATGTATAAAAAAACGAAATGAGGCATTTGAAGTTAAAGTACGAGGCACAGAGGAGATTGATCCTCTGTGCATTTATGTGAGATGGTTTCATGAATCCGGCTCATTTAATGATCCGGTTTCTTTTTTTAAAATCTTCGGAAATTACAGAATTTTGAAATCCGGAAAGCATCTGAGGAATCGCGGCATCCAGGCTGAATAAATGCAGAAGTGAAAAAAGTATGCTGCTCGTTTGTGTCCATTTCCATTACTCTGGTGTTTTCAATGATACAGTAGAATAATTATGAATAAAGAACAGGAAAATATTAACATCAGGATGAGTTACTCAGAAAAATTCAATTCGGCTCTGGATGCAGATTCGGCTTTAAATGATGAAACAAATTATCTGCTGAACAGATTTTTAGCTGCCGACTGGGGTGATGTTTCCGGGCAGGAAGCAGCCGATAATAATGAGGTAATAAATCTGCGCAAAGGTATTGTGACCGGGAAATACACTGCTCTGGGAGAAAGAATATGCATTGAACTGTGTTTTGAAGATGAATGCAATGCCTCACTGAAACTCAGATTCCAAAACGAAGAATAAAATAACAGAAAAAACTATCTGCACAGCTGAAATATGCTGTGCTTTTTTCTGATAAGAAACCCGCTGCATTCTTTAATTCAGATTTAGTTACGGAAGTTACCGTTCTCATTATTCGAAAATCTTTCATTGTAAAGAACGGCAGATAATAGATAAAATTTGAAATCAGTAGCTAAGCTGCTTCTCAGCCGTATTCGGTAATTGACGCTCCTATTCCTCTATGATAAACTCATCATAGGAATAGGGGCTTTTTTATTCTTACTGCTTTACATAATCTGTCCGGAACGAACTGCCTGATACTAAAAAGCGCAGCTGATAACGCCACAGGAAATCAGAATAATTGTAAAACCGAAAGGACAAACCGGGGCATCCGGATTTCAGAGATCCCGGCATAGTCATCGAAAGAATAAAAAACAAACTACCCTTCGAAAAAATAACGATAAACCGGAGAATGAGTGAAATGGTCGAAGAACTGTTTGATAATCTGATTAATGAACTGAAGGAAAATGCAGATCCGGAGCAGGCTGAAAAAATGTCCGCATATATGAAAAACCGCTTTAAATTTCTTGGAATTCCAAAGCCAAAGCTTAAAACAATAATCAGGCCTTATCTGTCTGAGACGGGTAAAGAAATGTTAGACTGGAATACAGTGACATTTTTATGGAATATGGATTTCAGAGAAGCACAATATGTGGCTCTTGAATATATCGGTAAACATAAGAAGCAGCTCGTACCGGAGGATATTGACAGACTGAAGTATCTGATAGTGAACCGGTCCTGGTGGGAAACCGTTGATACCATTGATGCATTTGTGGGGAGAATTGTACTGAAGGATGAGTCATTGAAATCCATCATGCTGGAATGGTCAGTTGATGAAAACATCTGGCTCAGAAGAACTGCAATAGACTTTCAGCAGGAATACAAAGAAAAAACCGATACCGAAATTCTGGAAAAAATCATTCTGGCAAATTTAAACAGCAATGAATTCTTCATTAACAAAGCCATCGGCTGGAGTCTGCGTGATTACAGCAAAACAGATTCGGAATGGGTGCGCAGCTTTGTGGATGAGCATAAAGAAGAGATGGCTTCGTTGAGTATTAAAGAAGCAGTAAGGCTGTTGTAAAAAAGACATTTGTATTGTGATTCGTACAGGATTGACATAATAAACGAAAGCAGTCAGAACATGAAAATTTCAATGCATTTCGCAGTGATCCTTAAGAATATATAAGAATAATGTTGAAAGAGAGGAAAAACAATATGAAAAGAAAAATTATCAGTTTAATGCTTTGTTGTGTCATGATTATTTCATGCATACCGGGAATGACATTTGCAGCCGATAATGCTGCTGCGGATTCCGGAAATGCACAGGTGACAACAAAATCCGGAGAAACGGATTCTGCAGAGAAAGTGATTACGGAAGAAACAGCCATCAAACTTGCACGCCCTTATGCTGTCGAGAAATACAGCAGCTATGACGGCGTGGATAAAGGCGAAATTCTGGATCAGAACGGGGAGGCTTATCTTGTTTCTTTCGGAATATCAGATGAAGAATCCGGCTTCTGCGCAATTTACAGGGTAGGCAAACTGGATGGTGCCGTAAGTTTAGTAACCGAAGCACAGGATTATTTCAGCGGTATGATTGATATCAGCGCAGGTAAGGTTAATGAAAACCCACAGAGAGTTGATATCACAAAAGAAAAAGCGATAGAACTTGCACGTCCGTCTGCTGTAACCAAATACAGCAGTTATGATGGTGTGGAAGAGGGTGAGATTATTGATCAGAACGATGATGCATATCTTGTTTCTTTCGGAATATCAGATGAAGAATCCGGCTTCTGCGCAATTTACAGAGTAGATAAATTTGACGGAACGGTCCGATTTGTAACCGAAGCACAGGATTATTGGGAGGGAATGATTGATATTTCCGCAGGAAAGGTTTCAGACAGTAATAATGGACAGGCAGGAACTGATGAACCGGTTCCCACTGAGAAGAACAGCTTTAAGGATGTACCGGAGACTGCATGGTATGCAGAAGCTGTGAATTATGTCAGCAGCAACAATTTAATGAACGGGGTAAGTGATACCGAATTCAATCCGCTGGGGACTGCTACAAGAAGTATGGTAGTAACAGTACTTTACAGAATAGAAGGTTCTCCCGAAACGGATGGAGTTTCATCCTTCAGCGATGTAAAGAAAGACTCATGGTATTCAAAGGCAATATCCTGGGCGGCTAAGAACAAAATTGTGACCGGAAAGACGGAAACTGTTTTTGCTCCGAATGATAATATTACAAGAGAGCAGCTGGCTTCAATCCTATACCGATATGCGGAAATGAAGGGAAAAGGCTTCAAGGGAGCATTTATGTTTAATCTTTCATACACGGATAAGGATAAAATCTCATCGTATGCGATTACTCCTGTTATGTGGTGTACAACTAACGGAATTATGACCGGAAAATCGGAAAATCAGTTTGCACCTAAGGATAATGCATCAAGAGCTGAAATTGCCGCAATTCTCATGAGAATGAATGAAAAAATCGGAACCGGAGATAATACCGGCGCAAATAACGATGAAAACAATAGCATAACAAAGCTTTCATATATAGGAGAGCAGAATATTGAGTTTGCTGACAGGCAGCTTAAAAGCTGAATCCGGAAATCAGAAAAAGCCGATTACCTTACATATGAGAGGAACACAGGTGAATATGACAGTTATTTCACTGTGATAAACTCAAAACATAAATAACATTATTCAAACAGCTGATATAATTTGTAAGATAAGAGACAGTGATAAAAATGAATCGGGGCGGAAAGGATTGGAATATGAACAAAAAGGGAACGGACGGCTCATGGAAAGAATATAATACATATTCAAATGAACGGAAAAACAATGCTGCCGGAGAATCAGACAGCAATAACCGGCGCCGGGGAATAAAGATTCTTGCCGGAATTATGCTGCTGGGACTTTTTTTGGCTTTAATAGATACAGACTATTTCTTGGTTCCCATAGGCGTTTTACCTGTATTGGCAATAGTATTGATTTACAGTTTAAGATCAAAGAAAAAGTATGAAAGAATAAGAATGATCACGAAGGATAAGGATGCTTTTTTGATTCGGGATATTGAAGAAGAAACCGGAATGAAAAAAAAGGAAATACTTCGCGGTCTGAAATATGCCATAGGAAGAAAACTGATTCCTTACGGATGCATATGTAAAAATAAGATGGTTTTTATTCAGTCAGAGTATCTTCTGAAGAAATATCTTGCGGATAAGGAACATTTTGAAGAATACTATATTAAGCAAAGCTGCGAAGACACTGAAAAGGAAGCTGAATTCAGAAAATCCGATGAAATTATGAAAATCGGCAAAGAAAGTATTTACAAAATCAGAGAAAGCAATGCTTTGATTGATGATCCCGGAGTCAGTGAAAAGCTTGAAAAAACAGAAAAACTTGTATCATCTATTTTTGACGAAGCCGTTAAACATCCGGAAAAAGCCGACAATCTCGGAATGTTCATGAACTATTATCTGCCAACAACGAAAAAAATTCTGAAAGCATATGCAGAACTTGAGGCTGCCGGATATGACAGCGAAAGTATAAGGGGGACAAAAGCTCAGATTGAAAGCGCAATTGATAAAATAAACGATTCTTTTGAAAAAATACTTGATAAAATGTACCGGAAAGAAGCTGCTTCTGTGGCCGGTGAAATATCGGCTCTGGAAGCGATGATGAGGCAGGAAGGTTTATATTAAAAAGTATACCGGATTATTCCGAATACCGGCTTCGCAAAACCTGTGAAAAGGCGATGGTTTATGAATATGAGCCTTACTGATGAAAAGGAAAGAAGAAACATATTTGACTGAAAAGAGATGTGAGAATAATTTGAATAATAATCTATTGACGGACAGAGAAATACTCAGTCATCTTAATGAAGATAATCAGGAGGAACTGATTTATTATGCGGCAAAATCCGGGGCTGCTTTGCGGGATTTCTCGGAGGAGATTTCGTCTCTGGTGAGAGAAGGCAGTGGCATTGAAAGCGTGCTGAATGAGTTGGCGGAAAAGCTCGGAGAACAATCAAAAACAAAATCGGATAATTGTGTGCTTACGCTTTTCGGCAGGAAAGTGCAAAAGAAATCCGATGACTGTCCTCAAAAAGAAATAATGGAAATAATTAACAGTCTTGAAGTCCGACTTAAAATTCAGGAAGCCGGGTTACTTAGGACAAATGCCATCCTCAAAAACATGAAATTGTCGATAGAACAGACCAGGTCCGAGCTAACAGAACTGATAAACATGGGAAATGACTGGCTGAATGATTATAAGCGAGGGCTTGACAGAGTCGGAACCGAAAAAACTCATTCTTATAACTTGTCTGCCAAATCAGAGCTGATAAGCAGGATGGAAAACAAGCTGAGAGATCTTGAAATTTCTAGAATGGTTGCACTTCAGTCTGTAGCACAGCTGGAGCTTATGGAAAACAACAATTGCAGGATAATTGACAGAACGATTACTGCACTTAATCAGACTATTCCATTATGGAAGAATCAGATTACAATTCTTATGTCATCGGAGGAAATCATCCGTCGAAATAAAGCAATTGATCTGATTGCCGATATTCTTGCAGACAGAGTGAAAAATGCTTCCAAAGTGGTTAAAAATACTGCGAAATCCGGAGAAAATGAATCGGATAGCATTTCCGGACTGACAGAAGCCACATTGGAACTGTCGGATACATTAAATGAACTGGAGTATTTTAACAGAACAGACAGAAAGTTGAAAGCTCAATTATCGGATATTATTATTAAAAACAGCCGGTGAGACGAAAAAAACAGCTGACGCAGTAATACAGCATTTTTTCGGGTTCGGTTCAAAAAAGCAGCCGCAGCCGGCTTCAACGGGTATTTTGAATCGCGCACACGGGAAAACGGGCAGAATAACGAGTCGGTTATTTATTATTTTACGCACCGGATACAGGAGGAAGTAATGGATAAACAGAATAAGGATTTTGAACTTACACTTGAGCCGACGGCAGAAAATGAAGAATTATCAGTATCTCAGCCCTCAGTTTACGGGAACGCTCAGATTGTCGAAAAAGATGATGCTTCGACATCGGTATCAGCGGGTCTGATGGATGAGAGTATGTTTTCGGAAGAAGAACGCAGAATGATTGATAAATTTGCCGGAGAAATTGATATTACCAATGTCGGTCAGATTGTAAATTACGGCAGCACCGCACAGAAGAATATTTCTGATTTTTCAGCATCTGTTCTTGAAAAGGTAAAAACAAGAGATCTTGGGGAAGTCGGAGAGTCTCTGAAACAGCTTACAATAGCTATTGATTCGACTACTAAGGAAGAAACCGGGGGACTGAAAGGGCTGTTTAAAAAGGCAAAAAAATCTACAGAGGCAATAAAAGCCAATTACGCGAAAGCGGAAACCAATGTGAACAGTATAGAAGAGGATTTGAAAAGTCATCAGCTTGTGCTTACTCAGGACATCGGAGTTTATCAGAAAATGTATGAGCTCAATTTAAAATACTACAGAGAGCTTACTATGTACATAATAGCGGGTAAAAAGGCTCTTGAAACAGCGCAAAACGTAAAGCTGCCGCAGCTCAAGGCCCTGGCAGAAGCCGGAAGAGAGGAGGATATGAGAAATTACAGGGATTATGCAGATCTTTGCTACAGATTTGAGAAGAAACTGGCGGATCTTGAAATTACAAGAGTGATTTCCATACAGACAGCACCTCAGATACGCATGCTCCAGAACAACGACAGAGAGCTTATGGACAAGCTCCAGTCTTCAATTTCAAATACCATTCCGCTCTGGAGAAATCAGCTGGTTCTTTCTCTCGGAATTGAAAACACAAGAAAAGCTCTGGAGGCCCAGAATCTTCTTTCCGAAAAAACAAACGAACTTCTGGCAAAAAATTCGGAGCTCCTGAAAATGGCAACTATCGAAACTGCCAGAGAGTCGGAAAGACCTATTGTTGAACTTGAAACATTGCAGAAATGCAATACAAATCTCATTACATCAATTAATGAAGTGATTAGAATTCACGAAGAGGGCGCCGAGAAACGTCGCCAGGCTCAGACCGAGCTTTTAAGAATAGAAAATGAATTAAAACAGGCTTTGCTGGAAGCCGGTAAAAGAGAATAATCTTCCAATGAAAATCTTTTACAACGTGATGATTCTGGCAGACGAGAGGTAAAGAATGGCATTTGATTTAAAAAAAGAATATAAAGAATTCTATATGGCGAAAAAGAAGCCTGAGATTATTGAAGTACCGAAGACAAATTATATTGCTGTCAGAGGTCGGGGCAATCCGAATGAAGAGAACGGCGCATATAAGAAAGCGATAGGTATTCTCTATTTGATAGCGTATACGCTGAAAATGAGTTACAAAACCGATTATCGTATTGAAGGCTTCTTCGATTACGTAGTGCCGCCTTTAGAGGGATTCTGGTGGCAGGAAGGTATAGCCGGAGTGGATTATTCCGATAAGGATTCGTTTTGCTGGATTTCAGTACTTCGCCTGCCGGATTTTATTACGCAAAAGGATTTTGAATGGGCTGTGGAAACGGCATCAAAAAAGAAGAAAATGGATTGCTCGGCTGCAGAGTTTATTACAATAGAAGAAGGACTGTGTGTTCAGATTATGCATATCGGTTCATACGACAGTGAACCGGAATCGGTGGCAATAATGGACAGATTTCTGGCGGAAAATGGCTATGAAAATGATTTCAACGCTGCGAGACTGCATCATGAAATATATCTTTCGGATGCAAGAAGAGTGGATGCCGAAAAACTCAGAACAGTGATAAGACATCCGGTTAAAAGAACAGTACCGTACAATACTCCCGAATAGAATTCTGATGCTATGTATTTTAAAGCTTTACCGCCATTATGAATCTGATTTGATACTGCGTTATTATTATTATGAAAATAGCGGCAGGCTGTAAAGGTTCTTAATAATGCCTGCTTTGCCGGTTTTTATATCCCACTCAACAAATTTATCTACATTCAGAAGGAGTCATAATAAAATGAGCTATATTATTTACAACAAACAAAACCATATTGCAAGAATTACATTGAATCGCCCGGAAGCAATGAATGCATTTAATTCTGAGCTGATAGGTGAGTTCATCGGTGCAATGGAAACAATCGAAAATGATGTCGATGTATACTGTGTGATAATAGATGCAAACGGAGAAAAAGCATTTTCCGTAGGCGGAGACATAAAAGAAGAAATAAAAACGACGGGTAAAGCCGCAATGGAATTTGGAAAGCTTGGGAAAAAATGTGTTTCTTCTATTCTGAACTGCAGAGTTCCTGTGATTTGCGCGGTACATGGTTTCTGTCTTGGGGGCGGAATGGAAGTTGTGCTGGTAAGTGATCTGACTGTGGCGGCGGATAATTTGAAGATAGGAATGCCTACCATTAAACTTGGAACCATTCCGGGCTGGGGAAGTACAAAAACTCTGGCGGATGCTGTGGGAAAAGCAAAAGCCAAAGAGCTGCTTTATACAGGAAAGATGATATCAGCTGAGGAAGCATATGGAATGGGTCTGGTTCAGTTTATTGTGCCGGCAGAAGAATTAAATGCCGCAGCAACAAAACTTGCGGAGGATATTGCAGATAAAGCACCGATAGCGATGAAAACAATGAAGTCGTGTATTGATAAAGGCTGGGAAATGAGCATTGATGAAGCTTTTGATATGGAAACCGTTAGTTTTGCAGGCTGCTACGATACAGAAGACAAATTTGAAGCCATGTCGGCATTTCTTGAAAAGAGAAAGCACAAAGAGTATAAGTATAAATAACGTCCAATCATATCCGATAATAATAATCTGTAATATCGGATTGGAAAAACACCGGAATATCCATTAAGGAAGGATGTGGAAAAGATGAATGTTTTGTTTATTAACAGCTGTATGAAACCGGGCGATGAATCCAGAACGAAAAGGTTGTGTAATATTTTTATCGAAGAACTGAAGAAAAAGCACCCTGATTATTGTATTGAAGAAATTGAACTGAAAAAAATGGACCTGAAGCCGTACTATTTTGAACGTGTAGAAAGACGTTACGAACTGCTGAATAATAAGGATTATTCTAATCCTGAATTTGACTTGGCAAACCGTTTTGCTCAGGCGGATAGAATAATTATCGGAGCACCTTATTGGGATCTGGCATTTCCGTCGATATTAAAGATATATATTGAACATATTTTTGTCGGCGGTATTACATATGCTGCTACGGAAAAGGGACTGGTGGGACTTTCTAAGGCGGATAAAGCTGTTTTTATTCAGACGGCAGGCGGTTTTGTAGGAAAAGACGATCCGGGAACAGAATATTTAGGGTATGTGTTGAAAACTCTGGGAGTCAATGAATTTCAAAGTGTATGTAGTGATTTTATTGACGTTGAAGGTAG
Source organism: Firmicutes bacterium UBA1739 (assembly GCA_002315385.1). GTDB lineage: Bacteria > Bacillota > Clostridia > Peptostreptococcales > Anaerovoracaceae > UBA1739. Next base: position 635 of record DCHZ01000038.1, on the reverse strand, counting down.
TGACGTAGAAAAAAAACTTGAAGAAACTGCCGCGGTTTTGAAAAAGATTGCTGCTGAATGGTAGTATTGGCATAATGAATAACAAACGCTCGGATTTTTGTGATCCGGGCGTTTTATGATGGGCAAATATAGATTGGCAGAGAAAAAATAATCATTTCCTAAACGTGCAGCTTTGAATCGGATGATTATCTGATCTGAATCCTGCGTTTGTAATCCGGTAGGAAGGAATTGCAGAACTGCCGGATGCAATGAATCAGTTATACACCTATAGCTTCTTTAAGGGCTGTGGAAAGCTGATCGGCACAGGAGGTTTTCTTAAAACCGCAGGTAATGCCGGAAAGCAGTGAGATTACTTCGTCTGCTTTTTTGCCTTCAACTAAGGCGGAAATGGCTTTCAGATTCCCATTGCAGCCTCCGACAAATGAAACATTTTTTACTGTATTATCATCAAGACTGAAGTTTATCTGAGTTGAGCATGTTCCCTTGGTATTGTATTGATAATCTTTCATATTTAATCCTTTCACATTCTGTATTTGTTATTAAATGCACTGATAATAAAATAATATAATATATTTTTGGGAAAAAATAAAGGAAAATTAAAAAAGTAAATAAAAAAACATTGACAATCCTGTAGA
>DCHZ01000005.1 GCA_002315385.1 Firmicutes bacterium UBA1739 | reverse complement strand
ACTCGATATGGTCGGAGTGACAGGATTCGAACCTGCGACCATCAGACCCCCAGTCTGGTACGCTACCAAGCTGCGCTACACCCCGAAAAGCAACAATAACTATATTATACACTGAATTGTTTCAGATGCAAGTTAATTTTAAAAAAATTTGCAGTGTTTAGAGAGAACACAGTTAATTAGAATCAGGCCTGCCGAAGCTATCCGAAAATACGGAGCTCTGTTAAGGGAGCACACAGCTGCTTTGAATCTTCAGGGTGGGGGTTTCCCGGCAGCGGTCGCAATCGTCAGATTTAATAAGTGATTTGAAGGAACGGTATTTCATCATGAAACTGATCGAAGGCGCAATGTCCAAAGGCAGGGTATGGAGGAAAACCGGCGAAGAGATAGATCTGCTGATATTAAACGGTGTGGAAACTGTGGATGAAGATAAATGGAAAATCCGGTGTGAAAATGCGGGACGGACTAAACTTAAATACAAAAAGAGAATTATTCCGGAAATGACGGGAGAGAACAAAGAATAAAAAATACTGCCATCCGCGAGGCGGATAGTAATCCGGCAGCAAAAAAGATGAAATAATAGGCACAAAATGGTGAATAATATTGATTTTATCCCGTTATAGCAATATAATTAATTGTTAAACTAATGACAGGAGAATAAAATGAGCTATCTTTCGGAATATAAATCAAAACTCAAAACAGCAGAAGATGCTGTGAAAATTGTAAAAAACGGCGACAATGTGGAATACGGACTGGGAGTATCAATTCCTTACCTGATGGACAGAGCCCTGGCTGCCAGAAAAGAAGAACTGAATGATATTAAAGTCAGAAGTATGTTTTCTCTCAGACCTATTGAGATAGTGGAGAGGGATCCTCAAAGGGAGACATTTACCTTCTCTGTATGGCAGATGAGCGGTATTGACAGAAAATATCACAGTAAAGGGCTGTGTAATTATCTGCCGGGTGTTTACAGGTATATTCCCGAGTATTACCGCAGATATCTTAATGTTGATGTGGTGATGATTGCGGTATCCGCGATGGACAGTGAAGGGTATTTCAGCCTTTCATATATTAATTCAGCCCAGAAGGCGATTATAGATAAAGCCAAATATGTAATAGTGGAAATAAATGAGAATCTGAAATGGGTAAACGGGGGCTTCGACGACAAAGTTCATATTTCCGAAGTTGACTGTATCGTTGAGGGACCGAATATCCCGGTGGATATCATCCCGAATCCGGTACCGAGTGAAATTGATAACAGAATAGCAGAGAATATTATGCCTTACATAGAAGACGGAGCCAATATCCAGCTCGGAATAGGCGGAATGCCGAATGCCATCGGAAGGATGATTGCACAGTCGGATCTGAAAAATCTGGGAATGCATACCGAAATGATATGCGACAGTTATGTTGACATGCACGAAGCAGGGAAACTGACTAATAAATTCAATCGTGTGGGAAACGGCAAAGGAGTATGGACGGTGGCCCTGGGAACTCAGAGACTGTATGACTGGGTAGCCGACAATCCGGAGCTGGTATCGTATCCCGTTGATTATGTAAACTCACCCGGAGTAATTTCAAATAATGATAAAATGACATGCATTGTAAACTGCATTTCTCTGGATTTATTCGGCCAGTTCAGTTCCGAATCCGTCGGAACAAAGCAGATCAGTGGCACAGGCGGTCAGATTGATTTTATGGAAGGAGCCTTTGAATCAAAGGGAGGGATAGGTATTATTGCCTTATCTTCTACAAGAATAGGAAGGGACGGCAGTCTTCAGTCCAGAATAATCCCCACAATTCAGCCGGGAGAGATAATTTCAACTCCGAGAAGTCTGGCTTTTCATGTGGCAACTGAGTACGGAGTAGTGAACCTTGCCGGAAAGTCAACCTGGGAAAGAGCAGAGGATATCATTTCAATAGCACATCCGGATTTCAGAGACAATCTGATAAAACAGGCCGAAGAAATGAATATCTGGAGACGTTCCAACAGATTGAGATAATAATATGTAAAGAATAACAGGCCCGAAAACCGAAAGGACTGTATCACTCCGGGGACAGCGAAGTTCCCGGTTCGCAGTGAACGGCAGACCGGTCGGAACAGACAGAGAAAATAACCGCTGAGATGTTTATCAGCACGGGCTTTTACGAAGCATACATTACTTTGAGAAATAAAACTAATCATAGAAAGAAAGGAACACTATGAAACAAAACGAAATAAGAGACATAAAGCTGGCACCTTCCGGAAAACAGAAAATCGAATGGGTCAGAAACAATATGCCCCTGTTAAGAGGTCTTGAAGATGAATTCATAAAAACAAAACCCTTTGAAGGAGTCAGAATTTCACTTTCGGTTCATCTCGAAGCCAAAACCGCATACCTGTGCAGGGTTCTGGCAGCCGGCGGCGCGGACATGTCTGTTACCGGCAGCAATGTACTTTCCACCCAGGATGATGTGGCTGCTGCTCTTGCCGACGAGGGCATGAAAGTTTTTGCATTTCACGGAGCAAGTGATGAGGAATACAACAGACATATTGAGATGACTCTTGAAAATTCACCGAATATTATTATCGATGACGGCGGAGATCTGGTGAATATGCTGCATACTAAAAGACCTGAGCTGATGAAGGAGCTGTGGGGCGGATGTGAAGAAACCACAACAGGAATTATCAGATTAAAAGCGATGGAAAAAGAAGGCGCATTGAAAATACCTATGATTGCGGTTAATGATGCCAAATGCAAGCATATGTTTGACAATCGATACGGAACGGGTCAGTCGGTCTGGGACAGCCTGATGAGAAATACCAACCTGATAATCGCCGGAAAAACTGTAGTGGTGGCGGGATACGGATGGTGCTCAAAGGGTATTTCGATGAGAGCCAAAGCGCTGGGTGCCAGAGTGATAGTTACGGAAATAGATCCCGTTGCCGCAGTCGAGGCGGTAATGGATGGCTTTGAAGTAATGAAGATGTCGGAGGCGGCAGAACGGGGAGATTTCTTCGTATCGGCTACCGGATGCAATAAAGTCATCGATTATGACGATATGCTGAGAATGAAAGACGGAGCAATTCTGGCGAACGCAGGTCATTTCAATGTGGAAATAGACATGAATGAGCTGGAAAAAAGATGCGTTTCCAAAATGGAGACCAGAAAAAACATAATGGGTTACAGACTTGAAAACGGAAAAATGATCCATGTGCTGGCAGAAGGAAGACTGGCTAATATTGCGGCTGCGGACGGACATCCTGCGGAAATAATGGATATGAGCTTTGCGGTTCAGATTCTCAGTGCACAGTATGTTATGGAAAACAGAGGGAAGCTTGAGAATAAGGTTATCGATGTTTCGGAAGAAATCGATAATAGAATCGGCAGAAGAAAACTTGAAGCCTGGGGAATTGAGATAGACACTCTCAGCTCCGAACAGGAAAAATATCTCTCCAGCTGGAATTTATAATGCTGAAGATTGTAATTAATGCAGAATGATTTAGGTAAGTTTTATGGAAGTTAATGAAAAAAAGAATCGAATCGAAGCTCTGAATGAAAGCTTTTCAAACCTCGGAAACGGAGTCAAGTCGGCCGTTCTGGCGGCAGGCATTATTATGGTATTAATCAAGCTCATCTGTTATTACAGGATGATGGGTGTTCAGAGCTGTTTTGTAATAATCACACTGATCACATTTGCGGCCACAGCCGCACTGTTTCTGGTATTCAAAAGAAAATGGATTTTCGGAATAATTTATTTCCTGATTTCTGTGCTGATGGTGGTGGATGTAAACTATTATTCATTTTTCAACAGAAATCTGTCAATAGGAGCTGCCGGAGCGGCGGATCTTCTGGGCGGAGTAACTGAAAGCATAAAAGAAATATTCATGCCGCATTCACTGCTGCTTTTACTTGACGCGGCTGTACTGCTGGCTTTCTTTATTGTTATGCGGTCGGCACTAATGAATCCCAAATGGGATATCTGGAAAAAAATTACGAATTTTAAAGTCAGATATGTTGTATTTGGGATAGGCTGGCTTCTGCTGGGCTCTCTTATTCTGATAGTTCCCGCAGATAATTCGGTGGGTGCAACTGTTTTCTCTCAGGAGTACTATTCCTATCACATAAGAGATATCACGGGAATAAATCCGGTGGATTCCGGAAAAATAGATATTGATGACGTACTTGCGATAAAAGGAAACTACAGTCAGGAGAAGGCCGGTAAGGATTTCGGATGTGCTGAGGGAATGAATCTGATCGTGGTTCAGATTGAGGCTATGCAGAATTTTGTAATAAACAGAACCTACAACGGTCAGGAAATCACGCCTTTCATTAACAGTCTGCTGAAAGAAGACAGCATATATTTTGATACGTATTATCAGCAGACCGGAGGCGGAAACACCTCCGATGCGGAATTTGCATCGAATAATTCATTTTACGGTACGATACAGTCATATACATATAAGCTGTTCCAGAATAATTACTGGTACGGACTCCCCTGGATTCTGAAAGAAAAGGGATATTCCACTCAGGCTTTTCACGGATATGACGGAGATTACTGGAACCGGGCCGGAGCTTATCCCAATATGGGCTTTGATACTTTTTATGATGATAAAGCCTTTGAGAAAAAAGAAATACTGGGGATGGGACTGTCTGACAGGGAACTGTTTGACCAGTCGGTGGATATTCTGGCAACCGGCACAGCTTCACCGTTCTATGCCTTTATGATTACTCTGTCCAGTCATTATCCTTTCGATATCGGAGGGAAGCTTGAGCTTTCCAAAGAAGATGAAGGAACCATGTTCGGAGATTACATTCAAAGCATGAATTACGTTGACTCATGTTTGGAGCATCTTTTTGAAAAGCTTAAGGAAGAAGGTATGTACGAGAATACCATGGTTGCATTCTATGGTGACCATCTGGGAATGAATCCGAAAACAGATGATGTAAAGGAGAGAATGAGCGATTTCCTGGGCTGGGAATACGACTATGAGGATGCCATGAATATTCCTCTTGTTATACATATTCCGGGACTTGGAGAAAGCAGAACAATAAGTACGCCGGGAGGTCAGACTGACTTCATGCCGACTGTTTCATATCTGATGGGAATAGAGGACCTGAATACATTATATATGGGACATAATCTCTGTACTGTAAAATCCAATTTTGTGCCTGTACGTTCATACGTTTCATACGGCTCGTTTATTACCGGAGATATAATGTTTAAAATGGGAAAAGGTAATACTATGGCTGATGCGGAGGCAGTAAATATCAGGACGCATGAAAAGCTTGATGCGAATAAATATGAATCATATTACAGGAAATCACTACAGCTGCAGAACAGCTCTGACTATTATGTTATTAACGATATTATGAGAAAGGTTCTGAAAGAAGGGATACCTCTGGAGGAAGCCATCGGCAGCGCAGACGATAATAAGACGGGATACTACAGCTCGCTGAAACCGCCTTCGGTAGTAAAAGATGCGATGTTCGGAGAGGGTAAGACCGCAGGTGTGTATTGTGTCGAAAACTTTGAACGGCTGTATGAAGAAGGCGAAAGAGCTTTTGCTTTGAAGATGATATGGACTGTGGAAAAGGAAACAGTTGTGATGAACAGCTGGGATGACCTTGATAAATATTTCAAAAATACAAAAGACATTTATTCATATGATACGCTGAGAGCGGCTATGGATACTAAGGCGAAAGACGGAATAACCGTTATGACCGGAGACGCGTTCCTTGAATGGGCGATGGGCCATCCGGACTGTGTATTTTATATTACTCTGGACGATTCAATCATCCTCGGTGGGGCGCATGAAGATATGAATATTTATTTTGCAAGAGACCTGCTGAACAATTATCCGGGAATTCTCGACAGAACAATTTTTGTGGCGAATGACGAATATGCCCTCAACAATTACAACATGGATAAGCTTTATAACGTGCTCTTCAGGGCGGATGACAGCCTGAGTGTCAAGGAGATAATTAAGCTGGCAACAAAATATGAGATATACGGAGCCGCAAGAAGCATCGAAAAAGCTGAAAAGCTGAAAGATGACTGGACTTTTGATAATTATGCGATTTACGGATATACGGATGATGAAAGCGATATTGAGAAAGCCGATCGTATGGGGCTTAATGGCATTGTAATTACACCATAGGCTGTGATATAATAATCACATTATAATTACGTCAGATGAGGAGGTTGTTATGGAATTTTTTGATGTGGTAAATTCAAGATACAGTGTGAGAAAATTTAAGGATGAGCAGATAAAGCCGGAGGATCTTAAAAAGATAATTGCCGCAGCGGGGGCTGCTCCGTCTGCTAAAAATGCCCAGAACTGGCATTTTGTCGTAATTCAGGACAAAGAGCTTATAGAAAAGATGGGTAAAACAGTTGATGCCAAGATGGAAAGAATCGCAGAGGGACTGGGAGAAGAAAAGGGAGCCAAATTCCTCAAATTCTCAAGATTTTCAACATTTTTCAGAAATGCACCTACGGTAATTGCCGTATATGCGAATGAATATATACCGGAAGGTCTTAAGGAAGTTCTTGATTCCAAAATGCCGAAGGAAGACGGTGACAGAATGTGGTATGCGAATCCGGGAATCCAAAGCATCGGTGCGGGAATAGAAAATCTTATTCTGGCAAGCGTGGCACTGGGATACGGTGCATGCTGGATGACCAGTGCTAATCACACACTGCTGGAACTCGAAAAGGTTATTCCTTTCAATCGTGACAGGCATAAGCTGGTTGCCCTTGTACCTGTGGGTGTTCCGGAAGGGGATAAAAAGAGCCCTGCCAAGCTTCCTGTGGAGGATATTATGACTGTTATTGAATAGACGACTGTCAGACCGGCTTGTTTTAGGCCGGTCTGGTGTGTTTAATGTGTCCCTGTCGGCACAATGAAAATATGAGGTGAAATATGGCGTTGTATGGTATAGCAGACCTTCATCTTTCGTTTTCCACGGATAAACCCATGGACATTTACGGGCCGGCCTGGGAAAACCATACGGAAGTATTGAAAAAAGCCTGGTCTGAGCTTGTTAATGAAGAAGATACCGTGATTATTGCGGGAGATATTTCCTGGGGTCTGAAGCTGGATGAGGCCATGGCAGACCTGAAGTGGATAGATGATCTGCCGGGGAAAAAGGTTATGTTCAAGGGAAACCATGATCCGTGGTGGAGTTCGGTATCCAGGCTGAATAAAATATCTGAAAGAATGTATTTTGTGCAGAATACGTTTTATCCTTACGAGGATTATGCAATATGCGGAACCCGGGGCTGGCTGTGTCCGGGAAGCAGTGATTTTAAAACACATGACGAAAAGATTTATGCAAGAGAACAGCTTAGGTTACGAAGTTCCATAGAATCGGCAAAGAAATGCGGATATAAAAAAATAATAGGTGTACTGCATTATCCTCCAACTAACGAAAAACGTGAAAAATCGGCTTTTGTAGATATATTTAATGAATACGGAGTCGGCAAGGTGATTTTCGGACATCTTCACGGAGAAACAAAACAAACTGTTCCGGATGTGTATTACGGAAACACGGAGTTTTCACTGGTGTCCTGCGATGCACTGAGGTGTGTTCCGCAGCTGTTATTGTGAAGATACACTGAATAAAAAAACGGGACAGCGGGGACTGATGATAATCAGACGCATGATTTTTACAGAAGTATTAATAATATGAGTGAGATTGTTTGAAGTTTCACAAAAACGATTACCTGTCGGGAAAGGAAGTGTACTGATGAAAAGAGCAGTGCTTATTGTACTTGATAGTTTAGGCGTAGGGGAAATGGCGGATGCCGCAAAATTCGGAGATGTAAATGTAGATACTCTGGGGCATATCGTAAAGGAGCTTCCGTCAATGCAGATTCCCAATCTTCAGCGTTTCGGAATGGGAAATATTGATGGAGTTGAGCCGCTGATAGGAGAATCTTCCGAAATAATAGCTGATTTCGGAAAAGCAAAGGAGCTTTCGAACGGAAAAGATACCATTACCGGGCACTGGGAGATTGCCGGGATTATTACCCAGGTGCCTTTTCTGACATTTCATGAAGGCTTTCCTAAGGAATTCATCAGGCAGTTTGAAAAGGAAATCGGAACAGAAGTCCTTGGTAATTATGCAGCGTCCGGAACGGAAATAATAAAGGTTCTCGGTGAAGAGCATATTAAGACCGGAAAGCCGATTGTGTATACATCCGCAGACAGTGTTTTCCAGATTGCGGCTCATGAGGAGATAATACCTCTTGACAGACTTTATGAGATATGTCGTATCGCAAGAAAGCTACTGGTTAATGAATGGCAGGTGGGAAGGGTTATAGCAAGACCTTTTGTCGGTAAAAACGGAGAATATACGAGAACCTCCAACAGAAGAGACTTTGCAGTGTCTCCTCCTTCGGATACAGTTCTGGACAATATTAAAAATGCGGGAAAAACAGTATGGGCGGTAGGAAAAATCGAAGACATTTTCAATAAATGCGGTATTACCGATGCGGTTCATACGCAGAATAACATGGATGGAGTCGATAAAACCGTTGAGCTGCTGAAACAGGACTTTGAAGGGCTTATTTTTACAAATCTGGTGGATTTTGACTCTCAGTACGGTCACAGAAGAAATCCGGTCGGATATGCCGGAGCAATTGAGGATTTTGACAGAAGGCTTCCTGAAATAATGGAAAACATGAAAGAGGAAGATATACTCATTCTTTGTGCGGACCATGGAAACGATCCGACATATTCGGGCTTCGATCATACCAGAGAATTTGTACCTGTAATGGTATATGGTGCGAAGCTGAAACAGGGTGTTAATTTAGGTACATTATCAAGCTTTGCGGATATCGGAGCTACCATAGCGGATTATCTTGAAGTTCCTTATTCATGTTCAGGCAAATCTTTCCTGAAACGGGTTCTGAAATGAGGGCGGATGAGACCGGTGTTGCGTTTTAAGGAGGGAGCTTTGCTATGTTAATGAAAGATATTATTGAAAAAAAACGTAACGGAGAAGCTCTGTCTAAGGAAGAGATAGAATTCTTCGTTAATGGTTATACTGATGGAAGCATTCCGGACTATCAGATGGCGGCGCTTCTGATGGCCGTTTATTTTCAGCAGCTGAATAAGACAGAGACTTTCTATCTGACTGAGGCAATGAAGAATTCCGGAGATGTTGCGGATTTATCCGGAATAGAAGGCAAAAAGGTTGACAAGCACAGCACCGGAGGTGTGGGAGACAAAACTACACTTATTGTAGCTCCGTTATGTGCGGCAGCCGGGGTTCGGGTTGCCAAAATGTCCGGACGCGGTCTCGGATTTACCGGAGGCACGGTGGATAAAATGGAGTCGATTCCCGGATTCTGCACGTCTTTGGAAACAAAGCGTTTCATAGACACCGTTAACTCCTGCGGAATGAGTGTAATAGGTCAGAGCGCTCATATTGCGGCTGCGGATAAGCTTATATATGCACTCAGAGATGTGACGGCTACGGTTGATAATATCGGTCTGATAACCTCAAGTGTTATGAGCAAAAAACTCGCTTCGGGCAGTGATGCGATTGTTCTTGACGTCAAATGCGGAAGCGGGGCATTCATGAAAACGCCGGAGGATGCGGAAACTCTTGCCGAATGGATGGTGGAAATAGGAAAGCGGGCAGGAAAGAGTATGGCTGCGTTTATCACCGATATGGAACAGCCCCTGGGACTCGGCGTGGGAAACTCTATCGAAATCATAGAGGCGATTGAAACACTTAAGGGGAAAGGTCCTGAGGACATTACGGAGCTTTCCGTTAAGCTGGCGGGTTATATGATTTTTGCGGGAGAAAAGGCCGGCTCCTATGAGGAGGGAATTGAAATTGCGCGCAAAAATCTGTATGACGGAAGCGGATTAAAAAAATTCAGAGAATTTGTTGAGGCTCAGGACGGTAATCCGGATGTTACCGAGGATTTTTCTCTTTTCCCCGGAAGCAAAATCGTTCTTGAAATGAAGTCTGACATAAGTGGTTATGTGAAAGAACTGCCGGCAGAGACTGTCGGAAAGGCATCCCAGCTTACCGGTGCGGGGAGGGCACGAAAAGAGGATGCTGTCGATCTGGGAGCGGGAATAGTTCTGAATAAAAAAATCGGAGATTACGTGAATAAAGGTGAGCTCCTGGCAACAGTTTATTCACAGAGTGAAGAAAAGGCGCAAAAGGCCGGAGAAATGCTTAAAACGGCATATGCTTTTTCGGATGAAAAGCCGGAAAAAAGGCAGCTGATATACAGAATAGTCAGATGACGATAAAAGGAACAGAAATGAATAAAAGAAAAGACCTTTTGCTGGCATTTAAAAAATCGCTGGCAATCATGCCGGGATATATAGTTGTAGGTATAGGTTTCGGAGTAATGATGTCCGATGCGGGGTATTCGTGGATATGGTGTCTTGCCATGTGCATTTTCATTTTCGGAGGTTCAATGCAGTATGCCGCTGTGGGGCTGCTGTCAGGAGGAGCATCCGTTCTTACAACGGCAATTATTACGCTCACGATACATGCGAGACAATTTGTATATTCGCTTGCAATGCTGGACAGATATAAAGGCATGGGGTGGGTAAAACCATTTCTTATTTTCAGATTATCAGATGAAACTTTTTCAATCGTAAGTAACGAAAGCAGTCTGCCTGCTAAAGTCGACAGAAAAACCTTTTATGTGGGGGTTACTTTTTTCGATGAAATGTGGTGGATAATAGGATGTGTTGCGGGAGGATTAATCGGTCCTATAATACCTTTTGATACGACAGGTGTCGATTTTGCGATGACAGCACTGTTCATTGTTATTTTTATAGAACAATGGCGCGGAAACCGGGAGCACAGGCCTGCACTTACGGGACTGGCAGTAACCTTTGCTTCTCTGCTGATGTTCGGAGCAGAGAAGTTTCTTATTCCTGCACTGATAGTAATAATATCGGTATTGATTGCTCTGAAAAAGAGAATAGAAAAAGCGGAAGCTTTGAAGGAGAACAGGAGGACTGAAAATTGATAAATGTACCCTATTCCATTCTTCTGATTGCTGTAATGTCAGGCGTTTCGGCACTTCTTCGTTTTCTGCCGTTCATTATCTTTCATGAAGGCAGAGAAACTCCACAGATTATTACATATCTGGGAAAATATCTGCCTCCGGCATTGATAGCAATGCTGGTGATATATTGCTTTAAAAGTGTCTCTATTGTATCCCGGCCACATGGACTTCCGGAGTTTATTGCGGCAGCATTGGTGGCGATTCTCCATATCTGGAAAAGAAATACTCTTCTGAGCATCGGCGCGGGTACGATTTGCTATATGATACTGATTCAGTTTGTTTTTGTATGAAGCAGATTATGCAATCAGGAGAAGGTTAAACAGGTCTTCGAAATTACGGCGTGAACTCTGAAAAATGAGGTATTAATGAGTTGCAGATGAATGCTGTTTTAGAAATAATAAAACCGGATTTCGGGGAGAACAACTCCCGGAAATCCGGTTGTTTTTTTGATGTAATAGTGATAATTGTGATAATTGTGAAGAAACTGATATCAGCCGATCAAATCATCCATATTATATTTACCTGCGGGCTTTCCCGCAATAAAAGCTGCAGCCTTAACGGCACCTTCGGCAAACACATTTCCTGACAGTGCTGTGTGTGAGAGTTCGATTACTTCATCGGGACCGGCAAAAATTACCGTATGTTCTCCCGGAATCGTACCGCCTCTGACAGCATGAATTCCAAGATCTGTTATCTTACATTCATCGGCTTTGCCGTGTCGGCCGTAGATATAATCCTTTTTGTTAAGGCAGGCACTGTTTACGGCATCCGCCAGAAGAATTGCCGTTCCGCTGGGGGAATCCTTCTTTTTATTGTGGTGTTTTTCGATGATTTCCACATTGAAGGAGGGCTCCAGGGTCGGTGTGATTGTCTTTAATGCTTTAGCCAGGATATTTATCCCGAGGGACATGTTGGCAGAACGGAACACCGGTATTACTGAGGCCGCTTCATCCGCTTTTTTCAGACAATCCTCGGTAAGTGCGGTTGTACACAGAACCAGAGGAAGCTTTCGGGCTGAACAGAAATCCAGAAGCTTCGGAACCGCTGCATGATTGGAAAAATCTATTACAACATCAGCATCCGCATTGCAGTCAGAAGGTACGGTAAACAGAGGGAACCCGGCATTCGGATCCGGCACGGAATCGATTCCTGCCACTACCTCCATGTCAGGAGCATCAGATATAATGCTCTGAAGAACCTTCCCCATTCTTCCGCTGCTTCCGTGAAGAATTACTTTCAACATAATATTCGCTCCTGTGATTATAATATTCCGAATGCAGTCATTTCTTTTCGGAGTCGTTCTATTGTAGCGGGCTCAGGCTCGCACATCGGAAGTCGGTACTCCAGCAGGCATTTGCCGAGCAGATGAACAGCTGCCTTTATCGGAATCGGATTAACTTCACTGAAAATAGCATCAATAAGAGGCTTCTGCTTAAGCTGGATCTCTCTTGCACCGGCAATATCTCCGGCAAAATATTTTGCCGTTAATTCGTGTGTAGCTTTTGGTGCAATATTAGCTATTGTTGAAATTACTCCGGAACCGCCCAGAGAAAGAATCGGAAGAACCTGGTCGTCATTGCCGCTGTAAAGGGCAAACCCGTCATCCACAAGCCGTGCCATTTCGACAATCTGGGAAATATTTCCGCTGGCCTCTTTGATTCCGACGATGGCCGGATGTTTCTTCAGCTCCTTTGCAATGGCCGGTGTGATATTTACACCGGTTCTTGAAGGAACGGAATAAAGGATATTCGGAACTCCGGAATTTTCGGCATATTCCAGATAGTGTCTGATAAGTCCTTTGGGAGTTGCTTTATTGTAATAAGGTGTAACATTCAGAATTGCATCTACACCTGCATCTGCAGCTCTTTTTGCAAGACGGACTCCGTGTCTTGTGTCGTTTGAGCCGGCCCCGCCTATTACAGGAACACGTTTTGCCACCTTGTCTGCAACGAATTTTATTGTTTCAATATGTTCATCATCATCCTGGGTAGCAGCTTCGCCGGTGGTACCGCAAACAACTATGCAGTCTGTACCTTCGGCTATCTGCCACTCAACAAGATTGCCGAGGGCTTCAAAATCCACTTCTTTATTTGGCTTGAACGGTGTAATAACAGCTACACCGGAGCCGGTAAATATTGCCATATAAATCTCCTTTCCGAAGCCGCCGGGAGGGGTGCCGAAGTATCCTCATGAGTAACCTCAACAATGGCAGTCGAGGCATGCTGTGAATAATCGGACACGGGCAGTAGCCGGGTCTCCCGGTGTTAATATAAATAATTATTTGTCTAACAAAAGCTGCGCAATCTGAATTGCATTTGCAGCGGCACCTTTTCTGATGTTATCCGCAACTACCCAGATGTTGAGTGCGTTGTCGGCACTGAAGTCTCTTCTTACTCTGCCTACATATACGTCATTCTTACCTGCTATATCTCTTGCCAGAGGATATTCGTTGTTTTCCGGATCGTCAACGAGATGCAGACCCGGAGTTTCGGCGAGAAGTTTTTTTACATCATCCAGTTCAAAGGGTTTTTCAAATTCCAGGTTGATAGATTCACTGTGACATGAATAAACCGGAACTCTTACAGTAGTAGCGGTAACCTTTATTGAATCGTCTCCGAGAATTTTTTTGGTTTCGTTGACCATCTTCATTTCTTCCTTTGTATAGCCGTTTTCAAGGAAAGAGTCAATATGAGGCAGACAGTTGCCTGCAATCGGATGAGGATAGGCTTTGCACAGATCGTTGCCCTCCAGGCCCTGTCTCAGGTCTTCTATGCCCTTGACACCGCTTCCGGAAACAGCCTGATATGTTGAGAATACAACTCTTTTGATCTTATATTTCTCATGGAGTGGCTTGAGCGGTACCATAGCCTGAATAGTCGAACAGTTTGGATTTGCGATAATCCCCTTGTTCCATTTTACATCATCCGGGTTTACTTCCGGAACGATGAGGGGAACTTCAGGGTCCATTCTCCACGCACTGCTGTTATCAACTACGATTACACCTTTAGATGCTGCGATAGGAGCAAACTTTTTACTGGTGTCTCCACCTGCGGAAAACAAAGCTAAATCTATATCCTTGTCAAAGGAATTCTCTGTAAGTTCTTCAACTGTATATTCTTTGCCTTTAAATGTTACTTTTTTGCCTGCGGATTTGGCTGAGGCCATAAGGTATAAGTTGTCAAACGGAAAGTCTACTTCTTCTAATACTTTTAAAAATGTAGAACCAACCAGTCCTGTTGCCCCGACGATAGCTAAATTTGGCTTCTTCATAATAATAATACACCTCCGTTTAATTCTTTGCTTACGTGGTAAACAAAATAATATATCAATATATCAATATATTATATATTAAATCATAAAAAGATTTCAAGATTTTATTGAATAATTAGCGAAAAATGATTAAATATATTTTTGAAAAAACAAATTTCTGATATAATATGTAATATCAGGGTGAAAAGTTACGCCGGATTCGGACGAACGGTGCATCGAATTCCGGATGCCTGCTGTACCGGTTATGGACCGGATCGGAATAGGACTTTGCAGACCTGAAAAAGAAGAGAAGCAAATAGGAATAATAAGGAGAAGATGCAGACATATGGTGGGAGTCTGCAGGAGGTAGAAAATGAGTATCAGAATAGGAATTATGGGTTACGGTAATCTTGGCAGAGGAATTGAATGTGCGGTAAAGCAGAATCCGGATTTGGAGCTGAAAGCGGTTTTCACCAGAAGAAATCCGGAAAATGTAAAGATTCTGACAGAGACCGCAGGAGTGTATCCGGCGGCAGATGTTGAGAAATATAAAAATGAAATAGATGTAATGATTATGTGCGGCGGAAGTGCAACCGATCTTCCGGTGCAGACCCCGGAAATTGCGAAGCTGTTTAACGTGGTGGACAGTTTTGACACCCATGCAAAAATACCGGCACATTTTGCCAATGTTGACAGAGCAGCTTCGGAAAGCGGTCATCTGGCAGTGATTTCTCTGGGCTGGGATCCGGGAATGTTCTCACTGAACAGACTGTATGCCAATGCATTGCTTCCGAAAGGCAGAGACTATACTTTCTGGGGGAAGGGTGTCAGCCAGGGACATTCTGATGCTATCAGAAGAGTAAAAGGAGTTAAAAACGGAAAGCAGTATACGATTCCTGTGGAGACCGCGCTTGAGGCAGTAAGAGCGGGTAAAAATCCGGAATTATCTACCGGGGAAAAGCATACCCGTGAATGCTTTGTTGTACCGGAGGAAGGTGCGGATCAGGAAAAGATAAGAGAAGAAATTGTTACAATGCCTGATTATTTCGACGAATATGATACTACTGTCAATTTTATTTCTCAGGAGGAATTTGACAGAAACCATTCGGGGATTCCTCACGGAGGCTTTGTGATCAGAACGGGAAAGACAGGATGGAACGAAGAGCATTCACATGTTATCGAATACAGCCTCAAGCTGGATTCCAATCCGGAATTTACTGCCAGTGTAATAGCGGCATATGCGAGAGCCGTTTACAGACTGGCACAGGAAGGTCAGACCGGCTGCAAAACTATATTTGATATTGCACCTGCGTATTTAAGTCCTCTCAGCGGTGAAGAACTCAGAGCACATTTACTGTAGCAGTGTTTTTCGGGGCATCAGGTATTCTGTACCCGATGCATGGCTGCACAGATAACCGAAAGGATAAGTCTGTAATACAGATGATTATTATGTGAAGCGGAAGGCTGTTTTTATAATGAAAGGAAGACTATGAAAGACAGAAATTTAGTATTACGATCAATAGACTCATCGGGAACCTTCAGAGTGTTCCTGGGAGATATGACAAAAATGGCAGAGGATATAAGAAAAATCAACGATTCCACACCTACGGCCACAGCTATTTTAGGCAGAGTTACAACGGCTGCTTCTCTTATGGGACTTATGGCAAAGGATTATGATGAAAAACTGACTATGATTTTCAACGGAGGAGGACCCGCCGGCAAGGTGACCGCTGTGGCAGACGGCCACGGAAATGTTAAAGCTTATATGAGCAATCCTACGGTGGATCTGCCGTTAAATAAAACAGGAAAGCTGGATGTGGGAGGGGCTGTCGGTACCGACGGCAGTATCACAATCATTAAAGACTTTGGATTCGGGGATCCGTATGTAGGACAGACTAAGTTAATATCCGGCGAGATTGCCGAGGACCTGGCTTCATATTTTGCGGTATCCGAGCAGATTGCAACGGCTGTGGCATTGGGTGTTCTGGTGGATGTGGATTATTCCGTGAAACGTGCCGGTGGATTTCTTATTCAGGTGCTTCCTTATCCGGACGAGAGAATTCTGTCGAAGCTTGAAGAAAACATAGGGAAAGTAACGTCTGTTACTTCACTTATGGAGGAAAGCAATGATTTATATGAGGTTCATGAAAAACTGTTTGAAGGAATCGAAATGGAAATTCACGAGGAGCATTATCCCGAACTGAGATGCGACTGCTCTGTTGAACGAATGGAGCAGGCTTTGATAAGCATCGGAAGAAAGGACCTTCAGGAAATAATCGATGAGGACGGCAAGGCAGAGATAGTGTGTCATTTCTGCAGAAAGAAGTATCAGTTTGACAGGGAACATCTTCAGAAACTTCTGGAACAGATATAACCTGTATAAAACTCTGCTGAAACAGACATAAATTACAGGAAACCGTTTCACTGAATATCAGAAATGCTCCCTTTCAGGCAGACAAGTGAATTGCTGCCGGAAAGAGAGCATATTTTTTTCGGTCGGTTACATCTGAGGGGTCACTTATAATGATTTCGTTCGTAGCGAAAGTATATTGATTTAGCCGATGACGAGTGTAGTGATTCAGTTTATTTCAGAACAGCAGGGCTGATAAATGGCTGATTATTTCTTCGGCGGCTTTTTCCGGTGAAGTGTTTTCGATAAAATAATCGGCCCAGTCTTCGTAAAGGTGTTTTCTTTCTTTGTAGAGAAGGGAAATGCCTTTTTCTTTTGACAGGGGACGCCCGGCGGAATCAAGTTCTTTCAATGGGCGATGTATACAGAATATCAGACTGTTCCGGTTCAGCAAAGCTCTGTTACCCGGAACTGTGACAATTCCGCCGCCGCTGTCAATGATTATTCCGGATTCCTTCGAAACTCTATTTAGTATTCCGGTTTCAATTGCTCTGAAGGTGGCTTCGGGAGAAAGTCCTTTCGGTATATCGCCTCCTTTATCGGGGATGTATCTGCCGGCAAATATATCAGGTATCGACATATTCGCAAAATTCTCTATTTCTTTGTCTATGCTGACCACCGGCCTGTTCAGAGCTCCGGAAAGAAGCCGTGCCACCGTGCTTTTTCCGCTGCCGGGCATTCCGATTAATGCAATATTCATGGTAGATATTCGAATAATTTCGGAGATTCTGTCAATCTCACTGTCATCAATTGATTTGCCGGTGAATAATTCCGAAGCTTTTTTTGCCTGGGCCACCAGCATAGGCAATCCGTTGAAACCGGGTATTCCGCGGTTTTCAGCCTGAAGAAGCAGGTCGGTACAGTGGGGATTGTAAATAAGATCAATCACAAGGGAACAGTCCGGAAACATACAGAGGTCGATGGGGGAGACTCCGGTATCGGGGTACATGCCCACAGGTGTAGTGTTGACAACAGCAAAGGCATCCCTATGCTTTTCAAGATTACCGTAATTGTTATCTCCGTTTCGGGATATGACCGTGACTGAGCCTGCGCCGGCGGATTTAAGTACTGCCTGAACTGTCTGTGAAGCTCCGCCGTTTCCGAGAACCAGAACCTTTTTTCCGGAAATATCGACATTACTCTTATCAAGAAGATATTCGAAACCGAA
This sequence comes from Firmicutes bacterium UBA1739, assembly GCA_002315385.1. Lineage (GTDB taxonomy): Bacteria > Bacillota > Clostridia > Peptostreptococcales > Anaerovoracaceae > UBA1739. Next base: position 7,263 of record DCHZ01000005.1, on the reverse strand, counting down.
ATAATCGGTATTATCGCCGAAAAAGCTCCCGTCATTTTTTCTTATTACAGTGTTTACGCTGCCGATAGCTCCTGCCGAAGCGGAAATTTCGCTGCAGTAAGGAATGATTTCTTTTTTGTAAGGAATTGTGACATTGAAACCCGACAGTTCTGTTGATTTCATGAAACCGGCAAGACCGTTCCGAGGGATTTCATATAGTTTATACTCGTAGTCATCCAGCATACGGTGAATCATGGGTGAAAAACTGTGGCCCAGCTTTTCGCCGATAAGCCCGAATTTTTTCATTATACTACCTCCGAATAGCTGCCGAGGTATTTAAAATCTACGGTAATGCCCTCTATATCGTCAAACAGACTGAGAAACTCCGGTGAGTACACCGATGCATCCAGATCGAAGTAGAACATGAATTCAAAATCACTGTCCGGCAGCGGGCGGCTTTCAAGCTTCATTAAATTCAGCCCGAGAGTATTAAATACTGCAAGTACTTTATAAAGGCTTCCTCTTGTGTGAGGGAGAATCATCATAATGCTGGTCTTATCCGCACCGGGATATATTTCGGGATTTTTTGAGATGCAGATAAATCTTGTGAAGTTGCTGCCATGATCCTGAACAGAAGTCCTGAGACAGTCAAGGTTATACAATTCCGCACAGCTTTGAGAGGAAACAGATGCGGCATCTTTACGCCCGGATTCAAAAACCATTCTCGCCGCTTCTGCGGTATTTGTGCATGGAGTTACTTTTACGTCCGACAGTCCGGAGAGAAAATCTTCACACTGGGCAATTGCCTGCGGATGTGAAAAGATTTCTCTGATATCTGAAAGAGAGCTGCCTCTGTTTGCCAGAAGAGAATGATTTATTTTCAGCCTTGTGCTGCGAACGATTTTGAAATTATATTTAAGCATCAGGTCGTAGATTCTGTTTACCGAACCTGCGGTACTGTTCTCCAGAGGAAGAATACCGTACCTGCATAATCCTTTATCAACCGCTGAGAATACGCCTTCAAAGGAATCGAAAAACATAATCTGCGGAGCTTTGAAAAGCTTTTCCCCGGCTTTCTGAGAATAAGCACCTTCCCGCCCCTGACAGGCAATAAGAGGCCTTTCAGGGAAAATATCCGGGGTATTCTTCAGGGCTTCCTGTATCTGAATTTTAATCGGATTTTCGTTGCCGAACAGTCTTCGCTGATAGGAGCGACTGATATCGAAAATTCCGTTATACAGTGTTTCCGCATATGCGGCAAAATCTTCGCCGGCTGCGGCAGCAACTTCCCCCAGCTTCTTTCTTTCTCTTTCACCATCGAAAACCGGAATATTGTTTTCTTTTTTATACTTTCCTATTTCGGCGGAAATCTGCATTCTTTCCCGAAACAGACGAAGCATTTCCGAATCTATTGAATCAATTTTATTTCTGTACTCTTTTATTTCCATTTTATACTCCTTTTTTCAAAACTCTTATTCCCAAAACTCCGGCAGTTGTTGTACTGTTGCCCGGGTCTTCAGACAACCACACTTTACGCTTGCCGAAAGCCTTCAGATTTCAACACTTATGCATGAAAATATAGTGTAGATAATTAGTAACAGTTATAACGGTTCGAAGCTTTTACAGATATTTTTTATAATCCAGGAACGCATCGTAAACTGCGATTGCGGCAGCGGCTTCAACGCAGGGAACGGCCCGGGGTACTATGCAGGGGTCATGACGGCCTTTTATCTGAAGAGTTTTCTCTTCTCCGGAGGCAAGACTTACACTCTGCTGAGGAAGAAACACTGACGGCGTGGGCTTGACTGCGACTCTGAAAATCAGAGGCATGCCTGTGGTTATTCCGCCGAGAATTCCACCGTGATTGTTGGTTCCGGTGCGAACCTTGCCGTCTTTTATAATAAAACTGTCGTTATTCTGACTACCTTTCATGGAAGCGGAAGCAAAGCCGGCTCCGAATTCAATTCCTTTTATTGCGGGAATGCCGAAAATAATTGAGGCAATTCTGTTTTCCATGCCTTCGAACATGGGGTCACCTATACCTGCCGGAAGACCTGTAATACCGCATTCTATTATTCCTCCTACGGAATCTCCGCCGGAGCCCGCCGCAAGTATGGCATCAGCCATTTTTTCACTGCAGCCACTGTCAAGCACAGGAAGAATCTGCGAACGGAGAGAAATAAAATCATCTCCGCTGAGGTTCACTGCATCGAAGGGGATATCCCGGATATTTTCAATTGATGAAATATGAGAACCTATGTGAATTCCCTCCTGTTCCAAAAGCTGAATACAAATCCCGCCGATAAGACAGAGGGGAGCGGTAAGTCTTCCCGAAAAATGACCGCCGCCGGCTTCATCCTGAAAGCCTTTATACTTTATTTCGGCAGTATAGTCGGCATGGCCTGGACGTGGACAGTCTTTCAATTGTGAGTAATCTTTTGAACGGGTATCTTTATTCTGAATTTCAGCCGCAAAGGGAGCACCGCACAGCGTATCGTTTTTCATCCCTGACAGGATAGTGAATTCATCTGTTTCCTTACGTTTTGTACTGAAATCATGACTACCGGGAGCTCTTCTTGCCATGAAATTCCCGAGTCGCTCCAAATCCGGAGCAAAACCGGCAGGAAGACCGTCGGCGGTAACTCCTATTGCCGGAGAATGGGACTGCCCGAAAATCGATATTCTGATATTTTTTCCGTAAAATGAGCTCATTATATATTCTCCTCTTCAACTGTTCCTCCCAGACTGCTAAAATCTTTCCAGAAATCCGGATAGGATTTTTTAACAGCCTGAGCATTTTTTATTACCACCGGATGCCTGCAGCGGGTGGATACTATCGCAGCCATCATGGCGATTCGGTGGTCACCCCATGAATCAACTGTTCCTCCGTCAAGGCTCTTTTTTCCGAATATTTCAAGACCGTCCGGAGTCTGATTTATGTCTGCACCCAGCTTTTTTAATACATCCGAAACTGATGCGAGTCTGTCGCTTTCTTTCAATCTGAGCCGTTCCCCTCCGAAAATCACTGTTCTTCCGGAGGCATAAACCGCAGCGGCTGCAATTGCCGGAACCAGGTCAGGTGTCTGGGAAACATTAACATTTATTTCAGTCAGTCCGTTCCCTTTGCACGACACAGAGCTGTCCGTGTTTTCAATCAGAGCCCCGGATTTTTTCATAATATCGCAGATGGCTCTGTCTCCCTGAACGGAATTACCTGAAAGCCCTCTGCAGATTATATGCTCTCCGGAAAGAGCAGCGGAGCTTATCCAGAACGCCGAATTTGACCAGTCGCCTTCCGCAGTGACAGTTCCGGGTGAACTGAGTCGGGAAGAGCTTTTAACGACAAGTGTATTTTCATGGCTGTCTATATCTGCTCCGAATTGTCTGAGAGCATTTACCGTCATATCGATATATCCTTCGGATTCGGTGCTGCCGGTAATTTCAATCCTTCTTTCTCCGCTTAATATTGAAAGGGCGAAAAGAAGACCGCTGATGTACTGCGAAGATATATTTCCGGGGACGGAAAAAACTTCGCCTGACAGGCTGCCTGATACGGACACCGTGTCAGAGCCCTTTCCGTTTATCTGTATTCCATGACTTTCAAGAACCGAAAACAGGGGTTCCATAGGCCTTTGGGGAAGTCTCCCGCGAAGCCTGAAATCAATTTCGTTATGCTTTTCACAATTTTTATTGATCAGTGTGAGGACAGCACATGCGGCGGGAAGTAAAAATCTGTACGTAGAGCCGCTTTCTCCGCAGTCAAGAAGAATGCCTGTGGGGGAAGTATTTAAAACAAAACCGGATTCAGCCCGGATTTTTCTGCCGATTCCGGTTACGGTGAATCCTTTTTCCCCGCGGATAACCTCAGCGCCCAGTGCCTTCAGACAAGAAACCGTGGCATCGATATCTTCCGAAGAAGAAGGGCATATTATTTCGGTAACTCCTTCGGAAAGAGCTGCACATATCAGAAGACGGTGTGCATGGGATTTCGAAGGAATCGCATTTATTTCACCTTTCAAAGGTGAAGGGTAAACTGTTGCTATCATTTTCAGCCGTCCACTTCCTGTTTTATTTTTCTGCCTTCATCCAGGAGTCTGTATAATGCAGCTCTGTCATTATCTCTGATGGCATCTCTGTATGCCGAAACCGAATCGATAAAACAGTCCAGTTCAGACAGAATATTCTCTTTATTCTCCATAAACAGATCCGACCACATTTCCGGATTCAGCCATGCGACCCGGGTAAGATCTTTATAACTGCCGGCGGATATTCCGCGATGCTTTGCCGCAGAAGGGCTTTTGATATATGCATTGGACACAATATGTGCCATCTGTGAGGTAAAGGCAATCAGTCTGTCGTGTTCCTCCGATGTTGTTGTTGAAAATGAAGCGAATTTGCAGGGTTCAAACACCTTTTTCACACGTTCCAGCAGCTGCATATTGTCAAAAACCGGGGGAACAAGAACCATATTGGCATCTTCAAACATATCCTCACTGCTGTATTTGAATCCGAAACGATGGGTTCCCGCCATGGGATGACCACCTACAAAGGTAAAACCGTGCTCGGAGGCCAGGCGAAAGCCGGCTTCACATATTTTCTTTTTTGTCCCGCAGCAGTCAACCACCAGAGCATCGCTCCTGATGAAACCGGCAGCGGATTTCAGAAATTCAACGCAGGCTTCGGGATAGAGACAAAGAATGAGGCAGTCGCATTCACTGATTTTTTCATCAGAAAGGTTTCCGTCTATTGCTCCGTAGAGCCCGGCAAAGTTCAGTGTAACCGGATCCGAATCATAGCCGTATACTGTGTTTTCCGGATTTGTTTTAAGAGCTTTGGCCATTGAGCCGCCAATAAGTCCCAATCCGGCTATTCCGATTTTCATTCCGCTATTGCCTCCCTTATTCTTCTTACCTTGCGGGCCAGAACATCGAACTGATCCGGGGTTAAAGACTGAGCTCCGTCACAGAGAGCTTTTTCCGGATTATTATGAACTTCGATCATTAATCCGTCGGCACCTGCCGCTGCGGCAGCCATTGCCATAGGTTCCACCAGCTTGGAAATTCCTGTTGCATGACTTGGATCCACTACAACAGGAAGATGAGACAGCTCGTGAAGCATCGGGACAGCCGAGAGATCCAGAGTATTTCTGGTATAGGTTTCAAATGTACGAATACCTCTTTCGCAGAGAATTACATTTTCATTGCCTCCGGCCATGATGTATTCTGTACTCATAAGAAGCTCTTTAAGATTGTTGGCCAGTCCTCTTTTGATAAGTATGGTTTTGTCTGTTTTGCCGAGCTCCTTCAGCAGATCGAAATTCTGCATATTTCTCGCACCCACCTGAATGATGTCAACGCCTTCAAACAGGTCGAGGTCACGGATGTTCATTATTTCGGATATCAGCGGCATACCGGTAACTTTTTTAGCTTCAAGAAGCAGTTCGATGCCTGTGGCTTTCAGTCCCTGGAAATCGTAGGGAGAGGTTCGGGGCTTGAATGCTCCGCCTCTGAGAATGGTTGCACCCCCGGCTTTGACTCTTTCGGCAACCTCCAGAATCTGGTCATGATTTTCCACGGAGCAGGGACCTGCTATGATCTGGAAATTACCGCCGCCTATTTTTAATCCGCCGACATCTATTACCGAATCCTCGGTATGGAATTTTCTGTTGGCATTTTTAAAAGGTTCGCTGATTCTTTTTACAGAATCAATTATTGAAAGACTTTCCAGAAGCCCGATATCAACTTTTGTTGTGTCACCGATGAGCCCTAAAATGGTATGATAATCGCCTTCGGAAATGTGGACCTGCAGTCCCATACTTCTGAACCATGCAATGAGGTTCTCGCGTTGTTCTTTTGACGTATTTTGTTTCAATACAGCTATCATTTGTGTCTCCTTTCACGCAGTTATGATACCGAACACTGAAATCCGGATCTTCGGATCTCAATCTGTCAGAATACAGAACTTTGCATTTATTGCTCTGTAAGCATCAATCATAATCCTGCAGTAAGTGTATCATTAATAATTAAAAAGCCGCCCGGAGTGATTCCGAACGGCATAATCTGCTTTGACTGACTCATACATTTTTATATTGAGTATGTCGGTAAAGGATTATTTGCAGCACGAATCACTCTTACTTCTCTGTTCCAAAAGTAAAAGTTAAAATAAAAGTATGAATAATAAGCTTTTAATAAGTTCTTTACTGATTTCATGATTCGGTCTGCTCCTTTCCTCAAAGTATTATTATAAGTGTTATATCATTACAGCTTACTTTTGTCAATTTATTTTTTTTGTTATATATCAGTAACTCTTTGAGTATATTACTGTTTTCCGGCTGAACTGAGCCTGCAGACAAATATGCCTGACCTTCGGTTAAGCTCTGTGTTTTACGAAAAGAACGGCGGTAAGATTTCTGAATTCACCGAATACCGGATACTCTTCGAATTCGTGGAAGATATCACAGAGACCGTAATAATATGCAGCGAGTTTAGAAGGGTCTTTTTCGGGAAGGGTCTGCCAGAGACCTTCATTATAATATGAATATTCTCTTGCCATTGAACGCAGGTTTGCGAGTTCCCTCGCCAGAACCAGCATTTTTATTTTCAGTGGCAGTTTTTTTATATCATCAGCTTCGGCAACATTTGCGGCCTGCGCCATGCTTTTTATCCTTGCACCGAAATCGGCTTCAATATCATCGGGAGTAACTGCCGAACCGGGATGCTCCAGAGTCCGGAGAACAGCTTCGGCAGCCATGAGGTCTGTGTCATCGGAATCAATAGAAGACATGATTACCACCGATTCCATTAATTCAAGAATATAAGGTTTTTTTGATACCGGACTCAGAATTCCCCGGCAGGCTTCCGCAGCAAAGGATATTGATTTTTCTAACATAGTGGACCTTCTTTCTGAAATAATATTCTGTTGAATCCGCCCGAAAATATCCGGGGAATGATTTGTCTGATATGAGTATTATACTCTATTTTTATAAGTATTAAAACATTCCGTCTGAAATAGAATTAAAATTATTTCTCCTGTTTCGGTTAAATACAATAAAAAGAATCAGACTATGTTAACAATGTCAAAAAGTTGTCAATGTTTTTAACAATAATCCGTTGATTTTAATTACAAAAGATGTTATCATTTATTACTGAAAAGCCGAAAAAATTATGGAAAAAATCGTTAATTATTTATCAAAAATAGAACTTTTTCATGTTTCATAGTAATTTTGGCATTTTTAAATCAAATTGTTTAAAAAATCATTGAACAAAGTATTAGAAGTTTATCTTG
>DCHZ01000025.1 GCA_002315385.1 Firmicutes bacterium UBA1739 | reverse complement strand
AAAAATGGTAGCGGCGAGTGGAGTCGAACCACCGACCTTCCGGGTATGAACCGGACGCTCTAGCCAACTAAGCTACACCGCCATGTCTGATTAACAGCACTTGCTAATTGTTCTTTTATCGCATGCTGTTCATCAGCGACATTTAGAATTATACTCAAACAGAATAGATTTGTCAACACTTTATTTTAGTTTTTTTAACATTTATTTCATACTGTTTCAGTAATTCTTTCTGCGCCGGTTCCCGTAGAAATGAATTCTTTTCACTGCTTTTATTGCATAATTATTGCATAAAAAAAAATATTATTCAACCTTTTTCACATAATCCTTGAAATATCATATACAAAAATTATATAATCAGTAATAAGCATTATGGTGTTGAAGTGTAGAGAGGTGTTCTGTAGATGTTAAGAAGCTACACAAGAAAGCTATGTTTCAGAGTTGCAATTCTGATATCAATTATTTTTATTTATTTTTTCGAACCATATATAATGGAACTTATTTTTTCAAAACGGCTTTACGGCAGGCTTGTATACCTTTATATCATATGGGGAATATTTATGTTCGGAATGCTTCTTCAAATGATTCCCAGAAAGGATACCGGTGTTACCATGGGTTGCCTGAAGCACCACGAGATATTGTATGTTCCTACGGGGTTGCCTTATACGGAAAAGGAAAAGAAAGATTTCATCGTCAAAAGCGACAAAGGAGCACTGATTGTACTTGCATCCTGGCTGATGCTGACCGCAGCTATCGGGGTTTTATACTTCTCCGGAATAATTGCCCAGAAGACACTTCTTCTTCTTGCACTGGTGTTTTATGTCTGTGATCTGGTCTGCGTAGTAATCTGGTGTCCTTTCCAGAGATTTATGATGAAAAACAAATGCTGCGTAAACTGCCGAATATTCAACTGGGGATATGCCATGATGTTCTCCCCGCTGATTTTTATCAGAAGCTTTTTCTCCTGGAGCCTGGTTTTAATGTCTCTCATTGTTGTTATTACCTGGGAAATCCGCTGGCACAGACATCCTGAGCGTTTCTGGCACAGAACAAACTCCGCTCTCCAGTGTAAAAACTGCACTGATAAAATATGCGGCATAAAAAAACCGCTCCTGATTGACTCTGCAATGTATGAATACAGCAACACGGAATCAAAAGAAGCTAATAATTAAAGTAATTTATTGTACCGGCCTAAAAATCTAACGATTGAAGGCCGGTATTTTATTGTCAGTGAAAAACAAACAGCTGACACAATACGCAGAATATTTTTCGCAGGTACGGTTCAAAAAAAGCAGTCCAAGTGCACCGCAACATTACACCGGGAAACATCGAGCCCCGGCCTTTGACAATACTATCAGGAATTCCTTCCTGCTTCTATTTTTTCATTAAGCTCGCTCAGATACTCCCAGCGCTCCATTTTTTTCTCCAGCTCTTCTTCCAGTGCATTTTTCTGTTCCGAAAGCTCCTGCAGCTTCATATAGCTTTGCGAATTGCCGCACATTTCCTGTTCGACCGCAGCTATTCTCTTCTCCAAAGCCTCGACATCCTCTTCGATTGTTTCAAATTCTTTCTGCTCTTTAAATGAAAATCTAAGCTTTTTTTCTCCCCTTACTTCTCCGGATGCGTTACGGTTTTCCGCACCGCTGACTTCTTTTTTATAAGAAGCTTTATTCTCTTTTTGAGAACTGCGTTCTTTTTCTTTTTTTATCCTGTAATAATCAGAATAACCTCCTGTATAATGGCCTATTTTTCCGTCACCCTCAAATACAAAAGTTCTGACTGCCAGTCTGTCAATAAAATATCTGTCATGTGACACAATAACAACCGCTCCCGGGAAATCATCCAGATAATCCTCCAGCACTGTCAGAGTATCGATGTCTAAATCATTTGTCGGTTCATCAAGTATCAGCACATTCGGTGCTTTCATGAGAATGCTCAGCAGATACAGACGACGTTTTTCGCCTCCGGAAAGTCTTCCTATTTCTGTAGAATGCATGTATGTGGGGAACAGAAATCTCTCCAGCATCTGAGATGCCGAAAAAACTCCGTCTTTAGTCTTTACATTATTGGAAATACTCTCCGCATATTTAATCACACGCTGAAAAGGATCAAGCTCTTCGTTTTCCTGAGAGAAATATCCGGTTTTCACCGTTGAACCCATACTCACAGTTCCTTCGTCCGGAAGAATCTCTCCCATTATTATTTTCAGCAGCGTGGATTTTCCGCATCCGTTGGGACCGATAATACCCACTCTGTCATTTCTGAGCAGATTATAACTGAAGCTGTCTATCAGCAGTCTGTCCTCATATGATTTGGTAATTCCTTCCAGTTCAATAATCTTTTTTCCAAGGCGACTGCTTACAGCCGACATCTCCAGCTGCGAATTATCCTGAATCAGCTTATCATTCTCCAGCTCGTGAAACCTGTCAATTCTTCCCTTTGCCTTTGTGGTTCTTGCCTGAGCTCCACGCCTGATCCAGGCCAGCTCCTTTCGATAAATCGCCAGTCGTTTCCTTTCGGATGCCAGTGCCATTTCCTCACGTTCGGATTTCATCTGCAGAAAATAATCATAATTACCGTCATAGCTGTAAATCTTTCCTTTGTCTATTTCCACAATTCTGCCGGTTATCCGGTCAAGAAAATAACGGTCATGAGTAATCATCAGCACGGCGCCCTTATATCTTATCAGATATGCTTCCAGCCATTCTATCACAGTATTGTCAAGATGGTTTGTAGGCTCGTCCAGAATCAGCAGATTTGTATCACCTGCAAACAGAGCCGACATTGCCACTATTTTTCTCTGTCCTCCGGATAAGCTGCTCATCTTCTGATTAAAGTCGCTTATTCCCAGTCGGGTCAGCATACTTCTGCATTCATAATCCCTTGCACCGCATCCGCCTTCTTCCGCATATAGGGCAGCCTGTTCAATAACAGTTTTATTTCCGTCATACTCCGGATTCTGAGGCAGATATCCCATTTTAAGATTTCTGGCCGTAATAATACTTCCGCTTTCGGCATCTTCTTTTCCCGCCAGAATGCGAAGCAGAGTGCTCTTTCCGGTACCGTTGACACCAATCAGTCCAACCTTCTCTTCTTCGCTTATGCTGATATTAATATCTCTGAGCAAAGGCTTCTCCGTATAGCTCTTGGTAATGCCTTCCGCATTTATTAAAACCATTTAACCGATTCATTTCCTTTCTGATTCACATTATCACCTTATATTATTACATCAAGCCAGGTCGGTCTCATCTGAAGCTCTATCGGATATACATACATCTTCTCCTGCTTCTTGCCTTCCCCGGCATCGTCAGTTCCGCCTGAAAAGGCTGCTATCCCCTCGGAATCCTCTCCGGCCTTACGGATTGCTACGGGTTCGTAACCCTGTTTCCTCGCAGTCTCCATAAGTTTTTCAAGATATTTTTTCTCACATACATTGTATTTAACCGGAATACCTTTGCTCTGTGAAACCATCCTGCACAGTTCAAAACCCTTCATAATGTCATCCGCGGTAGTTTCTGTCAGCATATGAGTATTATTAATTATTGCATCCACTTTTATTCCGATCTCAGTCTCTATACTGTCTATCTGCTCAAGACAGCCCTTTAATGTATCCGTATCCGGTCTGTTTGCATTGATTACTACTATTATTTCGCAGTCATCTTCAACAAAATATTTTCTGAACTGATTCAAAACTCTGGCGCCACTGTCATTTCCGCCGACATCGACCACAGTCTCGAACTCTTTATTCTCCAGCGGAGCTCTGACCGTCGCCGTTATCGCAGGCAGATCCTCGGTGATATCGTAACCGTATGTATTGAAATGTATTGAAATATCCTTTTCCAGCATCAGCTTCTGTCTTTCGCGGCTTCTGAAATACGGATTTGCAATATCCATATCAAGAATTGCAACTTTGTCGAATTCTTTTCTTAAATCCATTGCGTAATTTACCGAGAATTCGGTTTTTCCCGAACCGAAATGTCCTGTTATCACATGTACTCTTTTCTTTTTCATTGATTTCTCTCCCGATATATTTTATCAAAAAAGCATGAGATTTCTTATATCAAAAAGACCCGGTCCTGCCGGGTCTGAGTTTTATATTATTCGCTCCAGGCTTCCATTGCCCGCATATTAAGCGGAATAAGCTTAGCTTTAGGTCCCTTAAGTGTGTACTCAAACACCTTAAACATGGTTTCAAGAGTTGTGATTTTGGTAATCTGATTAACAGCTCCCAGCATAACCATATTTGCAACCTTTGTATTGCCCAGTTTTTCTTCAGCGATGTTTGTGCAGTCAACGTAATGGATATTAATATCTTTTCGTTTCGGTGGTTCCGGACAAAGTCCTGTATTTACAAATAATTCGCCTCCGGGCACCAGCATGTCCTCAAATTTTGCCAGAGAAGCGCCGTTCATGGCAATCAGTACATCACATTCAGTTACCAGCGGAGATGAAATTGCCGTATCCGAAATAACAACTGTACAGTTTGCCGTACCGCCTCTCATTTCAGGACCGTAAGCCGGCATCCATGTAACTTCTTTATCGTCAAACAAAGCGGCATAGGACAGCATCTGTCCGATAAGAAGCACTCCCTGTCCTCCGAAGCCTGCTATAAATATTGCTTTTTTTCCACTCATTTTATTTTACCTCCTCAGGACAACATAACTGACCCAATGGGAAGTACGGAATCATATTTCGTGTAACCCATTCCATTGCTTTTGCAGGCTGAAGACCCCAGTTTGTAGGACATGCCGAAAGAATTTCCACAAAAGCATATCCGAGTCCAAGCTTCTGTACTTCAAAAGCTCTGTTTATTGCCTGTTTCGCTTTTCTGATATTTGCAGGTGTATTCAGTGCAACTCTTTCTACGTATACAGCCAGATCCATACATGATACGATTTCAGCCATCTTCATAGGCAGACCGTAATTGTCGAGATCACGTCCATAAGGGCAGGTGGTTGCCTTCTGACCGATCAGAGTCGTAGGTGCCATCTGACCTCCCGTCATGCCGTAAATAGCATTATTGATAAAGAAAGTACAGATTTTTTCTCCTCTTTCTGCAGAGTGAAGAATTTCGTTTCCGCCTATGGAAGCCAAATCTCCGTCGCCCTGGTATGTAAACACCTGTGCTTTAGGGTGAACTCTTTTAATTCCGGCCGCAACAGCGGGAGCTCTTCCATGCGGTGATTCTATCATATCAACATTAAGATACTGATGTGCAGTAATACTGCATCCAACAGGCGATACGCCTATTGCTTTGCCCAGTTCTCCTCTTTCAACGAGAACTTCCATTATCAATCTATGTGCAACGCCGTGGGAACAGCCCGGGCAGTAATGTGTCTCTTTGTCCCTCATGCCTTGTGTATATTCAAATACAGGTTTCATTATTTCATCCCTCCCAGAACAGCCTTAGTTCTTTCCGCAACTTCTACAGGTGAAAGCAGTATTCCACCGACTCTGTTGATAAGCGCAGTAGGATATCTTCCTTCCAGAGCCAGTCTGATATCTTCAAGCATCTGTCCGAGTGATAATTCAACAGAAATAACAACCTTTGTTGTCTTGCTGTCAATTTCATCAAATGCGGCATCCGGGAAAGGCCATAATGTCTTCGGTCTAATGATTCCTACCTTAATACCTTCCTTTTCGAGAAGCTCCATTGCCTCAATCGCAATTCTTGCTGTGCTTCCGTATGCCACGAAAACAGCTTCCGCACCTTCAAGATTTCTGCTTTCCCATTCAGGCAGTTCTTTTTTTGCTTTTTCAAATTTAGGAAGCAGTCTGTTCATTATTCTGTCTTCCAGCTCATACTGATTGAGGAATACGGAGTTTATCTTGTTTCTGTCTCTGCGATTCCTGTGACCGCACAAAGCCCATGGTTTTGTTTTTTCAATATCTTTTTCCTCGATAACAGCTCTGGATTCCGGAATGATTACAGGCTCCATCATCTGACCGATCATACCGTCAACACAGATGATAACGGGATTTCTGTATTCATCCGCCACATCAAATGCATGATAAATCATATTCACGGCTTCCTGAATTGATGTCGGAGCATATACGATACAGTGAGCATCACCGTTCATACCGCTCTTAACAACCTGAGTATAGTCTGCCTGAGCAGGCTGAATCGCTCCGATTCCCGGGCCTGCTCTCATTACATTAATAATCACGCACGGGAGCTCACAAACAACGCAGCTTCCCAGTCCTTCCTGCATTAATGCGATTCCTATTGAAGATGAAGATGTCATGCATCTTGCACCGGCAGCAGCAGCCCCATAGATAAAGCTGATGGAAGCGAGCTCACTCTCAGCCTGAATAAAATGTCCTCCTACATTTCTGAGCTCCCTGGACATGTATTCGGGAACCTCATTCTGCGGAGTAATCGGATATCCGAAATAATATCTGCATCCGGCTGAAATAGCAGCCGCAGCAAAGGCTTCATTGCCTTTCATTAATTTTTTCTCCATTACTGTCTCACTCCCTAATCCTCTTTATATACATTGATTACACCATCAGGGCAGATAATTGCACAATTCGCACATGCAATACACTCATCTGGGTTAATTACTGTAACCGGGTGATAACTCTTTTTATTAAACGCAACGGGGTCCAATCCAAGGACTCCTTTCGGACACACTGAAACGCATAATTCGCAAGCCTTACAAATGTCCTGACGTAATTTAATTATGCCTTTTGCCATTACTAATACTCTCCTTTGCATAATGCTTTTTTCTCGATGTATCGACAATGGATTTATTATATCATGAAACAAATGAAAAGAAAAGTAAAGAATAGTAAACTTTTTAGCTTTTTTCTATTATTATGTATATGATTTTTGTATGATACGAAGTGGTGAATATCTCTTTAATTGTTTTATCCCGATGTCTCAAAAATCCTGTAATGCAGTCGGTAATACCGGCCTCACCTGATTAAAGGATTATTCACTTCGCAGAAAAAAGAGACAGGCACCGTAAACCTGTCTCTTTTGCGAAGAGGTGCACATTAATATGTGCAACTTGCTCTCATATTATACTATTTGATTAATCCGGCTTTTTTGAAACCGTCAATAACTCTTCCCGGAACCAGAGGTACAGCATCGAACCTTACTCCGGTAGCATCCTCAACAGCTGAAAGAACTGCGGGAACGGTAGCACAAAGGCCTACTTCTCCTATGCCTTTGATTCCCATTACACCGGCAGGGTCATTGCTTTCTATCATTATCGGCACGATTTCCGGACGATCGTCGGCTGTAGGAAGCATGTACTTATGGAAGCCTTTATTATAGAAGCCCTTACCGTCAACATATGTCATTTCTTCACGAACTGCATAGCCGACACCCTGAAGAACTCCGCCTTCAATCTGACCTTCGCACAGTCGCGGATTAACAACCTTGCCCACATCATGAGCAGAAACAATCTTAATAACCTTTACTATTCCAAGCTCCATATCCACTTCCACTTCGGCAGCCTGAGCATACCACGGAAGTGAATTAGGCGGTACTTTACATTCTGCGGCAAAGAACTGCTTGCCTCTCAAATGAGCCTCGTAAGCAAGCCTGCTGAGAGGATATTCTTTTCCCTCTCCGAAGATTATTCCTTCGCTCATATCGAGCTTATCCGCAGGCACACCCATGAAATCAGCTGCATATTCGAAAATATCCTTTCTGATTTTTTCGGCAGCATCTCTGATTACCTGGCTTACCGCATAAAGAGTTCTTGTAGCATGGCTTCCGATATCAAACGGAGCTGCTGCAGTATCACCGAACTTCATTACTGCGGTGTCAAACGGTACTCCTAAAAGATCGCAGGCCACCTGAATAAGAGCTGTTGTTGAACCCGGCCCGATTTCAGGAATTCCTGTACCGATATGTAACGAGCCGTCCTGTTCTATTCTGAGATATACAGCATCATAGTCAACGCAGAAAGGAGCCGCATTACTTACATGGGTTCCACAGGCAATTCCTACGCCCCTGCGGATATTTCCGCTCTGAGCCTTACCGCGTTTTTCCTTCCAGCCGATGCCCTCGGCAGCTTTATCTATACATTCATTTATTGCAACTGAGCCTACAGGGAACGGAAACCAGTTCTTATCGTCAGGCTTTGTCGTATTCATTTTTCTTAGTTCCAGCAGATCCATTCCGAGCTTCTGCGCCATCTTATCTACCGCAGCTTCAACTACCGCAGTACCCTGAGGTGTACCGAAACCTCTGAATGCACCGGCAGTCTGCTGATGTGTGTAAATCGGAAATCCTTTGTAGTGCATATTAGGCACTCTGTACGTTCCCGCTGTTCCGCAGGCACCGCAAACTCCCAGTAATTCCACACCGAAGGTTGCATAAGCACCTGTATTCAGCCATGCAGTCGTATCCAGCGCAACAAAAGTTCCGTCTTTCTTTGCTCCCAGTCTGCAATGGAGATATCCGCCGTGTCTTGTGTCGCTGGCAAGAAAATCCTCTTCTCTCGAATACTGGATTTTAACCGGCTTAAGCGCTTTCATGGATAACACCGCTGCAAGAATCTCAGCTTTTCCGCTCAAACCGATTCTGACACCGAAACCGCCTCCCACATACGGAGGATTCTGTACATGGATCTTACTCTCCGGCATATCGAGAGCATAAGCTAAAATCATCTTGGTTGGATGAGGTGTCTGAGTAGGTGAATATACTTCAAGAGTGCCGTTGGCTTTGTATGATGCAACTGCACCATGTGTCTCCATCTGTGCCTGTTTTACACGCGGAAGCTCAATATCAGCTTCAACTATTACTTCTGCCTCTTCAAAGCCTTTTCCTATATCGCCGATTCCGAACTCTACGATTTCTCCACAGACATTTTTATGCTCCTTACAGCCGAATTCCGGCTGAACGTCCGGAGCCTCCGGCTTCATGGCTTCAAGAGGATCAAACACAGCCGGCAGAACTTCATATTCAACCTTAATCAGTTTAACTGCGTCTTCCGCTATTTTCTCCGTTACCGCCGCCACCGCTGCGATCTCGTCACCGATATACAGAGGTTCCCCTGTGAACACTCTCTGGTCTCTCACAGGTTCAGCCCCGGGGTTTGTGGTAATCATTGTTGCCGATGTATTAAACGGCTTGTTCGTTGTATTTTCGAAAGTACATACTGCTTCAACTCCCGGAAGAGCCTCCGCAGCAGATGTATCGATAGATATTACTTTTGCATGAGCATACGGACTTCTCAGTACCTTTCCAAACAGCATATTCGGCAAAGCAACATCCTGAGTAAATATTCCAAGGCCCGTAGCCTTATCAAACCCGTCGTTACGGGGTATACTTTTTCCTACATATGTCATTTTGAAGTCTCCCCATTTCTCATTCTTTCGGCTGCACTCATAACAGCTTCTTCAATTTTAACGTATCCGGTGCATCTGCAGATATTCCCGCCCAGAGCTTCTTTAACTTCATCCGCTGTCGGGTCATTATTCCTGTCGAGAAGTGCTTTTGATGACATAATCATTCCCGGTGTACAGAATCCGCACTGAATTGCTCCCTTATTAATAAACTCTTCCTGAATCGGATGGAGCTTATCGCCGTCGGAAACGCCCTCAATAGTTTCTATTACACTGCCTTCGGCACGCATAACAGGAATAATACAGCTCGTAACTGCTTTTCCATCCATTATTACTGTGCATGCACCGCACTCGCCTTTTCCGCATCCGATTTTTGTGCCGGTAAGAAACAGCCTGTCTCTCAGAAAATCCGCCAGACAGAGCTCGGGATCCACGTCTACAGACATAAATTTTCCGTTTACTGTTACATTAAGCTTTTCCATGAATTTACTCCTTATCAAACTCTTTTCCCGCTCCTGCTAAAACTGAGCTTTTATATCTTCCAATACACGTCTGATTATTATCGGCAGACTGTGTTCTCTGTATTCTCTGCTTCCTCTGAGAGGGTTGCTTCTTGGATTTGCATCCTTCAGTGCAAGGCGACCTGCTTCTGCCATATTCTCTTCGGTCAGTTCTTTGCCTTTGAGCCATTCTTCCGCAGCAGCTGCTCTTGTAGGTCCGACACCTACAGGTCCCATGGTAATCCTTGCCCAGACCACCTTGTTTTCACTGTATTTCACCATTGCGGCAGCATTCAGCATCGGCAGTGACAGAGATTTTCTGAGTTCAAGACGAACAAATGAAGCCTTTTCGTCTTTTTCCGGAACGGGTATTCTGATTTCCGTAACCAGTTCCTTTGATGTATCAAGTGCAGTCTTTCCAAATCCCACATACATATCTGAGATTTTCAGCCTTTTCTCACCGTCGAATGTTCTGACAACAATAACAGGATTAAGCGGAGCCACCGACATTGCCCCGTCTGCCGCGGGCTGTGCCGTAACAATATTACCGACCAGAGTTCCTGTATTTCTTATCTGAAGAGAACCCACGCTTCCGGTTCCTTTGCATAATGATGGATAATACTGTCTAACAATTGGGTCAGATGCTATTTCCGATAACGTTGCTGCCGAGCCGATAACTATCTCTTTTCCATCTATTCTTATTCCCCTCAAGTCGGCTGCTTTTGTAATGTCCACCAGCACTTCAGCTGTGCGTTCGCCTTCATGAAGTTCAACCATTACATCAGTACCGCCGGCAATAATGGTCCCTCGTCCTTCAGCATCTTTCAGAGCCTTTAGGGCTTCTTCAGCCGACTGTGCAATAACGTATTTCATATTTCACACCCTCCTTAGCAAAATATTTGAAAAAATATTCTTCTTCAATATAATATTAACAGAAAATTCACAGTTTTGGTTATGCAAATTAATTCATAACGTCAGCTGCGGTTACCGTACCGCCCGCTTAAATCCTGCTCATTCCGGCATAAATGCAAAAAGATAATCGGTATTTCATTGTCTGTATTTGAATATGGCATTCATCAGCATAAAGGTATATAATAATCAAAGAAGAATATCCCCGGCAATATCTCAAAGCATAGCTGAGATAACCGAACGCGTTGAAACGAAAGGTGAAAAAAATGATCTGTGACTGGAAACTGTATATATGCAATAATAACGGCGAAAAATTTTTCGGGAAAGGACCGTGTGACCTGTTGGTTAATATCGATAAATACCATTCAATAAACAAAGCCGCTTCCGAAATGTATATGTCATATCACAAAGCTTTGAATCTGATCAGTGCCGCCGAAAAAGGCTTCGGCTGTTCCCTGGTCGTAACACAAACCGGAGGCAGGCAGGGCGGAGGAAGCAGACTGACGGAGGAGGCCCTGGAAATACTGTCACTATACAGAAAATGGGAAGAATATGTAGATTCCATGACCGAAGAATCCTTCAACAGTGTTTTTTCTTCTTTTATCGCAAAACATCCCTATTAGTGCTTTCCGGATTTGACAGGTACGAAATCGATGTGTATTCATATCACTGTCCCCCGTTATCCGGCACAGGCAGGAAGACCGCTCTCAATAAAGAGGCGGCCTTCTGTACTGATTGTTATTCTGTATAATTGACATATTATTCCCGGCTGTATTTTTTCATCATCTCCGAAACTGTCCTTTTCATCTCTTCTCTGAGTTCGACAGGTTTCAGCAGTTCGACCTTATCGCCCTGACTCAGCAGCCACATAATAATTCCGTTTCCGTATACTTCTGCTTTAACCAGATATTTGTTTTCTTCTTCTGTCGGAAAAATTTCGGCAGTAGGAAGTCTGTCGATAACGGCTTCCGTATTTTTTCCCCAAAAAAAGAATTCCACTTTTTTAAGGGGGCCGCTGTACATAAACTGAATACGTTTTCTGAATTCGCCTTCTTCAAAACGATCCGAATAAGGAATGCTGAAACTGTATCCGGTCTCCTCACAGTCCTCCAGTCTGTCAACTCTGAAAATTGCGGGATAATCGTATTTCTTCTCCAGCTTATCCTTTTCGTTTTTCTCCAGAATAAATGCACTTAGATAAAAATAGTATTCGGAAAACAGAATTCCCACCGGAATAACAAGTCTTTTCACCTTGTCCTCCCGATCTCCCTGACGCAGGTAGGTTATCTTTAAAACCTTACTCTTTTTTACATCAGTGCCAAGCTCCCATAATCTGTCCTGCAGATAAGAGCCGTGATTAAGCTCCACAAAGTGATGCCTTTCATTAGCAATAAGGTCATTAATAAGTTTTCTGTTTTTTTCCGGCACACATCCTTTTATCATCTTTTCCAGAATGCCGTTCATTTCATTTCCGGTAAATGCCCTGCTCTCCAGAAGAATCTTGCTCACGGCAAGAATTTCTGCATAACTCATAAATGAACCTTCGGAGCCTTCGAGAAAGTAGACCTTGTCTTTCCGATCATAAACTACCGTCCTGTAATCAGCTGAATTCTCCGTTGATTCTTCGGCAAGAAAAGTTCTGATGTCATCCAGATCACGCTGTATTGTCCTTTCATCCACACAATACTCTCCGGCCATCTCTGACTTGTCTATTGACTTTCCTTCACACAGCCTCGCAAACATCTTCAGTGTTCTCAAATTTTTTGCCTGTTTAGAAACCATATTATCTCCCTGAATTCTTACATCATTTGCCTTACAATATGCTTACATTCAACTCTCAAATCTTCAAGCGAACATTTATTATTCTTTTTATTATACAGTAATAAAAAGTATTACGCAACTTTCATATTTTGTATTGTATTTATACGTAATTTATGTCGTCAGTTTTTCTTAATAAATTAAAACTATTTTTATAATAATTGTATTGCTATGTTTCGATTCGAGTATAATCTGTGTAAACTCTAATTATGTATAATAACTATATTCATTTGAGGAGAAGAGGAAATGATTGAAAAAAAGCAAATAAATATTGACATTGGTCACAGAATCCAGCAGTCTCGTGAAAAAACCGGACTTACCCAGGAGCAGCTTGCAGAGCAAATCAATAGAACCACGCAGTTTATCTCATCTATCGAACGTGGAATTTCCGGAATATCCATAGAAACAATACTTAATATCTGCACTATTTTAGGTGTATCCACAGAATGGATACTGCGCGGGCTGGAATCCACTCCGAGCACAGACTATATTGCAGCCAAGCTTTCCGTTCTGTCCGATGAGCAACTCAATACCGTTAACAGCATCATAGATGACATCCTTTCACTTATTAACTGAATAAACCGCGGTGATGACCCGCAAAAATTAAACAAAACTTCCGTCAAAAAATCCTGTCAGCATTATTTAATAAATAACTCCGACAGGATTAATTATTTTATTACTATGGTTTTTTCAGCAGTTCTTAGCAGATTTCAACTATCCATCCTTCCGGAGCTTCTATTCTGCCCATCTGGATTCCGGTTAATGTTTCATAGAGTTTCTTAGTGTAAGGTCCCATATCGTTCATTCCGCTTGGGAAAGCTATCTCTTTACCGTGATCGTTAACCTTTCCTACAGGAGAAATTACCGCAGCCGTTCCGCACAGTCCGCATTCCGCGAAGTCTTCCAGCTCAGATAATAATACCGGTCTGTGTTCAACAGGCATATTAAGGTATTTTTCCGCAACTACCATCAGTGAACGTCTTGTTATTGACGGGAGAATACTTTCTGATTTTGGAGTAACGAGCTTTCCGTCCTTTGTTATAAAAATAAAGTTTGCTCCGCCGGTTTCCTCTACTGTTGTTCTGGTCTTCGGATCCAGATACATGTTTTCATCGTAACCGCAGGCATGGGCATCCATGATATTGTAAAGACTCATTGCATAGTTTAATCCTGCCTTGATATGACCGGTACCCTGAGGAGCAGCTCTGTCATAATCCGACACACGGATGCTGATCGGCTTTACTCCGCCCTTGAAATACGGTCCTACAGGTGTAACAAGGATACGGAATTCATATTCTGTCGCAGGCTGCACACCTATTACGGGGTTTGTTCCCATGAGGAAAGGTCTGATGTAAAGAGTTGCCCCGGAGCCAAAAGGAGGCACCCATGCTGCATTTGCTTTAACTACTGCCTTTACCGCTTCAACAAATTTATCTTCGGGGAACGGAGGCATATGAAGTCTGATGCAGGTATCTCTCATTCTTTCCGCATTGAGATCAGGTCGGAAGCATACTATTCTTCCGTCTTCAGTAGTATATGCCTTTAATCCTTCGAAGCAGGTCTGTGCGTACTGAAATACACATGCACATTCACTCAATACCACATCAGAATCGGTAATGATTTCTCCGTCATCCCATTTACCGTCTTTATAGTGAGCAACAAATCGGTAATCCGTCCTTGTATATTGAAAGCTGAGATTTCCCCAGTCAATGTTCTTCTTTTCCATTATTATCCTCCTTGTTAATTCCATTTTTCGTTTATACATCACATCGAACCTCAAAACTGTTTTATGAGACGTTATTGCAATAATTTTAATACAATTTTTGTTAATTATCAACACATATTGTATTATTTTTTTCAGAATCCTAAACTTTTAACAGAAAAGTTTCAATATTCGAAATTTTACAAAAATCATCCGTTTGGAATTATTATTCCGCAATATGCGTTTTCCTTTGAAGCCCGAGTCGCCGGTGCGATGCACGACTTTCCCGGGGAATATTTTTATTCAACTGCATATGTTATTGTGTTATAATGAAAAAAAGAAAGTGAAATTATTCCCGGAATTTTATGAAAGGCAGTTTATTATGATAAATTATATTTGGCCGATTGCAATGATAATATTTGCAAACATTTTCTATCAGATCTGTGCAAAATCCGTACCCTCCGATATGAATCCTTTTGCCAGTCTGACAATTACATATGCGGTGGGTACAGTAATCTCCCTGGTTTTCTATTTCATACTGAATAAAAATGCAGATCTAATTGCAGAGTACGGCAAACTTAACTGGGCTCCCTTCGTACTGGGGCTTGTCATAGTTTTTCTTGAAGTCGGATATATCTATGCGTACAAAGCCGGCTGGCCCGTCAGTACCGCACAAATCGTACAGGCCGCAGTCGTGGCTGTTGCATTAATATTCATAGGTCTTTTCTTCTATCACGAGATAATCACGTGGAAAAAGCTCATGGGAATCGCAATGTGTCTGGGTGGTCTGTTTTTTATCAACATGAAATAAAAACGGATTTACTTCAACAGTCCCTCAGCCATTATTCCAGAAAATCATCAATATATCCGCAGGCTTCCTCAAGCGGATCCTGCTCCATATCTATCCAGTGAATATCCTTTCGCTTTCGGAACCATGTCATCTGTTCCTTGGCAAGATGTCGTATCTCCATAAACAGTTTATTGTAAAAATCATCGTAGCTGCCGAATTCTCCGTTCAGATACATATTAATGTATCTGTATTCCAGGCCCAGTCCAAATAAAAAGCTGTCTGTGGCACCTTCAGCTTTCAGTCTTTCTACTTCTTCGATCATACCCTGTTCCAGTCTCCTGTCCAGTCTCTCGCGAATTCTTTCATACAGAATTTCACGGGGCCAGGTTACACCGAGAACAAGAGTCTTATATTCCGGTTTATTCTCTCTGGTTTCCGTATTTCCCGATACAGCTCTTTCGACAGCTCTTTCAAGACGCCGCTTATTCTTCAAATCTATGGTCTCAAGGATTTTCGGATTTTTTTCTTTGAGAATTTCCGTAAGCTCGAAAATACTTTTTGCCGCTATTTCTTTTCTGAGACCCGGATCAAGATTTTCTTTGCGTATATCGTAACCGTCAACAACGGAGTTAACGTACAGACCTGTCCCCCCTACCAGAAAAGGGAGTTTATTTCGTTCATGGATTCCGTCTATTGCCGAATATGCCTTCTGTTGAAAGTCAAGGAGTGAAAAAACATCATTTGGTTCGGCCACATCTATCAGATGGTGCACTACACCTTTCATTTCAGCTTTGGTTACTTTTCCCGAGCCCAGATCAAGTCCCTTGTAAACCTGCCTTGAGTCGGCCGAAACAATTTCTCCGTTGTATTTTATTGCAAGTTCTATTCCGAGACCGCTTTTTCCCGAAGCATTTGTTCCGGTTACAGTAATAAGTTTTTCCATTTTCTCACTCCATTATCTGATTGATTTCAATTTATTTCCCGTCTAATTATTCTGTCCCTGTGTCTGAATTATACTACATACATGTATAGCCGCCGTCCACAGGACATACTATTCCGTTAACATACGAAGAGAAAGGCGATGCCAGGAAGATCGCCGCAGTGTCAAGCTCCCCTTCTTTTCCGTAGCGTGACATCGGGATCATAGTTTTTGCATATTCCTGGAAGAAAGGTGTGTCCAGTGTTTCTTTTGTGAGCGGTGTTTCAAAATAACCCGGTGCGATTGTATTTACAGTGATGCCCTTTTCTCCCCATTCACCGGCCAGAGCGCGTGTAAGGTTTACTACTCCGCCTTTTGCAGCATGATAAGGAGCACATGGTGCAATCTTATTTCCTACCATGCCATACATGGATGAAATGTTGATAATTCTTCCGTATCCTGCCGGAATCATTGCTTTAGCTGCTACGGCTCTTGCAACCTTAAATGTTCCGAACAGATCGATATTGAGTTCATTTCCGAACTGTTCATCCGTTATCTGTTCCGCAGGTGCAACAGCCCCTGTTCCTGCATTATTAACCAGAATATCTATTCGCCCCATTTTCTCCAGAATTAAATCAACTGCTTTTTCAACGCTGTCTGTTTCCGTAATGTCGCATACTACTCCTATGGCTTTCACTCCATATTCTTTCCCGATATTCTTCGCATTTTCTTCGACCAGTTCTTTTCTTCTTGCAAGGCATACGATGTTGCAGCCCTGATTCGCAAATGCCTTCGCCATCTGCACCCCAAGACCTGTCGAAGCACCCGTAACAACAGCCACCTGTCCTGTTAAATCGAAATAATTCTTCATTACATTACCTCCGTTTTCTGATTTTGTTTCACTGAATTTCAAAAAACCTGTCCGGTTAATTCTAACCGCTTCCCCTGCTTTTATTATAATTCTCTGTTCCGTAAATGCAATAAATAATAAAGAAAAAAGACGGCTTCAATACGTCATAGACTGCATTAAAACCGCCTTTTATGTTTTGTGTTATTGCATCCGCTTATTCTTATCAAGCATCAAATAAATCAGTTTATTTTTTTGTTACTGTGCAGTGTTTGGTTTCGAAATACGGTTCGCTTAATACTGTGCCCTTTGGAACGTCTGAGAAAATTCCGTCTCCGTCTAAATCACTTACGGAAACCCAGAAAAGTGCATCTACTTTTCCACTGGTTAATGCAACTGTTCTTGAACTCGAATCAATATTTACTATCTCAACATTCATGCCCATTCTGTTTGATAATTCTGCAAGGAAAGCAACGTTGAAGCCTCTTGGTGTACCGTCAGCCAGAGTGTAGTCCATCGGTGGTAAATCTCCTGTGATTCCAACTTTAATAACAACTTCGCTGTCAAATGCAGGAAGTGTATAATCAGCTGTTTCAAGATTGATGTTTTCTCCGTCAATAAGATCTGCCTGAAGCTTCTGCAGAGTTCCGTCCTCTTTCATTGATTTGATTGCCTCACTAATCAAATCGCAAACCACCTGATTCTCTTCCATCATACACATAGAATATTTCACTCCGGAGTCAATTTCTGCCATTGTGAAATCTTCATTATTTTCAACAACATACTTTCCGACAGGTGTTGTGCTCCAGAATTCATCAATATTATCAGATTTAAGTGCAAGCACCATCGATGAAAGGTTATCGAAATAAACCATCTGACGTTCTACATCATCTAATGCGTTCATCATCTGAGACAATTCTTCCTGTGAAACATTGGCTTTTGTAAGTGTGCCGCTTTTTACGAACTGATCTCCACTTTCGGCTTTTGCACTCTTTCCGCAGGCGCAAAGCGATAAGCATAATGCTATTGTTAATGATACCGCTATAATCTTTTTCATAAAATTTCCTCCTTTTTTTTTCATTATATCATGAAATGTAAAAACAATTCAACTTATAATTTCTGTTTAGCACTCATTCATTGTTGCTGTTCACAGTTTTTCAAAACGCTGTGTTCATATACTGTACCATATCATATACAGACGCCGCTGCCCGGGAAACATTACCGCTCCGGATTCGGCTCTGCTGCCGGTTTCACATTTCCTACAGTCCGTTTACAAACTCAAAAATGTCTTTCGGAGTATCCAGCATCGTACCCGTATATCCTTCCCGGCTCACGAGGTATCTGGCCGGCATTCCGTTTCTGAGATCTGCCAGATCATTTGCGAAAATGTAGTCCATCTGATTCTTATTGCAAAGCTTTGTTGCTACACCGTATAGCTCTTCTTTACTTACATTCTCAAGAAGCTTGCATCCTATTAACACACTGTCCGGATACCATTTTCTCAGATTTGATATGATTTTAGGGGTCAAGCCAAGTTTAACCGTAAGATTCTTCTGGTAGCTGCTTATTTTTGAGCTGTTGTCAATCTGATAGTTTTCCTTTTTCAGCATTATTTCAAGAAGATCGGCTTCTGAATTAACACAGCCTTTTTCAATCTGACTCCATACATATGAAACCAAATCCTCCATAAGGAAGGTATAGTCTGCTTTATAATCACCTACAGCAGATGCGTGAATGATAAAGTCGCATTGGCCTTCCCTGCTTTCCCGCTCCAGTGCATCAAGCATATCCTGTGTATTCTCTATCCATACAAGCTTCAGATTTCCCGCGTTTTTATTCATTTCAAGCTTTTCGCTGTTAACTACATTATTCAGAATAAGCGTAACCCTGTATCCCGCATTCAGAAACAGCTCCGACAGAGTGGTAGAGAGACTTCCCGTTGACATATTGGTTATTTTCATTACTTCATCAATGGCTTCATTGGTAGGTCCGCCTGTAATCACTATTTTTTTCATTTTGGTTCTCCTTCATTACCGAATCATATTTTGTATTTGTATTGAAATAATTCATATTTATCTAATAATATCACAGCGGATTTCATATTTCCACAGTAGATTTATTCAAAAACATCAAAGTCTCCGCAAAATCTTTTATTGAGTATCCTTCCGTTTTTCCCGGAAGGCCTGCTTTGTTTATAAAACATCCGGGGATTTCCCCCTTCCCGAGATTATTCTCAATACAGGGCGTACATCCCCTGTCATGGTTTACAGGATGAAAGCGGCATGCTGTATCTTTACAGGTACAGAACATTCCGTCCTTCTTTTCAGTTTCCGCAACAGGTATTGTTTTTTTATTTTCCTCCCAGTTGTCCGGAACTATTATCGAAATATCATCTGTCAGATTGAAAATACGAGCTCCGCAGTCTTCTTCACTTTCCACATCTATTCCCAGACAGTTAATCAGAGAAGACGCATCCTCCGCAAAGGTCTTCCAGCACTTTACTCTGATTTCGGATTCAACTTCAACCGGATCTGTCGAACCTGACATACTTCCCACCGCAAGTCTGGGGCTTCCGTCCAAAGGGCTCCAGTCACAGATAACTACGGTTCCGTCGGCAAACTCCACCAGACCCTTTGCTCTGCCGGTCATTTCAATTAATGATTCAAAAATATTATTCATACACTGCTTCTCCTGCTTTTTTCTGATTTCTACTGTTTTTCCTGTTTTTTCTTTATTCCTTTATTCTCATCTTTTTCGCAATAGCATTTTCTGTATTCTATCATATTTTTTCCGGACTTCAAAACCGAATCCTTATGAATCGAAAACATCCTCCGTTTATTTTCTTCTTTCTGATATCAGCTCTGCCATAATGCTCACGGCAATCTCCTGAGGCGTTTTTGCTCCGATGGGCAGGCCGATGGGACAATGAACTGCGTTAAGCCGTTCTCTGTCAATGCCTTCACTGACCAGCATATCATAAATCCGGTCTCTCTTGGACTTGCTGCCTATCATTCCTAAATATTTCGCTTTTCTGTCAACAGCCCATTTCAGAGCGGCCTTATCTCCCGCATGCCCTCTGGTAATAATTAAAATATATGTATTGGAATTAATCTCCAGATCAGGTATTTCATCAAAGCTGCCAACGGTAAGACATTCGCAGCCCGGAAACCTCCCTGTATTAGAATACTCCTGTCTGTCATCAATAACAGTGACTTTATAATCCAGTCCGACCGCCAGCTTTGCGACTTCCAGAGAAACATGTCCTCCGCCGAAAAGATACATCCTGCCGGGATTCTCCAGGCTGTCTACAACATATCTTCTGCCTTTTTCTCTATCCGCCTCCTCCTGTATTGCGATTCTCACAGGATTTGCCAGCATTTCCCGTTTGACATTTGAACCTTCTTCAAATCTTCCGAATATTCCTTCATTATCTACATTTAATACAACAGAAATATGAGATTTGCCGTTTTCATTATTTATTCCATATACAAACCATGCTTTTTTCTGATGCTCCACCGCATCCACGGCCCGTGCAAATATTTCATGATTATCTTTATCCCCGGCATCAATATACAGCAGCATAACCTCGGTTTCTCCTCCGCAGATGAACTCCGAAACCGCAGCTTCATCTGAATTAAGATTATAATATCTTATTGCGGCCTTCTTATCTGTTAAGGTTTGTTTTCTTGCATATTCTATTACATCAGCCTCAACACCGCCGCCTCCTATCGTTCCCGTCACTTCACATGGCGTTACTATCATTCGGGCCCCAACATCGGAAGGCGCAGATCCTTTTTTGGATATTATTGCCGCGTATACAAAGCTTTTGCCCTGTTCCAGTAATTCTTTTCCTTTTTCAAAAACCTTCTGCATCACAATTCCTCCCGGTATCTCAATCATTTCTCTCAAATCTTCCGCTTCTGCGGCTCACCACTGCCTCCAGAACACCTCCGGCAACCGCAAGAGCCTTATCGGATATTTCAAAACAGTACTCATATTCACATCTTGCATCAATATCTCCGCACTTCATTCCCGGAGTAACTATTACTCCCTCCTGAAGCATTCCTCTTATCAGACCCGGCATTCGTGCACGGATTTTCTTTCCGCCGGATTCTGCCACTACATCGCCTTCCCGCACTTCATCACCGATGGATTTCCGGGGAACAAAAACTCCTTCTGCCTCAGCCCGTATTATCCTCTCTATGCTGTATCCTCCAATCTCGCCCGGTACGCCGGTGTTCGGTATCGCACTCCCTTTTTCTATTACTCTACCTAAATAATGCCCTCTTTTTGTCTCTATTACGCAGTCACAGTCTACTCCGGCGGTAAACCCGGGTCCTACACCTATCACAAACGGTGCCAGGCTTCTGTCCGTTCCCAGGTTTTTTTTCGCCAGTATTGCATCTACCACCACATCAGGACTGACTTCGCCGATAATTTCCGCTTTTTCATCAACAATTACGGGAATCACATCTCTTTCGATGCAGTTTTCTATTTCCTCAATATTCTTACACAATTCAGCCCGTATACCTTCAACACTGCAGCTGCCTTCATAAACAGCTCCGGAAAAAGCCACAGTTCTCCTTACCGTCGTCGGCACAGCCGTTTCAGTCATAATTATCCTGTATCCGCACTTTTTCAACCTGTATGCAATGCCACTGGCAATATCGCCCGCGCCTTTTATCAGAATTACTTCCATGTTTTTCCTCCCGGCTTTTAATAACTACTTTTAACATTTATCCGCATTAAATTCCGATATATTTACCGGCTGCACCTGCATTTGTATTTACGGTTCTGCTTTTCGTACATCCGGTTACCGCACTGATTTCACCGGCAGTTTCTGCCCACACTTTTTCTTAAATACGCAATAAACTCTTCCACTGCTGCCGGTACAACATAGTCTTTTCTTAAAGCTATGTAAAAGCTTCTGCCTCCGGATAATTCCGGAGGCTCCATAACAACCACTTCGCCTCTTTCCGCCTCTTTCGCTACAGACAGAAATGAAACAATTGAAATTCCCAGCCCGCCGGCAATGCATTTTTTTATTGCTTCCATATCGTTCATATAAGCCGCTATATTAAGATCATTCTCTGATATTTCCATTCTTTTCAGAATGTTTTCGGCCTCCTTCTTGGTTCCGGAGCTTTTTTCTCTTAATATTATCGGCTCTTTCAGCAATGTTCTTAAATCCGTTCCCGCCGCTTTAAGTTCTTTATAATACTTTTCCGGCGGAGCACATACCACAAGCCGGTCTTTCATAATTTCGCTGAAATAAATATTTTCGGAGTATCCGGTGGAACCCACCACTCCCAGATCGGCATTTCCCTCCATCAGTCTTTCCACTGCCTTTCCGCTGTCTGACTGTATTACGCTTACAGTCACATCCGGCCGTACAGCTTTAAATTCTGAAATGATACCCGGAAGAATATAAGCAGACGGTATTGTTGAAGCACTGATATGAATAACTGTCGTACTGTTGTTTGTCATATCATAAAGAGCTCTTCTTCTGAGCTTCAGCAGATTTGCGGCATATTCGTAAAAACGGTAACCGTCCTGCGTAACGTAAAAATGCTTGGTTGTTCTTGTGATAAGCTCTCTGCCCACCTCAGCCTCCAGAGCTTTTATATGACTGCTCACCGTTGGCTGACTCACATGTAACGCTTCCGCAGCAGCGGAAAAGCTTTTTTGCTCCACCACCGCCGCAAAAGTTTCAATTTGCCTGAAATCCATTATCATTCCTCCATAACCGCCGGAATATTTATCAGTTTCGACAGTTTTTCCGCTAATTTGCGATTCTCTTCATTGATTCCACTGATATACAGTACATCGGCGAGTTTTTCCTGATTAATCACTTCGGCAACAGCCTCCCCGGTAACGATTTCATCGGCACCGGAGCCTGTGATGCTTATAAAAATCTCGAATCTGTGGACTGCCTCAACTGCAGTTTTCCCGATTCCGGCAATATCCGCAACCTGTATTATCCGATTTGTGCAGTCCGGGATTACCGGCTCATATTCCGCATGAGCCTTCAGCGGCATATGCTTTGACCCGTCTGCTTCTACCAGGACAAAATCCGCAGCTTTTACAAGCTCCTCAAATTCTGTTTCGCATTTTCCCAGTTTTACCGCTCCGGATTGTGTCAGTACGGGCCTTCCCACAGCGACAATTCCGTTTTCCTCAATAAGTCTGTCAATCATTTCGCGGTTTTCCGACGGATTGCAGACCAGGGGACAGAAATCAGGGACGAAAATTTTCGTCGTTGTTGTGATAATAACGCTGAATCCGTCTTTTTTCATTTCACCGGCAAGTTTTTTTATCAGCGTTGTCTTTCCTCCTGAGCCGATAATCGAGGTCAGACCTTTTTTTATTCCAAGTTTATTATAAAGCCTTTTCTTCATACCCTTCACCCTGTTACTCGTTTTTTTGTTTTTTTATCATCTTACGCTTTCTTTTCTGATCCTGCATCCACACTAATTGAAACTGTGTATAATTCATACGGGATTTCCGGGCTTTGATTAAGTTGTCACATCCGCCGGGATGCTTCCCAATCATACTGCCGGGTATTTCAGAATAACATGGTATTTATAACTTCTTCCTATATGATATATCTATTTATCAAATAAATCAATTTCATTTTTGCATTATAATAGTTTATAATTTTCATATACCGGTTTTGGGATAGTAATAGTCTATTACTATACGGGACCTGAAAAATCATATTTATTCGAGGTGAAAAAATGAATGAGTTACAGTCATCAAAAAAAGAGTACCTGATTATTGCTGTCTGCGGAATCCTTGCAGGTCTGTTCGGTGCGATTCTTGTTAAATACGGAAATCCTAAGAACATGGGGTTCTGTATAGCCTGCTTTATCAGAGATACTGCCGGAGCTTTAGGGCTTCACACAGCGGCCAAAGTTCAATATATAAGACCGGAAATTATCGGTCTTGTTCTCGGTGCTTTCGGAACTGCACTTTTCAGAAAAGAATTCAAGCCCCGGGGTGGTTCCTCTCCCATCACAAGATTTGTTATCGCGTTCTTCGTTATGGTGGGCTGTCTGATGTTTCTGGGCTGTCCTCTGAGAATGACTCTGAGAATCGCCGGCGGTGACCTCAATGCGATTGTAGGTCTTGCAGGCTTTATTGTCGGCATACTCATAGGAATCATATTTCTTAAAAAAGGATTCTCTCTCAAACGTGCTTACTCACAAACTGCTGTAGAAGGCGGAACTATGCCGGTTGTCCAGATTGCTCTTTTTATTCTACTTATAGCGGCACCTGCGTTCATATATTTCTCTGCTGAAGGCCCCGGTGCATCACATGCACCTGTTTTACTGTCTCTCATAGCAGGTTTAACTGTCGGCGGAATGGCTCAGCTTTCCAGACTCTGTATGGTAGGTGGAATACGTGATTTCGTACTTTTCAGAGAAAAAAGACTTTTAATCGGTTTCCTTGTCTTACTTGCAACGGCATTTATTATCAACCTCTGCTTAGGTAACTTTAATCCCGGTTTTACCGGACAGCCTATTGCTCATAATGACGGTCTCTGGAATTTCATGGGTATGCTTTTAGTCGGATACGGCTGCGTTCTTTTGGGCGGCTGCCCTCTGAGACAGCTGGTTCTGTCCGGAGAAGGAAATTCCGATTCTGCGATTACCGTTCTCGGCCTTCTTGTCGGTGCGGCTTTCTGCCACAACTTCGGTCTTGCATCTTCTGCTGACAGCGTTACATCTGCAGGAAAAATCGGCGTAATAATCGGCCTCTGCGTAATTACAATTATCGCAATAATTAACACCAAAAAGAGTAAAGCTTAATTCAGGAGGAAAAAAATGATTGATACATGTGGACTTTCATGCCCCGAACCTGTTATTATGGTAAAAAAAGCTATGGAATCCGGAGAAGATTCCTACACTGTTGTCACTGATAACCGTACATCCTTTGAAAACATCTCAAGGTTTGCAAATCATCAGGGCTTCAGTGTTTCAAGTGAAAACAAAGGGGATACTTACACCATATATCTTGAAAGAAAGAAATGAACACTTATATAATTACATTTTATTCGCACTTCGGTGCATCAAGATTGAAAAGCGAAATGAGAAAAGCGGGGACCGAAGTACAGCTGAAGCCGGTTCCCCGCTTTCTGTCGTCATCATGCGGAACCTGTGCTGTTTTTGAAGCAGAAAGTCTCATCTTTCCGCAGAACATGGACGAAGTCGAACAGATAGTAATGCTGAAGCCCGACTTTTCAGCCAAAAACACAGAATACGAAACTGTCTATTCTTCTGTTGATTAACAGCCGTTTCCGGTGATTAACAGCCGGTTCCGGTGATTAACAGCTGATTCCGGTTTGGCGAAAAAACAGCTGAAATAATAGCGAGGACAAACTTATGAAGGATATTAAACTTACAAAGCTCTCATCCTGTGCAGGATGCGGAGCAAAGGTCGGGGCAGGGACTCTGGCTCAGCTGCTCGAAGGACTTCCCGTAATAAAGGATGATAAGCTGGTCGTCGGCTTTGACAAAAGCGATGATGCTTCTGTTTATATCGTAAACGATGAACTGGCACTGGTCCAGACACTGGATTTTTTCCCGCCCATTGTGGATGATCCTCACCTTTTCGGTCAGATTGCGGCAGCCAATGCCCTCAGCGATGTATACGCCATGGGCGGCGAACCTAAGCTTGCTCTGAATATAATGACGGTTACCGAAACAATGACACGGGAGACTGTTCACGAAATACTCAGAGGTGGTTACGAAAAAACCTACGAAGCCGGGGCAATTATCTCCGGCGGACATACTATAAACGACACCGAACCCAAATACGGTCTCTCAGTTACGGGCTTTGTTCATCCTAAAAAAATCCTTACAAACTCAGGAGCTCTGCCCGGGGATGTGCTGATTCTTACAAAACCTTTGGGTATAGGCATAATTACCACTGCCGCAAAAGCCGGTCTTGTCTCCGAATCACTTATTGACAGAATTACCATTCAAATGACAGAACTGAATAAAAAGTCTCATGATAACATGATAAATTACCAGGTACATTCCTGCACTGATATCACAGGATTCGGGCTAATCGGTCACTGCCGTGAAATGGCAGCAGGCAGCGGAGTTACTGTTCATATTACATCAGCAAGTCTGAATTTTCATCGGGATGCTCTGGAATTTGCTTCAATGGGAATGATTCCTGCGGGAGCATACCGTAACAGAGATTATGCGGAATCCGAAACTGAGGCCTATTCATCAGTATCACTACCTCTTTTAGACATTATGTATGATCCTCAGACTTCCGGAGGATTGCTGATAGCTGTCTCTGAGCCGGATGCCCTGAAACTGCTCAGTGATCTCCGTCACCACACTGATGCGGCAATAATTGGCTATATAACTGATTACTCAGGAAAGGATGTGAAAGTCGAATGAGGGATATTTATCTTGACAATGCGGCAACGTCTTTTCCGAAGCCGCCTTCTGTGGCGGAAAAAATGACAGAATATATTACCCGCATCGGAAGCAATATAAATCGTGGAAGCTATCAGAGTGCCTACGAAGCCGAGGATATTGTTTTTGAAACCAGAGCTCTTCTCAAAGAGCTTTTCAACGGTTCGGACGAGAAAAACGTCATTTTCACTTCCGGAATCACTCTCAGTCTGAATATCGTACTGAAGGGTCTACTCACTGCTTCGGATCACGTAATCGTATGCCCTCTTCCTCACAATGCGGTAATGAGACCTCTGCGTCAGCTGGAAGAACATGGTATGAAGCTCAGTATGGCCGGACTTAACACCAACGAAAACGATGAATTATTCTTTGACGTATCTTCACTTGAAGCTCTGATTCAAAAAAACACTAAAGCTGTAATCATGACTCATGCATCAAATGTATCCGGAATGATTCTTCCCCTTCGCGAAACCGGAGAATTCTGCAAAAAACACGGATTGTTCTTCATAGTGGATTCCGCTCAGACAGGTGGAAGCTATGAGATTGATATGGAAAAAGACAATATTGATGCACTTTGCTTCACAGGTCATAAGGGACTTATGGGGCCTCAGGGTATCGGAGGATTTATTCTGTCCAACAGAATTGTCCCGGAAATAACTCCTCTTATCAGCGGGGGAACCGGCAGTATATCACATCTTGAAACAATACCCGGTTTTCTGCCAGACAGGTTTGAGCCCGGCACTCCTAATCTTCCCGGCATTTTCGGCCTTTGGGCCGGTCTCAGATTTATCAAAGAAAAAGGTATCGCAGCAATACTTGAAAAAGAAAACTGCCTTGCGGAGCTGTTTATTTCAAAAATAAAAGGAACTAAGGGACTGAGAATACTTGCTCACGATAACGGCTGTGCCTGCCTTGGTGTCGTTTCTCTGTGCTTTACGGAGATTGACTGTGCTGCGGTTTCGGCTACCCTGGAATCTGATTACGGAATTAAAACCAGAGTGGGTCTTCACTGTGCTCCTTCCGCCCACAAAGCTTTAGGAAGCTATCCGGAGGGAAGTGTCAGATTCTCTTTCGGATACTTTAACACCGAAGAAGATGCCGTTGAAGCCGCAAAAGCAGTAAATGAAATTGTAGGTTTCACCGGTTCTGACCCTGATTGACACTTGTGACACCTTTATCCGTTCTTCGGAACAGGCGATCGGGCTCTGAACCGGCACAGCCGGACGCATTGGGTCGGGCCGGAAACATCGTAATTTTTGACGGTTTCAGACCGGTTTTTCGTTTGAATAAAAGCACAACCGGCACAACTAAAGTCAGATAAAGTCAAAAACTAAATCTCAGCAGAAATTTCTCCACATTTTGATATTTTAAAAAAAATGGAGACATTATTTGCAAAAAAGTGAATAATAGGTGGGTTCGGAAGTAAATTTGCGTCTGAATTATCCTATTTTTTCCCATATTTTAAATATTGATGAAAAGCATACGCATCATTTACTGCTCAAATCAAAAAAATGTCTCCATATTTTGAATTTTTTGCAAATATGGAGACATTTCATTTGATATTTGTTTTTTTCTGATTCGGGAATGTCTCTGTCCCTCCCTGCCAAAACTCGGTCCGGAGTCATTTTGTTTGGTATCTGATTTTTGCCTGTTTGGGGCTTTTCTTTCCATGTTTACCGGTTCAGACTGCCGGCGCTTCATTTATTCTGTAATAAAGACATGTTTCAGTAATATATATTAATATATTAAGTATTAAAGATAGCTTTATCCGAATTATAATCCGGACACCTTTTAAGATTTTTTTCAATTCGGATATATTCTGTTTATTGGAGGGCTAAAATGATTACCGGCAGGGAAATTAAAAACAGGGAGATAATAAATCTTACGAACGGGAAAAGTCTCGGTTTTGCATCGGATATTAACATAAATATAGAAAAATCCCGGATATATTCTTTGATAATTCCGGTTCAGAAAAGCGGTCTCATGGGAATTCTGACAGGATATGAGGAGAAGGAAATCAAGTGGAAGGATGTAAAAGTAATCGGCGAGGATGTTATTCTGGTGATTGTATATTAAAGCAAAGGCGCCCTGCCCTCAGGACGCCCTTATTAACTGTTTCTTTCACACTATTCAACAAGGAAAGGAAACATCTGCTGGATGTCATCTTCGTCATGAAGTTCAAATGAATCATACTCCGAAAAATCAATTTCTTCATCATTTACAAAAACCAGAAATCCCGGTCGGATTTTAATGTTATTCTCCCTGAAAGCATCTGAAATAGTCATTCCATCGTGAAACGGTCTTTTCATATCGTTAATGTATATCATGCTGTCCTCCTGATTATTGAATCCCCGGCTTAAAGATACGAAACTCCGGGATACTCTTTAATATCGATTTTTCCATAAAAACTCATTAAAGTCAATGGTTTTTACCGGACGTTTCAATTATTTATTGCATTATTACTCGATTTACATATATAATGATTTCATAAACAAAATTATTATTTCAAAATCGAAAGGAGATATACCATGGAAGTTAAAGATGCTGTAATCGCTGCTATGAAAGAAGCCGGAAAGCCCATCAGTGCCGGAGAAGTGGAAAAAATGACAGGAATCGACAGAAAGGAAATTGACAAGGCTTTTAAAGAACTAAAAAAGGAAGAAAAGATTGTTTCGCCTGTAAGATGCAAATGGCAGCCGGCCGAATAGGTTAATAATTATGCAGCAGCCGGGCACATAACCCCGGCGACTCTGTAAAAACAGTCCGGGTCCTAAGTCCGGGCTGTTTTTGTGAGACCGTATTTTTTGTCAAAAATAACATGAGACAGGGATTTTTCCATGTCTCATGTGCTGTTCGGTATTAATCGACACTATGATCTTTTAAAAACGGATATACTAAAATGAGATATTGAACAATTAAATCTTCTTCAATACTATTAACGCCGGTCCATTGCCTGTCTTTAGGAGCAATTACTGCCATCTTGGCATCTTTATCCCAGTATACCGCCATATTAAGCGCTTCCGCTACGAATCTCATAGGAACAAAGGTCCTGTTCTGATAGATTTCAGCCGGTGCGTCCAGATTATGCTTTACTGAATTAATATAGTAATACGATTTATTCACCGGAATTACCACTTTTGTATTGTCTTTTTGAATAATCGCTTCCCTTTTTTTACTGTCCCAGGACACCTGTGCACCAAGATTCTCTCCGATGAATTTTAAAGGAATATATGTTCTGTTATTTTTAATATACGGCACAACCTTCCTGTTATCAGGATCTATTGATACGAGCATACTGTCCACCGTTGCCGCATAATTTCCGATCTGTACTGCTATTGTACTCGTTGATTTGTCACTGTTATCATTGCCTGCATATGCTATGGGGGTTGCATCCTCCGCAAAAGCTGAAAATGCAGACGATAAAATCAAAGACAAAGACAGAATTCCTGCGATAAGTTTTTTATTCATGATACCTCCTTACAATCATCTCTGACGGTTTCTCTAAAAAATCTACTGATTAATTTTATCATATTAACCTGTCTATAACAAGATTTTTCAATATCAATATTACTGAATCCGGCTTTTCCGCGTTTCTTTCCTTAATATTCCGATATCACGGCAGAATATTCTCCGGTTTTCATACATATTCGGAGGCCGGAGAATGCATTATTCTATCTTCATTTCTCTTTCGAAATGTTCCCAGGGAAATCCGACTATGTTCAGGAAGGAACCGGTATAGTTTTCAACATATTTTGAAAACCCTCCCTGAATGGCATATGCTCCGGCTTTATCCAGAGGTTCGCCTGTCGCTATGTATTCTCTGATCTGTTCGTCACTGTAGTTTGAAAATTTTACCTCGCTCCTGTCATAAAACACGTTTCTCAGGCTTCCCCCTGCTTCAATCACTGCAACACCGGTTGCAACATAGTGACTTTTGTTTCTCAGAGCCGACAGCATCTGAAACGCCTCGTTTTCATCTGCAGGTTTCCCTAAAATCCGATCGGAAAATACCACCGTATCCGCAGCAACAATTATTATTCTCTCTTTTACCTTTAAATCCGCTGAAGCTTTTACCTCACCATAGTCTGATGCATTTTTCATTAATACTCTTTTCTCTGTATGCAGGGCTTTTTTCAGTGCAAGAAACATTACCGCATCCTCCGCTCCGATTCCGTCAGGAAGAGTTTCATCTATATCCGCAGGCATTATTTCCGCCTCTATTTCATGGTTTCCGAATATCTCTATTCTGCGTGGAGAGGCTGATGCCAGTATTATCCTGTCACTTTTTTTAATATTATTTTCCATTTATTATTGTTATCCTTATTTTTTCCATATTGACATTCAGTAAAACCTATATTTTGACTAAGTGCCCAATGCAGCAATTATTACATACCTTTGCGTATAATATCGGCTCTTTTTGCGGGTTCGATTTAAAACACAATCGCAGTGATACTGCAGCGGGTGTTTGGAATCATTCATACAAAGGAACATGCAGAATATACGTAATATGTTAAAACCGGATGCACCGGTTTTATCAACACTTTTCGACTCCTTTTACCTGATCTGACCGTTTCCCATAATCACATATTTATATGATGTAAGCTCTTCCAGTCCCATTGGTCCTCTTGCATGGAGCTTCTGGGTGGAAATCCCCATTTCACATCCCAGGCCGAATTCCCCTCCGTCTGTAAATCTTGTTGATGCATTAACATATACCGCAGCACTGTCCACCATTTTCACAAACAAATCCGCATTCTCAGCATTTTCCGTTATTATTGCCTCGCTATGTCCTGTCGAATGTGCCGCTATATGCTCGATGGCTTCGCTGACAGAGTCAACAGTTTTTACAGCCATAACGTAATCAAGAAATTCCGTATCAAATTCATCAGTTCTGAACTGAACCGGAGTCAGGTTTTCGGATTTTCTCTTTTCCACCAGCTGTGATTTCATCATATTCATAAATCTATCGGCGACTTTTTTGTGAATCAGACAAACCTCCGCCGCATTACACACAGAAGGTCTGCTGGTTTTGGCATTTTCCACTATTTTCACTGCTTTTTCCAGGTCTGCATATTCATCCACATAAATATGACATATTCCGGTTCCGGTCTGAATACACGGTACCTTTGCATTATCCACGCAGGACTGAATGAGTCCTTTACCACCCCGCGGAATCAGCAGGTCAATATATCCGACACCGTTCATAAGTTCCTTTGCGCTTTCTCTGGTGGTATCCTGAATCAGCTGAACCAGATCCTCGTTCAATCCGGTTTTTTTCAGACCTTTTCTGAGTGCCTGAACTATTGCATCCGCTGTGCGAAAAGCCTCTTTCCCGCCTCTGAGAATACATGCATTGCCGCTTTTGATTGCCAGTGCCGCCGCATCAGATGTGACATTCGGCCTGCTTTCATAGATTATCGCAATTACGCCCAGCGAAACTGACATTTTATTCACCACGAGACCGTTTGGCAGAGAATGACTTCTTATTATTCTCCCCACAGGGTCCGGAAGCTCCGCCACCTGTCTTATTCCCTCTGCCATATCCGCGATTCTTTTTTCATCAAGTTTCAATCTGTCAATCATTACCGGGGAAATACTGTCTCCCGCCTCCGAAACATCAGCTGAATTGGCTTTAAGTATTTCTTCACTGCTTTCAGTCAGCATTTCTGCCATGGCAAGCAGTGCCTGATTTTTCGACTCTTCCGACAAAACCGCCATCTCCGGTGCTGCCTTTTTTGCTTTTTTCATTATTTCAAGAGTTGTAACCATAAATCTATCCTCCATATTCTATTACGTAATTATTTTGCTTAGCTTTCCTGTCTGTTTATTCTACCACATCATTCCCATAATTCAAAATGTTACTGAGGACGGCGACAGCGAATTATTAATACTCACAATCTGTTTTAACAAAAACTTAATACGTATGCAACCGGCATATCCGGAATTCGAATTGACTGTAAAGCTGAAGGAACATTGAAGTGTGCCGGAAATCGAAAAGGTGCACCTCAAGGTGCACCCTCAAATCCTGACATATGTTATTACTTTCCGACATCAATGTATGTTATTTAAATTCTCCTTCATCACTGTAAGCAACAGCCTTTGTACCGAGAAGACCGATAATGGCTCCCTCAATTCTGCCGCCCACTAAAGCGATTACTACTGTAACGATCATCCCCAGAAGCTGAACTTTAACGTTTCCGCAAAGTACTATTACAGATAATCCTCCCAAAAGTCCCGGCATACCGTGAAGGTTATGCACTCCGCAGGTGTCTGTTCCTCGGATAAGCTTCTGTAGTCTCGGTGCAATGATATTATACCCCACTACGCTCAGGATTCCTGCCGGAATTCCGACTATCATTGCAAAACCCGGGCTTGCAATATCACAGTTGGACATTATTATTGTTGCGATGGTTGCTCCGCATAATGCAAATACCTTATCAATTGCCGTAAGAACCACTCTGTCCGGTGATACTACCGCACTCGTAAATGACGGCAACCTCGATATTATCATATATTTCCCATATTCTCAAACTATTTTATATTATTTTAATATAACTTCTAAATAATTTATATTTTCTTTATGTCGTGCATGTTTTTATATCTCTCATGCTCGGAATCGGTCGTAACGGTTCTAAGCTTTGTCGGTTCCCGCGAGCCTGCAAATGACTCTTTTTCTTCCGTAACCCGTTTGGTTATTTATTTCCGTTTTTATACTGAAGTCTTCCGCTTTCGTAATAATCGTTTCCATATGCGTCAATTACCACCACCGCCGGGAAGTTTTCCACCTCCAGTTTTCTGACCGCTTCCGCCCCCAGATCCTCAAAAGCAATTACCTCTGCAGATCTGACGGATTTTGCAATCAGTGCTGCCGCTCCGCCGATTGCGGCAAGGTATACGGCACCGTTTCTCACCGCCGCCGCCTTTACTTCTTCAGAGCGCTGACCTTTTCCTATCATGGCAGCCTGCCCCAGATCAAGAAGCAGCGGTGCATACGAGTCCATTCTATAGCTGGTGGTAGGGCCTGCCGAACCGATGGCTTTCCCGGGCTTCGCCGGAGTAGGTCCCACATAATATATTATTGATCCCTCAATTTCAAATGGAGGCTTCTCCCCATTTTCAATCATTTCCACTATTCTTTTATGTGCCGCATCTCTGGCCGTGTATACAGTTCCGCTTATCAGCACACTGTCCCCGGCCTTCAATTCTTTTAACTTTTCCTTATCATAAGGATACACAAGCATCTTTTCCATTAAAGGATCACCTCCCGATGTCTGGAAACGTGGCAGTTGATATTGACCGCCACGGGCATTCCCGCAATATGTGTGGGATATGTCTGTATTTTCACAGCCAGTGCTGTGGTTCTTCCTCCAAATCCCTGCGGGCCTATTCCCAGGCTGTTAATTCTCTCCAGAAGCTCATTTTCCATTTCCGCATAATACGGGTCCGGATTTGAATCCTTCATCGGTCTGAGCAGAGCCTGCTTTGCCATCAGCGCCGCCCGGTCAAAGGTTCCTCCGATTCCGACTCCCACCACCACCGGCGGGCACGGGTTGGCTCCGGCTTCTTCGACACAGTTAACAATGAAATCTTTTACGCCGTTTTCTCCGGCAGCCGGTGCAAACATTTTGATCCGGCTCATATTCTCCGAGCCGAACCCTTTCGGTGCCAGCACTATTTTCAGTCTGTCTCCCGGAACTATTTCATAATGAATATGCGCGGGTGTATTGTCTCCCGTGTTGCCCCGACGAATCGGGTCTTTAACAATAGACTTCCTCAGATATCCCTCTGTATAACCTTTTCTTACCCCTTCATTGACGGCCTCTTCAATACTGCCGCCCACAACATGCACGTCCTGTCCTATTTCGATAAACACGCATGCCATTCCGGTGTCCTGACACAGCGGCACCAGATCCTCCCGGGCTATTCTGATATTTTCTTCAATTTTGCTCAGTATTTCGGCAGCTGCCGGCCAGTCTTCTTTCTTTCTGCATTCGGTTATTCTTTCACACACATCTTCTCCCAGAAAAGAATTAGCATTAACTGACATCTCCGCCACCGCTTCTGTGATTTTTTTGACAGATATTTCTCTCATTTTCATTATTCCTCTGTTTCAATAATTTCTAATCTAAAAACATGCATATATTTATTTCATTTTCTTTGAGCTTTAACCGACAGTCTGCTCAGAGAAACGATATAGTAAATAATTATTCCAAAAAGCACAGCTGTAAACAATATCATTATCAGAAAGGATATCTGCCCCGACAGCTTCAGTATCATATATTGTATATATCCAAACATGGCTGTAATAATCAGTTTGACAATCATAAGCAGATTTCTGACCTTTTTCTCTGCCAGAGGCAGCTTTGACGGATCGATTTTTGACGGGTAATTCCATGTTTTCGGAAAAAAACCTGCTATTGTTATTAACAGATAAAGAAAAACCGACATTGCCGGCACAAACCACAGATACCCTTTTCCTCCCCATCGGTCAGCCTCTCCGAGAGCATTAAAATGCGTCGGCACCCGGTCCGGAAGAGTCGGATAGACGTACGCAGTGGCTATCAGTATAGCCAGAAGAATCATTACACCGATAATTTCCATAATTATCAGAACTTTGCTATATTCTATTCTCATAATTATCTCTCCCATCATTGCATATTATGTAAAAATTTACTATAATTATTATATATGAAGAAAACGAAACATCAACTATATTAACGAAAATCACAGATAATACAGTGCCGTTTTTTTCGACAAACCGGAAATACAATAATTAATTACTGTTCTTATATGACTATCATAATCAGAGGTGCTAATCAATGATAATTCAACCAAAAGTAAACGCTTTTCTATGCTCCACAGCTCATCCCCTTGGATGCGAAGAGCATGTCAGAAGAGAAATTAATTACATGAAGAATCTTCCTAAAACTGACTTTGAAGCTGAACCTCCCAAAAGAGTTCTTATTATAGGCTGTTCAGCAGGATACGGGCTTTCCGCAAGAATTGCGGCCACCTATGCCTACGGAGCATCAACCATCGGAGTATGCCGGGAAAGAGAGCCTTCCGAAACAAAAACCGCTTCCCCCGGCTGGTACAACTACCATGCTTTTGATAAGCTTGTCACTGCCGATGGATTCCGGACAAAAACCGTCAATGAAGATGCTTTCCTGTCATCTACAAAGTCAAAGGTTATTGACATAATCAAATCTGAGCTCGGTCAGATTGATATGGTTATTTACAGTCTTGCCGCTCCGAAAAGAGCTATGGATGACGGTACGGTTTACCGTTCTTCACTTAAAACCACAGGAAAGCCTTTTATCAGTAAGGATCTGGATTTAAACACACTGGAAATTATAGAAGGCAGAATGGAATGTGCCACCGAAAAGGAAATCCACGACTCGGTTAAAGTAATGGGCGGAGAAGACTGGTACAACTGGATAAAAGCACTTTCGGATGCAGATGCCCTCAGCAGAAATGCTATTACTGTTGCTTTCTCATATCTCGGGCCGAAGCTTACCTATCCTATATACAGACACGGTACAATGGGTTTTGCAAAAAAACATGTTTATGAAACTTCAAAATTAATCTGTACTGATTTTTCCAATCTGGGAGTTCGGGCATATACATCCATGAACAAAAGTATGGTTACTCAGGCCAGCATAGCCATTCCCATGGCTCCGATTTATATCGCCGTTGCCAGAAAAGTTATGCAGAACGCCGGCTGTTATGAAGACTGCATACAGCACATGAACAGACTTTTTACGGAAAAAATGCTGCCGGGCAGACCTGTAATTACCGACAGTGATGGCATTATCAGACTGGATGATTTCGAGCTTCAGGATGAGATTCAGAACCGGATCACCCGGAATATGGATCATCTCAACACCGAAAACGCTGAAGAACTGGCTGGTCTGTCGGACTATTGGGAAGATTTTTATCATATGTTCGGATTCAGATATGATAATATAGATTATAATTCCGATGTTTCTCAATATTATGAATAAAACCGGGTCTGACGACTTCCCGGTTTTGTGTCAGGAGCTGAGATATGAACAAATTATTCGGGCACTTACGAACCGTCCTTCATCATCGCCATCTTGTTATGGCATACTGTTTTAAAGTAGGTCTTTACCGACAGGGTCTGATGCACGACATGTCTAAGTTTTCTCCGACTGAGTTTATCAACGGGGTAAAATATTTTCAGGGGACAAGAAGTCCTAACAATGCCGAAAGAGAAGATAAGGGCTACTCTGAGTCATGGATGCATCACAAAGGACGGAATCGCCATCATTTTGAATACTGGACAGATGTATCTCCGAAAACCCGCAGCTACGAATATGTTAATGTCCCCGACAAATACATTGCGGAAATGATCATGGACAGAATCGCCGCATGCAAAACATATCAGGGCAAAGAATATACTGATGCGTCTCCTCTAAACTATCTTACAATGGTAAAAGATACCAGATATTCACATCCCGAAACAGCGGGGAAAATTCTTTTTCTACTTTCAATGCTGAAAGATAGAGGGGAAAAAGAAACATTTCATTATATTAAACATACTTTTCTGAAAAAGTAAAACAAGGCACCGTTCTCATTGTCTTCGATTGAATGCAGTAATTTCAATCATAAATCTGTGAGATTAACGGTGTCTTTGCGTTTTCAGCTTATAGCTTTTGCCGCAGCCTGTCCCGCATATACAGCTACGAGACATATAATCACACTCAGAGATGCATAGGCAATACCTGTTACCCATTTTCCTTCCTCGAATAATCCGCTGAGTTCCAGTGCATATGTGGAAAAAGTCGTGAATCCCCCGCAAACACCTACTTTCAGAAACAGAAGAAGATTGCCTTTGGGAAATCCCGTTTTTTCTGACAGTCCCATCAGAAATCCGATTCCAAAGGCTCCCAGAATATTGATGATAAATGTCATAACAGGAAAGCTGCTGTTTCCGGTGGGAATGCCGCTTAGCAGATATCTTAAAACGGCACCGGCAAAACCGCCGGCGCCGACACAAAGGCACGGAATCATTTAATGGTCTCCTCCCATTCCTCCTGTTTGAAACCCACAAGTACCCTTTCGCTGCTTACTCCGATTGGCCTTTTTACCAGCATCCCGTCCATTGCCAGTAATCTGAGCTGTTCTTCTTCTGTCATATCCGGCAGCTTATTCTTAAGTTCCATATCTTTGTACAGCTTCCCACTGGTATTAAAAAACTTTTTCAGCGGAAGACCGCTTTTTTCATACCATTCTTTTAATTCCTCGTATGAAGGCTTGTCTTCTTTAATATCCCTCAAAGTATAATCCACTCCCTGTTCATCAAGCCACTTCTGTGCCTTTTTACAGGTCGTACATCTCGGATAACAAATATAAAGCATTCCATGCTCTCCTTTCAGTATTGTTTATTCCCTGAATGTTCGGTTTCAAATGCTCTCAGTCTGAATTATCAAATATACTCTGCTCTG
The DNA here is from genome assembly GCA_002315385.1 of Firmicutes bacterium UBA1739. Taxonomy (GTDB): domain Bacteria; phylum Bacillota; class Clostridia; order Peptostreptococcales; family Anaerovoracaceae; genus UBA1739. The sequence continues at coordinate 23,620 of DCHZ01000025.1, read as the reverse complement.
TTTAACCCGGTTCACCTTAACCGCCCTGTTCTACCTTTTTAATGTCCTTCTGTGAAGCTTCCTTGAGTGAATATGTATCGAAAGCCGCATCTCCGGGAAGTCTCAGTTCGATACCGTTGATTTTATCAAGCCTTACGGTGCCGTGAAGCATCGAAAGCTCAAAAACATGCCCGCCCTTTTTTCTGTCTTCGGAAATGAAGTGAAAATGCCAGCCCGGTGCATTGATTCCGTCCATGTAATCGGGATAATACAGGCATATCAGGGAGCCCTTTATGTTATCAAAATAAAACTCTTCCTGTGTATGGGATAATATGTCCTTAAGCTCTATATGGTGTGAACGATACGGCACTTCCGAACGCGCCGCAATTCGGTTGAAGCTTCCGTCTATTCTGACCAGATGCATACTGTTCAGCCCGAAATTCTCTTCAATTTTCAGGTTTAATACGGTTTTCAGCTCCTCAGCAGAATTAATATTATCAAATTCATAAATCTTCTTTCCCTTTATAAATCCAATGGCAGCAAAAGGAATTCCTGTGTTAAGAGCAGGTTCTTCAATACTCCCATCATGCATGGCTCTGTAGCAGTGTCCGTCCGCAACAATCATTTCCCCGTCAACATCCTCGAATGTTCCGAGTCCCGTGTCTCCGTGCAAAAGAAATGTTTCAATGTCCGTTACTCCGCGAGTATATCCGAGGGCCAGAGCCGAAAGTGTCGAAAGCTGAAATAGTTTCTGATTATCCATAAAATCCGTCTCCCCATTAATATGCAGAATCTATTTATTTTTAATCGTTTGAAGGCATGTACCGTTTTATTACACCCACAGTTTTTGAAATCGGCATAGTCTGGAGTACAACTCTGCCCGGTCCGGTTACAACGGTATTGAACAGTCCTTCTCCTCCCACAAGAACATTTTTAACGCCCTTTACACTTTCAATTTCTATACTGCAGCTGCCGTCAATCATAGACACATAACCTGTGTCCACAATCAGTCTCTCGCCCGGGAGAAGATTCTTTTCCACGACACTTCCGTCTATTTCGAGAAATGCAATACCTCTTCCCGATAATCTCTGCATGATGAAACCCTCACCGCCAAAGAATCCCGAGCCCAGCTTCTTCTGGAAGAAAACAGAAAGCTCTACTCCCTCAGAGGCTGCGAGATATGCTGACTTCTGACATATAATCTCTCTGCCCGGTTCGATTTCCACTGCGATAATGGAACCCGGAAAGCTTGAGGCAAATGCGATTTCTCCCGGAGCTCCCACAGCTGTATAGGTGTTCTGGAACAGTTTTTCACCGGAAATCATTTTTGAAAACATTTTTCCCAGTCCTCCGCCACTGGTTTCCATTTTCATGTTGGAGGTCATCCAGCTCATTGCACCGCCTTCGCATTTAATACTTTCGTTTGGCTCTAACAATACTTCAACAACAGGCAGATTACCGCCTTCAATCCTATATTTCATAATATCTCCTTTTCTTATTCATTATCAAAAACAGTGTCAACTATTTACTGTCATTGTTAATTCAAAACCCTCTGCCGGCTGAATTAAGATGATTAAACCACAGAAAATTAACAATCAGTATCAGTTTCAGAATACCTTAACTGCTATTGTCTGTCAATGATTTCTACAAATATCGACTATTTTCTATTATTTGTACAAATATCGACGATTTTCATTCAGTTTTGCATAATTGCCGACATCCGGATTTATGTATCCTTCCTCTCACGTTCTCATCGGAGAGATCATGCGATACCTTCGTGACAACAACTCCATCAAGATCATCCGTTCACTCCGGGATCTGACCTGCAAGGCTCTTCAGGTCAGGGATCAGCTCACACGAAAAAACACAACGAGCCTAAAATCATCGAAGAAAAGCACATCCTCACCCGCCGCTTTTTTGACGGCAAAACACAGATGGAGGTCGCAAATGAAATCGGAATCAGCCAGGCCCAGGTCAGCCGTCTCGAAAAAAACGCCCTTGCCGGTATGCGCAGTTATATGGGATGAAGGTTTACAGTTTTATATTTTCCGTTCCGAATTTGTCATAAGGTATTTCAAAAACAATCGAAGCTTTATATTTACCTCCGTTGGAACCGGTCTTTTCAATCGGCCTGGTAAGAATCTTCAGTCCGTAAATATCAACATAAAAGCTGCTGTTTTCCACCAGATTATTGAGCCGGCTTTCATCAATAACGCTGTCCGGATTATTGTTACTCATGTATGACTGCAGTTCGCTTTTAATTACGGAAAAATAGTCATAACCGTCTGCGAAGAAATCATCGAGACTTACCGGATTTCCTTCCATATCGAAAACATAAGCCTCCATGCTCTGCTCCCAGGTGTTTCCCCGAAATCCCGATAAATCCTGAACTATATTATAATACGCGCCCACATGGCTTCCCTTTACTTTATTAATTATTCTCAGGCCTCCTGATGCCGGTTCGGAGCCTGTTATCTTGGAAACCATATCTTTATTGAATTTAACCAGTTCATTTCCGCATTCCAGAGCAGCTTCCGGAATATCTTTCATATATGAAAAGGTTCCGCTGTACTGTTCATTTCCGCTGCCCGACGAACTGTCTTTCTTTTCAACAGTCTCCGCACTTCCGTAAACCATCATAATTCTGTCAGTCGGGGTCTCATATATTTTTGTACCCTCTTTTACTTCCATGAATCTGTCGAGATCCAGCGTCTGTGCCAGAGCATCGTATCCTGCCTGTATTTCATAAGCCCTGTAGTCAGTAAAATAAAACTCAGGATTTGTATAATCAAACAGCAGAACAGGACCATACTCATTCAATATGAATTTCTGTTCCTCCGGTACTCCTTTGAATACAGATATCATGTGATAACCTGTGGAATCATCATAAACCGTTCCGCCGGCATATACGTTTCCGAAAACATTAACATGATTTGCAATGTACCGGTTCAGTTCATCGCAGTTGCCGTCCTCAAATAAATCATAAATTCCGACAGTTTCACCTGTTCTCAAATCAAAATTAAGAGTTTCATTATCAGAATATCTGATACCGCCCTGCTCAACATTTTTCAATACAAGAATTGACAGAATATTGTTATAATTTCCGGTAACTCTCATGGAAATTGTTTCGGAAGACTTTTCCGCGGACAAATCCACTTTAGAAGAAAAACCACGGTATCCCGCACCTTTTCTTTCCAGCATATCTTCAAAAACTTCTGATATTTTTCCGTTTATTTTCTGTTCTACGGAAGCGTCCGCAAGTCCGTCGATTTCAATACGTGTATACAGGTATTCTTCCGGAGGTGTATCGGAAAAATCCTCCATTTCAACCAGCTTGTAGCTGATATTATTCTGATAGAGATAATTTATTTCCTTCTTTTCAATTTCAGCGGAACTGTTTTGAGTACCGCTGCCACATCCTGTCAGTCCGAGCATCCCCACAGTAAGCATCACGGTCATAACCATTCCGACTGTTTTTCTCATTTTAATATCTGACATAACCTGTTTCCTCCAGTAATTTCTGGCCGCTCTCTCCCGCCAGGGCTTCCGCAACTGCTCTCTCGCTGCTGCCGGCCGGCGAATCCGCTCTGATAATTGCATAATAACAGAAGCTGTAGGGGTATTCTTCGGAAATAATAGTATCTCTGTCAGGTGCAACTCCGTTTACCGTATATATTACAACACCTTCCGGGGTATATCCTGAGATAAAATACCCTTTTGCGTAGTTTATACTGCATTTCAATCCGCCTTCAATAATTGCAGAGGCTGTTTGAGCCGAAATATTATTTTCTGACGAACCGGCTTCAAGACCGTCATCCGAAAGCAGCTTTGACTTTTCTTCATCTGTCAGCTCAGCTTTGGAATAAAACGCATAATACTCTCTTGCGACAGGGAAGAGCTCAATTTTAACGCCGGCCTTCTCTGCCTCAGTATTCAGGCTCGCATCGTCTCCCTCAACAAATACTATATCGGTTTTTCCTCCAAACAGACTGTTCAGCGCACTTTCTTTACCATTATGTACTATCTTATTGCAGACGGCACTCCTTTCAGCACCTGTCAAAGCGCAGCATACCGCTTCCGACATGGGCAGTGCCAAAGGTGAACCGTCACAGGAGGGATATTCGTCAAGAGTCATTACCGCCTCCAAATCCGGAATCTCTTTCTTTTCAGCCTTTGTGTCACTGCGCTGTGCCGACCCGCAGGCTGTAACTGATAATACCAATAATAGTATTAACAGAGAAAACAGAACATGTTTTTTCATTTCATTCTCCTATCAACCCGGCAGCCTTCGGCCACCTGTTTTCGCTGTAGCGTTGTGAAAACATCACTGTACAGTGGCTACAAATGATTAACCTTAACATGTGAAGACTGCTGTACTGCACCGTTTTTGTCGCAGTACACTTTCATAGTAAGGTTGTCTCGAATCAGAACATAATAATAATAGTCGGTCCATCCTTTTCCGGATTCATCCTTATGTACTTTGCCCCAGACATCCGAACCCGGAGTAAAAGATTCAAATCCGATTATTTTTTCCAGAGCAATGTTGACGCCGGTGCAGATTGATGTAGACATCGGCAGTCCGTCATCGCCCAGTTGTTCGTCATAAGTTACATACATTGTATCCGGAAAACCTCTGTGATAATATATGCGTTCATTCCAGTTTTCATACCTGATCAGCTTTCCAAACACTATTTCAACAACAGATCGCTGCTGACCCAACGGATACATGTACCAGCTGCTGAGAATGGCTGTTCTGATCTGCTGCTCCTGTGAAAGATTGTTGTAAACCGGATTTCCCTGCTCGTCCACCGAATCACTGACAGGATCTGTGGTCATTACCGCCGGAGAGTTCCCGTATTCATCCTCAAGAGTAACCGTGCCTCCGTCGGCACTGTCAGTGTTGTCAGCTTTATTCTGTTTTTCGTCCCCGCTGCTTCCGGCAGGATCTTTTGCCTGCTCAGTTGTTACTTTCTTATTCTGTGTATCCTGTTTATCGGAATATATCATCACCAGATTCACAGCTGTTTTAATCGAAAAAGCCACCAATGCTGCCAGCAGCAGAATAAACACTGCGACAAAAACATAAAATCTTTTCTTTACAGCAGGCTTCTTTTTTCCGTTTTTGGCTGTATTATTCTTTTTATTATCCCTCTTTCCGGCATTTGCCCCGCTTCTGTTTTGAGAGTTCTTTTTTTCGCCGGTATTTTTTCTTTTTTTTGCATTATCACTGCCGGTTTTTGCGGAACTCTTTTTTCGGTTTCTGCCTTCAAATTTTTCATCTGAAGAAAAATTATTCTGTCTCTTGCCGTATGCATATCCTTCATAAGAATAATTTCCGTAAGAATACTGTTTTCCGGCGCCTCGATTATCATAGGAATATGATTTTCGGTATTTATCGTTTCTTTCGTAATAACCGGAGTATCCACTGTCACGATATCCGCTCTCCCGAAAACCACTGTCCCTGTATCCGTAATCTCTGTTTTCGCTGTATCGATAATCCCGATTTCCGTTGTTTCCATAATCATAACCGCGGCTTTGATATCCTCCGTTTCCCCGGCTGCTCCTGCCGTATTCCTTATCTGAATAGGCTTGCTTTCCGATTGAGGATTTTTTGGATTTCTGCCCGTCCCCTGCAGTTCTGCCTCTTTTATTCTTTTTATTCTCTGATTTTTTTTCGGTTTTCTTTCCCATTTTTTCCTCTGTACATGCCATACTTCTATATTTTTTATTATTATCCGCCCAAACTAATGAAATCTCAAAGAATTCGGCAGGATATTCACATTTCATTGTAGCATTTTTTCACAAAAAAAGAAATGTTTATTTTTTGAGTAACAGGCCATAATATTCTTATCAGTTTGCAGTCATATCAATACCTATATGGCTGAAAACTATCAGAAATCCTGTTGTTATCGGAGGCCGGTCTCAGGCTTCCTCAGGAAATCGGACATGCCGTCAGCATAGTCGGCGGTCTTATCATCGGAGATGCAGCCATATCCGCAGGCATTGTAAGTGCTCCTATGGTAATAATCGCAACCTTCGCATATACCGGATTCGAATACATCAAGCTCATGTTTATTCCGGTCCAGGCAAAGCCCTGCATTAAAAAATCGAAACACAAAGCCCGCCGTTACTGAGCTGAGGGTTTTGTGTTCAGCAGATTATTTATAATATGAAAGTGCAATGCCGTCTCCTATTGCCAGAAGTGACGTTTCAAATCTTTCATCTTCAAAAAGAAAACTGAGATAATCCTGCATTCTTCTGGCTATTGTTTTATTTCTGCGCTCATCTATATACGATTCATCACAAGGCATACCCTTATACAATACGTTATCTGAAATAATCAGGGTTCCCCGGCTCATATTTTTCTCACATAAATCGAAAAATTTCCTATACTGTCCTTTTGCGGCATCAATAAAGATAATATCAAATTCACCTTCTATCTCCGGAAGAACCTCCTCTGCTTTACCGCAGATTACTTTTATTCTGTCTTCAAATCCGATTTTCTCGATATTCTTTCTTGCTTTAAACACAGACCTTTCCCTTACTTCAATTGTGGTAATCTCTGCCTCGGGAGCCGCAATTCCATAACAGATCGCGGAATAGCCTATGGCCGTTCCTATTTCAAGAATTTTCTCCGGTTTTTTAATCGCACATAGTGTATAAATAAGACGTTCGGCATCTCTTGTAATAATCGGCACCAGATTATCCTCTGCATATTGCCGCATTTCCGTCAGCTGCGAGTTTTTCTGTCGATACAGAGAATATACATATTTTTCTATAAGATCCGGTGTTAGCATTGCCATAATAATCTTTCCTTTCTTTTATTTAATGAAAGTATTATAATACAAATTTGCCGGTTTGTGTTCTATTAATAAAACAAAAAAGATGACACTTTCGCCACCTTTTCTGTCTTTCATTCCGCATCTTCGTGAATAAATGTGCATAATTTATTTTAATCAGCTCACTTTCATTTCCAATCTGAGTTTATCTGCTATCATTGCTATGAATTCACTGTTAGTCGGCTTCCCTTTATCATTATGAATGGTATATCCGAACAATCTGTCTAAAGTATCGGTTTTTCCCCGATTCCACGCCACCTCAATCGCATGACGTATTGCTCTTTTTACCAGTTTATCATGACAGGCCGCCGAAGCCGCTATTATTTTTGTTTTCTGTCCGTTTTTTTGGCATTTATTCTCTCCATTACCTCAAAACCGTCCAGTTTATGAAGAATGAGATCTGTGAAAGGGATATTTCACATTTATTTCTTTCACTTCATCGCTGAAAATCGTAATCTCATCCGGGACTGTCATACAATACAATATTATTGCACCTATAATAAACAGAATCGAAGCAGCCGCCGTCAAAATAATCATTTTTCGCCTTTTGGAATACATTTTCATACCTCAGCTTTCATAATCCTGAGGGATCTCGTTCAGAGCCTCTTCCGTATCAACAGCTATTCCCTTAAACAGAATTTCTTTATCTGTTTCACCCAGAGAGTCATACAGAATATTTGTCTCACGCAAAAAACTTCGGGAACCGTCGGAATTAATTATTCGGTTTGTGCACATCCTCCGGCAACTATTTATCTATTGATTTTGAGATTTATGTAGGCTAAAATTTAATTGAAATCAAAAACAGCGCTGAGATTCACTATGACTGCAACTCATTAATAAGGAGTGATTAACATTACTAACATTGAATTAATAGATAAACTGAATTTTCATAAGCAGCTGTCCCCCGACGAATGGATTCAGCTGTTTTCAGATTATTCCTCTCAGGACAGAAAGTATGCTGCGGAACTTGCTTCCGCTCTGACAAAAAAGATTTTCGGGAGCAGAATATATTTCAGAGGAATTATCGAGTTTACAAACATATGTAAAAATGATTGCCGTTACTGCGGTATCCGTAAATCAAACACAAAAGCAGTCCGCTACCGGCTTACAAAAGACGAGATACTATCCTGCTGTGAGGAAGGTTATTCACTTGGATACAGAACCTTTGTGCTCCAGGGCGGAGAAGACGGTTATTTCAGAGATGATCTTCTGGAGAATATCATAAAAGAGATTAAAACCTGTTATCCCGACTGTGCGATTACGCTTTCTCTTGGGGAAAGAAGCCGGGCTTCATATGAAAAACTGTACAGAGCCGGGGCCGACAGATATCTTCTCAGGCATGAAACCGCTGACAGCTCTCATTATTCATATCTGCATCCCGAAGATTTATCTTTTGAAAACAGAATGCAATGTCTTAAAGATCTGAAAGAAACGGGTTTTCAGACCGGCTGCGGAATGATGATAGGCTCTCCCGGGCAGACTGCCTCCATGCTGGCGGAAGACATGAAATTTTTAAAAGAGTTTAATCCGGAAATGATTGGTATCGGACCGTTCATTCCGCACAGTGAAACACCTTTTGCCAATGAACCCGGAGGAAGTGTAAGTCTCACACTTTTTACTCTAAGTCTTATCAGATTAATGCTGCCGAAGGTACTTTTACCCGCCACCACGGCATTAGGCAGCCTCGAAAAAGACGGACGCATAAGCGGTATTCTGGCCGGCTGCAATGTCATCATGCCTAATCTTTCACCGGCGGCTGTGAGAAAAAAGTATCTTCTGTACGATAATAAAGCGGATACAGATATTAATGCCGAAGACAGCATCAGACTTATCCGTGAACGTGTCGGTAAACTGGGATACACACTTTCCTCCGAACGCGGAGATTATATGTCAGATTCGGAATAACTTTTTGATCATATGATAATACTTATAAGCCCCGCTGCAGAAGCATCATTAAACCGATTCTGTAAACCCATCTGACGGGGCTTTTTCTCTATTCACGATTCAGCAGTTCACAGGTGTCAGCTGCATAACGCTTCTACCTGATTCAGGAAAATCGCTTTTTTGATATACGGAACAATTTCAGTAAACGCATATCAGTTCTTCCATTTTTTGAAATTTCGCATCACCTATTCCCGATACATTTTTAATATCTTCTTTTTTCTTAAAAGAACCTGTAGTATTTCTGTAATCAATAATTGCCTGGGCATAGGATTCTCCAATGCCCGGCAGCTTCATCAGTTCTTCTTTACCGGCAGTGTTTATGTTTATTTTCCCCGAATCTGCCGCCAAAGCAGTTGAGCCTCCGCTTCCGTCTGAAGTTCCGTTTCCGCTTTGGTTTTCGTTTTTCTCCGGAATATATATTATGCTTCCGTCCGTCAGTATTTCCGCCAGATTAACATATCTTGTATCAGCGGTTTCAAGTAGTCCTCCCGCTTCGTCAATAGCCTGATATACACGGCTCCCCTCAGCAAGCTTCACTATTCCGGGATACACAACAGCTCCCTCTACATCGATTACCATTCGATAAACCGAATCATCCTGATTCTGATACTCCTCTACGTTTACAAGCTGGCCTGATTCCTCATTTTCATTCTCCGTAACAGCACTTCTTTCGGTAATTATGCTTTCTTCCCTGACTTTTTCTTCCACTATGAATTCTTTCACCGCAGCACTTCCCAAAAATATCGCTATCATTACGCCCAGAACAACAGCCTTCTGTTTCATGGTTAATTCCATAAAAAAACCCCCTTATGTTTTTCCATATTTTACCATAAGAGGGCTGGCTTTTCAATTTATCTCAGCAAATACAGAGGAATTAGTGTTCCGTCTTCAGATTCGGTAAACATCTCTTCCCTTTCGACATGAAAATTCAGGCTATGCAGTGATTTTCCCATATATTCTTTCAGTTTTGCAATAATTAATTCCGGATTAAGATTGGAATTACTGCCGGCATCCACCAGAACACGAATAACCGCATATTCTGAATTTGCCTTCAAGAGCTCAATTCCGGTTATTCTTTTGCGAATATCCACTTCAGTAACCTTGCCTGTTTTTTTCTGTACTTTTTCTACCATAATACTTTTTTTCTTACGCAGGGTCGACACAGCCTCTCCGAGAGCTTTAATTTCCTCCGTCGTTTCCGGTTCGTCGGCACCTATCAGATATTCGGCATTTGTAATTAAAGCACCCATTGCCTTTTTTGTATTATTCAAAACTGTACATGATACCATTTCTATTCCTTCCGGCATAGCATTGTTCAGACGCTGCTTAATATCCTCCGGTCGGAAATCCTGCTGGGTTTCAAATTCAATGTATTCACCATTGCTGGTAAATCCCAGTGACAGCGGCTGAGCTATGCTCATCTTAGGATGCGGAGAATACCCCTCCGAATACTTCAGCTTAATCTGAGTCCTTTTAAGTGAACGCTGAAACAGCCTCATTATATCCAAATGAGAAATATACTTCATATTACCCTGCTTTGTAAATTTAATTAGAAATTTCATTTTTTCCACCTTAACATCTGAAAATTTTGTTAACACCACAGCCGTTGCAGCCTTTTCTGCAATCCTTTGTCACTGTTCCTTCTTTTGATTTTTCCAGCTCTCTTAAATAGAATTCTTTTTCCACGCCGGTTCCTATTAAATCCCAGGGGAGAATCTCATCGTATCCCCATTCTCTGCGGGCATAAAATTCCGGATCCACTCCGGTTTTTCTGAAAGCCTCCATCCACTTGTCATATTTAAAATGCTCTCCCCATCCGTCAAATTTGCATCCCAGCTTCAGGGCTTCCACTACCGCCTTTGTAACTCTGCGGTCGCCTCTGGCAAGAACACCTTCCAGATAACTTGTAGTGCTGTCATGATAATTCAGCCTTACACACTTCATGGGCTTGATTAATTCCTTAATAAGCTGATGCTTCCGGTCAAACTCTTCATCCGTATTCTGAGGAAACCACTGGAACGGTGTATGGGGTTTCGGTACGAAATTCGATACACTGACGGTAACATTAAGTCTGCCTGTTTTCCCTCCGTGGAGTTCCTTGTATATTTCAACTATATTGCGGGCGATTTTCGCAATTCCCTCAAGATCCTCGTCTGTTTCTCCGGGTAATCCGGCTATAAAATAGAGTTTTATTCCGTTCCATCCCAGTTCGAAGGCCTGCCTTGCAGCTGAGTATATTTCCTCATCCGAAATATCTTTATTTATGATATTTCTAAGCCTCTGGGTCCCAGCCTCCGGGGCAAAGGTCAGTCCTGACTTTTTATATCCCTGAATTTCGTCCATAACTTTAAACGAAAAAGAATCCAGTCTTAACGAAGGCAGCGACATTGAAACATCGTTATCCCTACAGAATTTCATCAAATCTGTAACCAGCTCCTCAACTTCGGAATAATCTCCCGTAGAGAGCGACAGAATCGACAGTTCCTCATAGCCCGTAGCTCTGAGCTGCTTTTCGGTTATTTCCTTTATTTTTTCCTGACTTCTCTCGCGAATCGGTCTGTATATCATTCCCGCCTGACAGAACCTGCATCCTCGGGTACAGCCCCTGAATATTTCCACCACCGCTCTGTCGTGAACAGTTGACATGAAGGGAACCACCGGTTCGGTAGGATACGGAGCCTCGTCCAGATTATCCACAATTCTCTTATTGATAATATCAGGTGCCCGGTCATACAGCTTATTGATTTTTCTTATTGTTCCGTCATCATTATATTCAAATTCATAAAAACCCGGTACATACATGCCGTCGATTTCGCAGAGTTTTTGAAGGAATTCAGTTTTCGAATAGCCTTTTTCCTTCCATTCACGGCAGAGATCCATGATTTCCACCCAGACCTCTTCGCCTTCTCCGATAGAAAAAGCATCTGCAATTTCAGCCATAGGTTCCGGATTATATGTACAGGGTCCGCCCATGATGATAACCGGATCCGACTCTTTTCTGTTCTTTGCATACAATTCCATTCCCGCCAGATCTATCATATTGAGAACATTTGTTACCAGCATCTCATACTGCACGGTAATAGCAAAAATATCCGCCTCTTTTACCGTGGTTTTTGTCTCCATCGTATACAATGGAATATTCTCTTCCCGCATTATTTTCTCAAAATCCAGATCAGGTGAATATACCCTTTCACACTGAACATCATCAATTCCGTTCAGTACTTTATACAGTATCTGTAACCCGAGATTCGACATTCCTATTTCGTATAAATCAGGAAAACCGAATGCAACTCTCATTTTTACATCTTCCTCAGATTTTACAATGGAATTCAGCTCTCCCCCAATGTATCGGGCCGGCTTCTCGACACGCATTACATTTTTTTCGATTTTCTTTTGTAATTCAGATTTTACTTCAAACATTATTTCCGTTATCCTGTTCCTTTTGCTTTCATTACTTTATCATACAACAACCCTGATTCCTCATCTCTTAACGATAAAAAAATATTCGCGGAAATGAAGCAAATCATGATATTCAATAAATTATATTGTACCAAGTATATTCCTAAAATGAAATTAAAAATCAAAAATATTTTTGAAAAACCTAAAGCTATTCGACCTGCTGTCATTTCGTCCATAAAATATTTCAGATAAACACAAAGTTTTTTCCCCCGTCCAGAGGATAAAATGGCATCAAATTAAACAGTCCCAGTATGGAATTTATCAGAATAATATCATCAACCGCAGATATTTCGCGTCCGCCACATACAATCAGCAATGAAAATCCCACTATCAGATTAAATGACGGCCCCGCAAGATATATTACCGCCTCTTTCCCGTTCCTTAACATATAGTCTCGTGCATCCAAGATATCTGGTTGAAACTCCACCGTCATGTTTGATTGTAACCTCGATTCCTCCGTTTTCCGTATCGCTGATGGTATCAACCATTCCGCTTTCAGAAGCATATATCACTATGCTTTTGTCCGACAGGCATATGTATTCCGAAGATTCCGCCGTACAGCTTATCGAGGATACCTTCCCCTCATTCACAGGAGGGATAAATCTGTTTTCGTTTCCAAGGCTTTTTATTTTTTCGATTATTCTGCCGGGTTCACGGGCAGCCTTTCCCATCGCAGATATAACATTCTCACCAATTTTTTCCAGATCATAGTATTCATTGATTTTCATAAATACATATTCGGATAAACTATGAATCCTCTGAAAAGCTGTTCCCGTGCCGGAATTTAAGAATGAAATAAACCCCAGACATATTATTTCCCAAATAATAATTATCTTCATTGTACTTTCCCCGGTTTCTCCATATTTGAAATACTTCTTTATATATATATGACAAGACCGAAAAAAATTATTGAAAGATTTAAAAGAAGAATCATGCATGTAATGGCATGAAAACGGAGAGCCGTTTAAAGCTCTCCGTTCGCGTCGAAAATATTTCGTTATTTTGTTCTACCCCAACATTTGACATAGAACCTGAAAATCAGAATTATTATTATCTGTCCTTAAGTTTTCCTGAGTCAAGTCTTTCGAAATAATCTTTTGTTTCTTTAGCAACAACTCCGCCTAATGCGATTACACCGATTAAGTTCGGGATTGCCATAAGTCCGTTGAATATATCTGCGATAGTCCATACAGCACTTACTGTCAGGAACGGTCCGATAAGTACAGCTAAGATATATATCCATCTGTATACCTTTACAGGACCCATTTTTCCGCCTGAGAGATATTCAAGACATCTTTCACCGTAAATGTCCCATCCGAGGATTGTTGTGTAAGCAAAGAATGCAAGACAAACCATGAGAACAAACGCACCTACCGTGCTGCCTAAAGGTGTACCGGTTGCTATTGCGTTGATAGTAACGTCCGCACCTTCCTTACCGATAAGATGTGATCCTGTTACGATGATTGCTAATCCTGTTAAATTACAGATGATTACTGTATCAATGAATACACCGAATGAGTTGATGAGACCCTGTCTTACAGGTTCATTTGTTTCAGCTGAAGCGATGGCGATAGGAGCTGAACCGAGACCTGCTTCGTTTGAGAAGATACCTCTTGCTACACCCTTCTGCATAGCTAACATAATAGCTCCGACAGCTCCGCCGGCAGCAGCTCTCGCACCGAATGCACCTGCAAAGATTTCAACAAAAGCACTCGGTATTGCTTTGATATTGCAAACAAGTACTAATACGCATACTAAGATGTATACTACAGCCATAATAGGAACGATGTAGCTTGTAACCTTACCGATTCTCTTAACACCGCCGATAACTACGAGTGCAACAAATACTGTAACAACGATTGCACAGATTACTGTTGCAATTGAGTATGAATTACCGAATAAAGAAACCATGTGCTGTGAATTCGGATCGAAGAAGGTTGTTACCGCAGATGAGATACCGTTAATCTGTACAATAGTACCGATACCCATGAGACCTGCCAGTGCACCTAAGAATGCGAACAGCTTTGCAAGCCATTTCCATTTCGGGCCCATACCTTTTTCGATATATAAGAACGGTCCGCCAAAGGCTTTGCCGTTTTCATCAATGTCTCTGTACTTAACAGCAAGTACACATTCCGCATACTTTGTCGCCATACCGATACATGCTGCAAATACCATCCAGAATAAAGCTCCCGCTCCGCCGATTACAACGGCTGTTGCAACACCTACAATGTTACCTGTACCGATGGTAGCCGACATGGCAATACAAAATGCCTGGAAGCTGGAAACTTCTCCCTTACCTTCAACCCCGGGTTCCTTACCCAGCATATATCTTGCCGATAAACCCAGTTTTCTGAATTGCATAAAACCAATTCTGATACTCACATAGATACCTGCGCCCAGAATAAGAACCATAAGAGGTACGCCCCATACGATTCCATCGACTTTGTCAAGAAAATCTGTGAAACTCATAACTATTTTTCCTCCGTGTAAAATATTATTTGAACAAAAAATTTAAAAAGTCGATTGCTCAATCGACTTCCGGAGTTTACAAAGAACAAGCATAAACCAAACGCTCTGTCCTTTTGCCTGAGATATCACTGCCCGGCTGCTCAAACCACACAGCTTAAACCTTCGGCGCCCAATGGGACTCTCCAGAGAGTCAGTTGTAATTCGGTCACATAATGATAGTACGCACCTTCTTAAAACTAACAAAAATAAGTTAACACAATTGACACAATAATGCAATATTTTTTTACATATTTTTTATAAAGTACCGCATTTTTTATGTTTTTTTTTATTATTTTTATGAAGCGTCGCAAAAAATGACGCTGCTTCATTATTTCGTCTTCTCTGAACATCTGATACTGACTGTACACCGAATAAGAAACCATACCCTGCTGAATTTTCTATGGAAAACAGCTGAAAATAATGGTATAATATCCAAAACATTATTTTGAGGTGAAATCATGCAAATAATTAAACGTTCTGACAAATTAGAAAAAGTTCATTCCGATATCAGGGGACCTCTTTTTGTTGAAGCAAACAAGATGTCTGCCGAAGGAATCAAGGTAATGAAACTCAATACAGGTAATCCCGCAACTTTCGGCTTTAAAATGCCGGACAGTGTTAAAAACGCACTTATTGCAGACCCTGATCGTGCAACCGCTTATTGCGATCTCAGAGGTATGCCGGATGCCAGACAGGCTATTATGGAATACCATACAGCAAAAGGCATAAAAGGCATCGAACCCGATGATATCTATATCGGCAACGGTGTAAGCGAGCTGGTAAGCATGGCAATGACAGCTTTCCTTAATTACGGAGACGAAATTCTCGTTCCCGCTCCGGATTATTCACTGTGGACCAACTCAATTCATATTGCGGGTGCAGTGCCGGTATATTATGAATGTGACGAAGAGAATCACTGGATGCCGGATTTAGACATAATCAAAAAAAGAATTACATCAAAAACAAGAGCCATAGTTATTATCAATCCTAACAATCCTACAGGTGTTCTTTATCCTAAAGAGATGGTACAGGCATTAGTTGACCTGGCAAGAGAATACAACCTGGTAGTATTCTCGGATGAAATATATGACAGACTGGTTATGGACGGAAAAGAACATGTATCCCCGGCTGCACTTGCTCCGGATCTTCTTACAATTACTTTCAACGGTCTTTCCAAATCACACATCGTATGCGGATTCAGATGCGGATGGATGGTAATCAGCGGACCCAAGGAGAATGCTTCCGATTTTATGGCAGGAATTAACCAGCTCGCAGCTATGCGACTCTGTGCAAACGCACTTATGCAGCTTGTAATTCCGGCTGCCCTTAAAGATGACGCCAGCACAAAAGCTCTTCTGGCTCCCGGCGGAAGAATTTATGAACAGAGAGAAGCATGCATGCGTGAGCTCACTAAAATTGAAGGTGTCACATGTGAGAAGAATGATGCCGCTTTCTACATCTTCCCCAAACTCGATGTAAAAAAATTCAACATTACCAATGATGAAAAGTTTGCTCTTGATTACCTTCACAGTAAACACGTTCTGGTAATTCCGGGAAGAGGCTTCTCATGGAATAAAAACGACCACTTCAGAATCGTAATGCTGCCCGAACCGGATCAACTCGCTCAGGCAATGCGCGACCTCGGTGATTTCCTTAAGGATTATAAACAGAAGTAAGAGTAATATTTTTCATATCCGAATTGACTAAGATATATCAATGAATGCATCGGCACATTATCTAAGCGGTTCAGGGTTTTACGATAAAAAACACAAATATTAAAAGTCAGTCGTGAATTCGCCCGAATATTATATTCATTATGCAGGGTTCTGACTTTTGACCTCTTATTCATAGAATCGAGTATTTTGAATTACACTTTTCAAAGCTTTCCGGTCTGTTTTGCAGGCCGGATTTTTTGATACTCCGAAATTAATATCAGCAAGTAATCCGTAATAGCTTTTCCGTACGCATGACAAACTGCCTGAATTATTCCAAATAACCATGCAGTTTTACGGTCAGAATTCTGCGTGCGGCTTTTCTTAATTATTATAGTATTCCGGTATGGCAGATGCATTACAGTAAACGTTTTATATTCTGACATTCTCAATAAAACTGACTTCCTCTCCGGATATTCCGAAAGCATCTATACTGATTTCATATTCAGGATGATTGTTTATTAAAAGATAGTACTGGGCAGTCTTCATAATATGATTCATTTTATTATGATTGATTGCCTCAAAAGGTCCGCCGAACTGCCTGTTGCTTCTGGTTTTGACTTCCACAAAATGAAAAGTATTCTCCTTATATGCAATAATGTCTATTTCTCCGAATCTGCTTCTGAACTGCCTTTCAAGAATAGTAAAGCCATGCTCTTTAAGATAGGAGGCGGCCAGTTCTTCTCCCCAGTCGCCTTTATTCTTATTATATCTGCTCATAGATTAAAAACTTTTAGAACTGCTCATCTGAATCAAAGCCTTCTTTTTCAGCTATTGCAACCGCTGCTGCCGCTGCTGCTTCACTGCTGTCATCAACATCTTTTTTTCGGTAATGATCCATGACTCTGGTCTGCATTAATTCCAGTAATTCGGGATTGTTCTGCATAAACTGCTTTGCATTTTCTCTTCCCTGTCCAATCCGCTGACCGTTAAAGCTGTACCATGAGCCTGCTTTCTCCGCTACATTGAGCTTAACGGCGCAATCCAGAATATCGCCTACTCCTGATATACCTGTTCCGTACATGATATCAAACTCGGCAACCTTAAACGGCGGTGCCACCTTATTCTTTACGATTTTTGCCTTTGTTCGGTTTCCGAGAATCTCATCACCGGATTTAATTGCTTCGCCTTTTCTTATATCAATTCTCATGCTGGCATAGAATTTCAAAGCCTTCCCTCCGGTGGTAACTTCGGGATTGCCGTACATTACACCTACTTTTTCCCTGAGCTGGTTGATAAAAATGCAGGCTGTATTTGACTTGTTCACCACACCTGCAAGCTTTCTAAGTGCCTGCGACATAAGGCGCGCCTGGAGCCCCACATGTGAATCTCCCATTTCTCCCAGAATCTCGGCTTTCGGTACCAATGCGGCAACCGAATCCACAACAACCACATCAACGGCACCGCTTCTTACCAGCATTTCACATATTTCCAATGCCTGCTCACCTGTATCCGGCTGTGACACTATCAGCTCATTAACATCTACACCCAGTCTTGCGGCATATTCCGGATCCAGAGCATGCTCCGCATCAATAAATGCTGCCTTTCCGCCTCTTTTCTGAGTCTGGGCAATAATATGAAGTGTCACCGTAGTTTTACCCGAAGATTCAGGGCCGTAAATTTCAATAATTCTTCCTCTGGGAATTCCGCCTATTCCTGTTGCAATATCAAGACTCAGTGAACCCGTAGGAATGGCTTCAATATTTAACCTGGCAGCATCATCACCCAGTCTCATAATAGAACCTTTGCCAAACTGTTTCTGAATCTGCTGCATTGCCGCTTCAAGCGCTTTATTTTTATCTTCAATATTCATCAATTATTCCTCCAAGCAGTGTGAACATTTGTTCTTTATGTAATTATCTTACATTATTTTCATTTATCAGTCAAGCTCTTTTTCTGAATGAAAATATGTAAAAAATGCATCACTGAGTAGATTTTTTTCGAAAGTACATCCCCTTATTCATTCCTGTTTCCATGTTTACCGTCATCAATTGCCCAGCCTTTGATTGTATATTCCTTCACTATACCATTGGCCCATTTGCGAAACTGCACAGCTCGCTCATTATTTACTTTAAATCCAACAGCGATAATCATCTGTAAACTATAATGCTTAGTATCGCGTGTTACTTGTCGTGAACCTTCGGTTTGAACTATTCGGAATTTCCGAATAGTTGCTATCTCTTCTAGCTCACTGTCTTCATATATGTTTTTAATATGTTCATTTATCGTTGGCAATCCAACATCATACAAAGTTGCCATCATCTTCTGAGTCAACCGGACATTATCATCTTCATAACGCATTTCAATGCTGTCTTCCTGCTCACCAACGGAAGCAACATAAGTCAAGTATTCCGCTGCACCGGAGCGGATGGTAATTTCCTATTTTTTCTTTTTCAAACAGGAATTCCTCCATCAATTTGATTTTTGATTTTATTTCAATTTTTCAACTTATTCTTTCTAAATACACACATTAATTATTTATATAATACTCTTCTCGCAAAATTGTATTGTAAATCGACTTGAAAATCCAAATAAAATCTGATGAAGAATATTCTTATCTTTATTTTATCTCAGTTTGCTATTCTAAACAACAAAAAAGTCCAAAGCCGGCTTTCTATAGCTTCAGATTAAGTGCCCACGCGTCATCCTTTTTATGAAGCTCAGCTTCCATATGCTCATTTTCATCCCATTTGAGTATTCCGGGCTCCGTGTCTCGTTTATCATCCTTTCCGGTAGAGTAAACTGCAACTGTTCAGCGGAAGTAAGCTCTTTTTTATCTGCACTGCCTCGTCCTCCGTTCCGAGGGAATTTGTCTATCCCTCTGTTACTACGGGAAAAATTTGACATAGAACCTCAAAATGCCCTCCCGCCGGTATTCTTCTCCGGCAGTGAGGGCACAGTTTATACCTTCTTATGCTGCTTTCACTGTTCAAACAGAAATATCAGACTCTGAGTCAAAAGCTTCTATTTTTCATCAGTATACTTTGCTCTTTTTGTGTAAGTTGTATGCAGGTATTTATGTGAAAGATGACTGTTAGGTTCTCCGAGGAAATCACTGTAAAGAGCCTTGATTTCAGGATTATGATGTGATTTTCTGAATGGCAGACGTCTGTCTTCGGCATAAAGACCTTCTGCTCTGTCGATTCTCGGATTAACATCCAGTCTCTTCTTAGACGAAACGTATGGCTGACCTCCGCCATGAACACATCCGCCCGGGCATGCCATAATTTCAATAAAGTGTACATCCAGCTCTCCCGCTTTAACAGCATCAAGAACCTTTGCCGCATTTGCAGCGGTATGTGCAACAGCAACCTTGACATCAGTCATTTCTCCGTTAATCGGGAGCTGCAGTGTTGCAAGCTTAACACCTTCAAGACCTCTTACCATTTCATACTCGAATTCTTCAAGATCTTTATTGTAAAGAACATCTGCTACGGTTCTGATTGCAGCTTCCATTACTCCGCCTGTTGCGCCGAAGATAACACCCGCTCCTGTGCCTTCACCCATCCAGCTGTCAGGTTCTTCGTCCGGAAGCATAGCAAAGTTCAATCTGCCCTGTCTGATCATATCAGCCAGTTCTCTTGTTGTAAGTACATAATCTACATCTCTGTAACCGTCAACTTCCATTTCAGGTCTTCTGCACTCGAATTTCTTCGCAGTACACGGCATAATTGATACACTTACTATTGTCTTTCTTGATATTTTGAATTTTTTAGAATAATAGCTCTTAACCATTGCACCGAACATCTGCTGAGGTGACTTACATGTTGAAAGGTTAGGAATAAATTCAGGGTAATTCATTTCGCAGTATCTGATCCATCCCGGTGAGCAGCTTGTAATCATCGGAAGAGCTCCGCCGTTAAGCACTCTGTTGATGAATTCTGTGCCTTCTTCCATAATTGTTAAGTCAGCACTGAAGTTTGTATCAAATACTCTGTCAAATCCGATTCTCTTGAGAGCCGCAATCATCTTGCCTGTTACCGGTGTTCCGACAGGAAGACCGAATTCCTCACCGAGACCTACTCTGACTGACGGAGCAGCCTGAACTACTACAAATTTATCAGGATCGTCAATAGCATCCCATACAGCCTGAACATCGTTCTTTTCTCTTAATGCGGCAACCGGACATGACTGAACGCACTGACCGCAGAGAATACAATCTGCATTGTTCATGCTGAATCCGAATGCAGGAGCAACCTCTGTCTTAAAACCTCTGTTTGTGAAGTCAAGAACACCGATTCCCTGAACCTTCTTACATGTGCTTACGCATCTTCCGCAGAGAATACATTTGCTGGAATCTCTTACGATGGAAGGTGAGAAATCATCAATATGCCCTTCTCTTCTGTCGCCGTCAAATCTTTCCTTCTGAAGTCCGAGCTCGTCACAGAGCTTCTGGAGTTCACAGGACTGGTTTCTTGCACATGTCAGACATTCTCTGTTGTGATTTGCAAGAATCAGTTCAACATTCATTTTTACAGCTTTTCTTACACGCTGTGTGTTTGTTCTTACATTCATTCCTTCCGCAACCTGAAGAACGCAGGATGCAGGGAGATTCCTCATAGGAACTCCGTTTATATCAGCTTCCACTACGCAGACTCTGCAAGCGGCAACTTCATTTACATCTTTGAGGTAACAAAGAGTAGGGATGTCGATGCCGGCTTCTTTTGCTGCCATCAGAACAGTGTAGTCCTTTGGAACGCTAATTGCTATACCATTAATGGTGATATTTACTTTTTCCATGACCGTTTTCCCCCCTTAGAACTTCTTTATCGCATTGAACTTACATACACTCATACATATTCCGCACTTCGTACAGATTGATGTATCGATAACGTGCTGTTCTTTAATCTTACCTGAAATAGCCTGAACCGGACAGCTTCTGAAGCATAATGTACAGCCTCTGCAGTTATCCTGAATTTCATATCTGATAAGTGACTTACAAACTCCAGCAGGACATCTTCTTTCATTTGCATGTGCTTCATACTCTTCCGGGAAGTGGTTCATTGTTGAAAGAACCGGGTTAGGTGCAGTCTGACCGAGACCGCAAAGTGCTGTTTCCTTGATGTTTGTAGCAAGTTCTTTAAGAGTAGTCAGATCCTCAGGCCTGCCTTCTCCGCCTGTAAGCCTGTCGAGAATTTCATGCATTCTTTTTGTACCTTCACGGCACGGAGTACACTTGCCGCAGGATTCGTCAGCAGTGAAGTCCAGGAAGAATCTTGCGATATCAACCATACAGCTGTCTTCGTCCATTACAATCATACCGCCGGAACCCATCATTGAACCGATTGCTACCAGATTGTCAAAATCAATAGGAGTATCAAGGTTTTCTGTTGTAATACATCCGCCTGAAGGACCACCGGTCTGAACTGCCTTGAATTTCTTATTATTCGGACATCCGTCACCGATATCATAAATAACTTCTCTGAGGGTTACTCCCATAGGAACTTCTACGAGACCTGTATTGTTAATCTTGCCGCCCAGAGCGAATACTTTTGTTCCCGGAGATTTGGCAGTACCGAAGCTTCTGAACCAGTTTGAACCCTTCATAATAATCTGAGCCACATTCGCAAGAGTTTCTACGTTATTGATAATTGTAGGTTTTCCCCATAAGCCCTTGTTTGCCGGGAATGGAGGTTTATTTCTGGACATTCCTCTGAAGCCTTCAATTGATGCGATAAGAGCAGTTTCTTCACCGCATACAAAAGCACCCGC
This sequence comes from Firmicutes bacterium UBA1739, assembly GCA_002315385.1. Classification (GTDB taxonomy): domain Bacteria; phylum Bacillota; class Clostridia; order Peptostreptococcales; family Anaerovoracaceae; genus UBA1739. The sequence continues at coordinate 1,464 of DCHZ01000025.1, read as the reverse complement.
GCCCAGTCTGATTTCGATATCGAAATCAAAACCGCTTCCCATGATGTTCTTTCCTAAAACACCCATTTTTTTTGCCTGACCGATAGCAATATTGAGTCTTTCAACAGCTACCGGATATTCAGCTCTTACATAGATGAATCCCTTTGTTGCGCCGATGGCATAACCTGCGATTGCCATAGCTTCGAGAACTGCATGAGGGTCACCTTCGAGTACGGATCTGTCCATAAATGCGCCCGGGTCACCTTCATCGGCATTACATATTACATACTTCTGATCTGCTTCGTTTGGTGCCGCAAAGCTCCATTTCATACCTGTCGGGAATCCTCCGCCGCCTCTTCCTCTGAGACCGGATTTCTTTACTTCTTCGATAACCTGAGAGGGAGTCATTTCGTTAAGAGCCTTTGCCAGAGCCATATATCCGTCTTTATAAATATACTCTTCGATAATTTCCGGGTCTATTACACCGCAGTTTCTGAGAGCTACTCTCTTCTGCTTCTGATAGAATTTCATTTCCTCGAGGCTTCCGAGATTTCCTCCTACCGAATATTCAGCTATAGGTTTTCCGCCTTTAAGATGAGTTTTTGCGATTTCTTCGGCTTTTTTTGAATCAACGTGAATATAGGTTACAGTCGGCTTGCCGGGTTCCTTTACTTCCACGATAGGTTCGTATGTACACATACCGATACATCCTGTAGGATGAACTTCGATGTTATCGAGTTCATAACGGTCCACCGCATCTTTGATTATCTCAAAAACAGGGCCTGCCCCTGCCGAAATACCGCAGGTTCCCATACCGATAATAACTCTGACTTTGTCCTTATTCTGACGTTTTGCGGTAAAATCCGCTTTTATCTGTTTTAACTGGTCTATTGTTCTCATTCGTACCACCCCTGTTCATCATAATATTTTTCCAAAATTCCGGGGATAACACTTACATCCTCAAGCTTTGAGTAAACGTGATCGTCTATCATCATTACAGGTGCAAGTCCGCAGCATCCCAGACAGCGGGTAGCTTCAAGTGTAAATAATCCGTCACTGGTTGTTTCTCCGACAGCCACATTCAGTTCGTCAGATACTTTATCAATAACTGCCTGGCCGCCTCTTACATAGCAGGCTGTACCGAGACATACCGAAATCTTATGCTTTCCTTTCGGAGTAAGATTAAACTGACTGTAGAAGGTAGATACTCCATATACTTCTGCCAAAGGAACATCGATTTCATCCGCAACAAATTTCTGTACTTCCAGAGGCAGGAATCCAAAAAGCTTCTGCGCTTCCTGAAGAACAGGCATTGTCAGGCCTTTAGTACCTTTTGCTTTTAAAGAATCGATGAATTCTTTCAATTGTACAAACCGTGGATCTGAAGCACTGATAACTCCTCCACAGTTGCAATTGCGTTCATTATTCATAATAAAAACTCCTTTCAAATCATTTACACTCAAGATAAACTTCTAATACTTTGTT
>DCHZ01000007.1 GCA_002315385.1 Firmicutes bacterium UBA1739 | reverse complement strand
GCATTTAAATGATACTACTCCAGCTTGATGGTGTAGGAGAAAGCACAACTATAACTTATACTTACTGTTTCTACAAACTCTTTGATGGTTGTGCAGGACTGTGCACTCCACCAAAACTCCCAGCAACAACACTTGCGAATTATTGCTATATGTATATGTTCTATGACTGTGAAAACTTGCAACCTACGGCAGGTCAAAATGTTGTACTTCCGGCAATAACTCTGTCTAACTACTGCTATGCGGGTATGTTCTGGAATTGTAAAAATATGATAAACGGTCCCGAAATCCATGCTACACAATTAGCTTACAGATGCTTTAACAATATGTTTTATTATTGCTCAGACCTTCAAGAGGTTAAATTGCACTATACAGGCAAGTTTGCGGATGCGTTTTTCAGAAATTGGATGAATGAAGTGCCTGTATACGGATATGGTGTTCTTTATTATAACGGCACAGATACAACAAGAGGTATAAGTGCTATCCCTGAAAGTTGGGATGTTGAGACTTTTTAAGGAGGTAACCTATGAATAATTTCAAAGGAACTAAAAATTTCTCTCTATCCGAGATGAAATGTAGAGATGGTTCGCTTGTTATAAGTGACGGACTTATAAAGCACGCAAACAATATGCAGAAATTAAGAGACTGGTATAAAAAACCGATGAAGGTAAACAGTTGGTATCGCTCAGTTGCTTATAACAAGAAAGTGGGTGGTGTTGCCGGTTCTCAGCATTTAAAAGGAATGGCTTGCGATATCGCAAAGCCGTCTGAATGGTCTACTTTTACCAAAGAAAGAAAAAGAGAATGGATTAATAATGTGAAAAAGAAATGGCACGAAATCTGTGGAGGTGGGGGTGGTTTCGGAGACTACGACACCTTTATTCACCTTGATTCCAGATCAAATAAAGTAGATTTTGATTATAGGAAGTCAAAGATTTATTAATAAAAAAAGGGGGGTAAAAGCATGTCTTGCAAAGGCGGAAAGAGAAAGAAGTAGGAGGCGGGCATGTCAGATGCAATATTCACAACTCTTGTGACCGGAGCAATTACTATGGTCGGCATTGTTGTTTCCGCGAAATCCACAAGGGACAAGGTCACGTCTGAGCTTGAGAAGCAGAACATTGTGCAGAATCAGGAGATCCAGCATATTAAAGAAGATATCTCAGATTTAAAAGAGGACATAAAAGAGCATAACCACTATGCCAAACTGTTCTCCGAGACAATGCCAGTGGTTAAAGAGCAGATTAAGGTTGCGAACAAGAGGATTAAGGATTTAGAAGAAAATGAAAAGAGAAGATAGGGAAGTCTATACATTTACAAAAAAATGGGTAAACCGCCTTATGTGGTTTTTCGTTATATGGATATCCTTATCATATGTCCTGGCCTTCTGTGGCAGGGACCAGATTGCAGAATCACTCTCCCAGACAGTCATGACTGGTGGAGTTGCTATTTTTGCGGGGTATATGCTCAAAGCCTACTTTGGCACGTACAGCAAGGAAAATCTTAGATATAAGGAAAAGGTCATGAAGATCAAGAAAACCTATAAGGTGACAGATACGGAAGGAGAACAGGGTGATGGATAGTATTAACTGGATTGAAATCATAAGCGGCATTCTCGCTATCATTATCGGCGGTTTCCTGATACCGCTCATCAGAAACAAAGCAAAGAAAAGCGGCATTGAGTTATCTACCGAAGAGCATGCGTACATCATGCGTCTCGTTGAAGACGCGGTAAGATGGGCAGAACAGGAGCTGTGGAAAAGCTCGGGCGCGTATAAGAAGGACCGAGTTATGGACTGGCTGCTTCTGAAGCTCACTGAAATGGGCATCGTGATAGCTGAAGAGGACCTGTCAAAACTCATAGAAGCTACCGTCGAGAAGGTAAGAAAGGAAGCTGATGCTTCCGGAAACTAATCAAAAAAATACCGCCTAAACCGGCGATATTTTTTTGAAAATTATGCCTGAGTGATGCATTAACACATAGCATATAACATTGATGGAGATAAGTATATCCCCATTCGTAAGTCATCGGCAGCACCTTGTCTGCAGCCCGGCCGATGGCTGAGTAGTCGTGCCCCCGGTAGAGCAGCCCGGGCTGGTCGGTGGAAGTTTTGGGAGCCAGAGCCGCCATAACTATGTATCCCTGTGAATTGAGAATGTCTGAAGCTTTCTGTATCAGTTCGGAATATCTGTTCATGTAATATCATATTCGCATCCGGCGAAAACATTACCCGGAACAAAAAAACGGGAATAAAGAATCGTTGGGATAAACCACCTTAACCCGGAAAAAGCCTGCTTCTAATCTCAGGCCGGCAAAGCTGAGAGGCTGCCGACGGTTTAATGCAAAAGTGGTAGTGGAAATCACAAACCGGTTATGATATGATGTGAAAAAAAGAGAAGAGAATCACATATAAGAGGAAGTGCATATCTGAAGTTTATGCAAAGAGGTAGTCATGACTGAAAAATGGATAGAAAAAGAAGCTGCCATTGTAAGTACACAGCTTATTAACTGGAGAAGAGATTTTCATAAATATGCCGAAAGCGGATGGCTTGAGATGAGAACGACATCGAAAATAGCCGAAGCTCTGGCACAGATGGGCTATGAGCCTGTTCTGGGAGAAAAGGTTTGCACGAGAGAAGCAAGAATGGGTTTGCCGGATGAAGACGAGATGGAGAGGCATTATCTGTGGGCACTGGAGAACGGCGGTTGTGAAAAGTATCTTCCGTATACCAGAGGAGGGTTTACCGGAGCAATTGCCGAACTTGATTGCGGAAAAGGCCCGGTTATGGTGCTGAGATTCGATATTGACGCTCTCGGTGTCTGTGAAAGCAAAGCAAAAAATCATATACCCTGCAAAGAAGGATTTGCCTCTGTTACTGAGGGTATAATGCATGCCTGCGGTCATGACGGTCACGCCGCAATCGGTCTCGGAACAGCGCAGATTCTGATGAAACACAGAAACCGGTTTAACGGTAAGATAAGACTGATATTTCAGCCTGCGGAAGAAGGTGTTCGTGGTGCAGGATCAATAGTTGAGGGCGGATGGCTGGATGATGCGGACTATGCCATGGCTGTGCATCTGTTTCCCGGGAACGGTGGCAGAACCTGCCTTTCGATAATTAAAGAAGATATAAAAGCAACTCTGGCAACATCGAAATTTGACGTACGGTTTCTGGGAAAAGCGGCTCATGCGGGTGCGGCTCCCCATGAAGGGAAGAATGCGATGCTGGCAGCGGCATCAGCGGTGCTGAATCTTCATGCGATTCCGCGGTACGGAAACATTCCCACTCAGATAAATGTAGGAAGACTTACTGCCGGTACAGGTCGAAATGTAATATGCGACAGAGCCTGTCTGGAAGCCGAAGTGCGCGGAAAAACCACTGAGGCAAAAGAGTATATGGAGAGTTCGGCATACCGGATAATAAAAGCAGCCGCGGAAATGTACGACTGTGAGACGGAGATAATTCAGATGGGAGGAACCCCTTCACTTGAAAACTCCGGTAAAATGGTGAAACGGGTTGCGGAACTGTTTGAAAAACATCCGGATTTTGATGTGAAAGTAAGTGATATCTCCGGCGGAGGAAGTGAGGATTACGCCTGCTTTGCGGAAAGAGTAATGAAAAACGGAGGCGGGTCGATTTTTATATCTCTGTTATGCGAGTGTGCTGCGGCAAATCATGATGTAAGATTTGATTTTAACGAAAAGGCTATGATTGACGGAGTGATTGTATTCTGCAGCGTCGTTGAAGAGTATCTGGGTAGAAAACAGTAAACAGACTGTTGATTTAAAAGCTTGTGAAAACTGTAACAATAATGATATCGCAAGGCAGATGAAGTATTAGAAACACCTGCCGTAGATAAAGACAGAGAAAGGTCACGGGAAAGATGAATAAAAGAAAAGATCTCGCAATGCTGCACCTTGCGGTGGCAATGTTCGGGATGGCGGGAGTAATAGGAAAATTTGTTTCGTGGCCGGCAGCGGCGGTTACCTTTGGAAGAGTTCTTTTTTCATCGCTTTTCCTTCTGATTTTTATGTCGGTAAAGAAGGAAAAAATCAGACCGGACTGTATCGGGGATTTACTGTTCATGGCGGCGGCAGGTGTGGTGATGGCAGTTCACTGGACATCCTTCATACATTCTATTCAGATTTCCTCAGTGGCTGTCGGAACGATTACCTTTGCGGCGTTTCCGCTTTTTGTGACATTTCTGGAGCCGCTTCTGTATCATGAAAGACTTAAGACGGGTAATATTATAATATCTCTGATTATGCTGGCGGGAGTTGCGGTTACGATACCGCAGTTCAGCCTTCAGAACAATGTTACGGCAGGGGTCATGTGGGGAATGGTCAGCAGCTTTACGTATGCGGTGCTGTCTCTTATGAATCGAAAGCTTTCGAACAAATATTCCGGAAGACAGATATGTCTGCATGAACAGGGGACGGCGACACTGATACTGCTGCCCTTTGCGGCTGTGTTTACTGCCAATGTAATAAAGGGTGAAATAATAATTGACTTTTCGGAAGTGGCAGCGGTTGTTTTCATGGGAATTGTCTGCACCGCGGCAGCTCATTCAATGTTCATATCTTCGCTGAAAAATGTGAAGGTTCATACGGCGGGAATAATTTCCGGAATGGAAACGGTGTACAGTATTATTTTTGCAATGATATTACTGCATGATATGGTAACACTCAGGGAAGTAATCGGAGGAGTCGTTATTCTGGGAGCTTCGTTATATAAAACTCTCAGATCTGATTCCGACTGAATAATCATTGAGGTTAAGAGAATTTCTGAAAAGCTGTCAAACGGAACAGCCTGCATAGACATTCTGTATCATGACATCGGAGAAAGGAGAAACGAGAATATGGAGGATATTAAAAACTATAAATGTCCCTGCTGCGGGGCACCTCTGTTTTTCAGTGAGGCGGAGGGTAATCTGAAATGTGATTCCTGCGGGAATCATTTTTCGCCGGAAACTATGGAGCAGCTTTCAGACGCGGAACACGGCTCCGGCTCCGAGTCCAGGTATTCCTGGGATTCCTTCGAACCCAGAGAATTCGATGAAGCGGAGACCGAAAATCTGGCGTCATATACGTGCCCTTCCTGCGGAGCGGATATCACAGGAGATTCCACTATGGGATCAACAGTGTGTCCATACTGCGGAAATGCCACAATAGTAAAAGGAAAATTTGAGGGAAGTCTCAGACCGGATTTCATAATTCCGTTTAAAATCGACAAAAAGAGAGCTGTGGAGATTTTCGAGGCTGACGCATTGAAAAGACCTTTTCTGCCCAAAGAGTTTAAGGACAGAAAAAAGATAACGGAGATGACCGGAATATATGTTCCGTTCTGGGCTTTTGGCTGCTGCTGTGATGCGTCGATTACATATAATGCCGCATTAGTCAGTGCCTGGGCAGATTCAGAATATAATTACGAAAAAACAGACTTTTTCAGGCTTTACAGAAGCGGAAGTGTGACGTTCAATCATATTCCCGTTGACGGATCGCGAAAAGCGGATGACAGCTACATGGACGCTCTGGAGCCTTTCGATTACAGCGAAGCAGTGAATTTTAATACAGCATACCTCTCGGGATTTCTTTCCGACAAGTATGACGTTTCGGCAGAAGAATCTGTCGAAAGAGCAAATCTGAGAGTTAAAAAGAGCACTGAAGATGTTTTTGCACGGACAGCAACGGGTTATATGGGAGTAACACCTCTGAGTTCTTCCGTCAGCTTTTCGGACGGTAAAATAAGATATGCACTTCTGCCTGTATGGATGCTTAATATAAAATACAAAGATACCGTATATAAATATGCGGTAAACGGTCAGACCGGAAAAGTGGTGGGCGAATATCCTACCGACAGGGGAAAGAAAAACAGATATTTCGTCCTCTCGTCTCTGATTTCCGGAGCCGCCGCAGCTGTTGCGGCAGCCCTTATCGCAGGGCTGATAATGATTTAGGAGGCGAGATATATGAAAAGAAAAATATCTTTAATTAAGATGTTGATTTTTCTGATTGTCTTTCTTTTTCCCTGCGCGGCATTTGCCGGACAGACTTATGTGTATGATAAAGAAGACGAATTATCCGCAAGCCAGATAAAAATACTGGAGACCCGCTGTTCATGGCTTGAAAGTGACGGAGCCGAACTGATTATTGTGATAGACGGGGATAAGAGGCCTGAGACCGGGGCGGATGCATTTTCATCAAAGCTTTCATCCGGAAACGGCCTGGTTTTGTATATTGATGAAGAAAGCGACTCCTTGATATTAAAAGCTTACGGAAATGCAAAAAATACTTTTCCGGAGGAGACATGTGCCGAAATCAGCAGACTGGCACAGATTAAACTTGACAGGTTTGGTGAATATGATTCATGTCAGAGCACAGTGGTGAATGTGACCGGTAAGCTTTACGGAGAAGCTTTTGTCGAGGGAAGCTTCTACAGACCGGCGGTCTGTGATTACAGCGGTGTTCTTAATGAAAATGAAAATACCGCTGTGAAGGAACAGCTGGAAAAAACAAGAAATGAAATAAATATGGACGTGGCGGTAATAGTTGAAGATGAAATGTGGGGCAGTACGGCGGAAGAGACTGCCGATGACTATTATGATTATCTGTTCTACGGAGCCGGAGAGGATGACGACGGAATACTGCTCTATATAAGCATGGACGAAAGAAAGTATCAGTTTTCCACATATGGCGATGCAATTGAGATTATCGGAAATAAAAGGATTGAGGAACTTAAAAACTCGGTTGCTCCGTATCTGAGCGAGGGAAAATTTGCCGATGCATTTATTACATACGGAAAAATGGTGGAATACTATGCTGTTAATCCGGGCGGGGGAGGATATGACGGTAATCTCGAAAACCGCAGTCACATGCCCGCAACTTTTTCGGGTAAAGTAAAGTATTTTATTTCAAAAGTCTGGCCTGCCGCACTGACGGCGGGAATAATTTTCGGAATAATCATGGGGCTTATTCTGACATCGGCAAAGAAGCGTAAAATGAATAATGCGGTAAAACAGACGGATGCGGATGCATATCTGGAAGAGGGAAGTGTGAATCTGAAAACCTGTCGTGACATATATCTGTATTCAAATGTGATAAGGACGCCAAAACCTCAGCAGGATTCCGGAACTCACATGAGCTCCGGCGGACGCTTTCACGGCGGCGGCGGAGGAAGCTTCTGAAGCTGAATTTCGATGAAAATACGATATTATTCATTAAACAAGACACATTATATGGGGGAATTTTGCTTTTCCGATATAATATATGGTACTTGTAGTTTAATAAGTTCCCCGATGAAGAGGAGATAATGCGAAAATCATGCCGAGGAACATCATGAGTTTAATAATTCGGAAAGGAGAAGCAGATGCCGCTGATAATTGACGGCGGCATTGCAGTGGTACGGAAATGGGTTTAATTAAAGCGGCTTTCGGAAGTGCCGGAGGAGTTCTGGCAGATCAATGGAAAGAGTATTTTTACTGTGAATCAATGGAAGCGGATGTGCTGATGACCAAAGGCAGAAAAAGGATGTCTAAGCGTTCTTCCAATACAAAGGGATTTGACAATATTATTACACAGGGCTCTGTTGCGGCAGTGGCGGACGGACAGTGTATGCTGATCGTGGACCAGGGCAGAGTTGTGGAGATTTGTGCGGAGCCGGGAGAATTCGTTTACGATGCATCGGCAGAACCTACAATTTTTCAGGGAAAGCTTTCCGACAGCATAGCCGAAGTACTGAAAAACATGGGACGCAGATTTACCTTCGGAGGAGAGGCTCCCAGAGATCAGAGAATTTATTATGTCAACACAAAAGAGCTCATAGGAAATAAATACGGAACTCCGTCACCGGTACCTTTCAGGGTGGTGGACACAAATATAGGGCTGGATATAGATATTTCCGTGAAGTGCTTCGGGGAATACAGCTACAGAATCACAAATCCGGTTTTGTTTTATACAAATGTATGCGGAAACAGTGAAGAGGATTATCTCCGTCAGAATATTGACGGTCAGCTTAAAAGTGAGTTCCTGACGGCGCTTCAGCCGGCTTTTGCAAAAATCAGCGGGATGGGCATCAGATATTCGGCACTCCCGGGTCATACTGAGGAACTGGCAGAGGCACTGAATGAGGCTCTGAGTCAGAAATGGAAAGAATTCAGAGGAATAGAAATCGTATCCATCGGTGTTTCTTCGGTTAAGGCTCCGGAAGAAGACGAAAAGATGATCAAAGAGCTTCAGAGAAACGGAGCTTTGAGAAATCCCGGCATGGCCGCCGCACATCTTGCGGGCGCACAGGCACAGGCTATGCAGGATGCTGCGAAAAATGAAGGCGGTATGGGTGCAATGGGAGGATTCTTCGGAATGGGCATGTCCCGGCAGGCCGGAGGAGCCGATATAGGTAATCTGTTTGAAATGGATCGCACTCGGAAGCAGGCGGAACAGAAAAGCGGAGATACACAGACGGTCGGTAATGATTCCGGAACAGGATTGACGGAATCAGGAATGAACAGCGCCGGGATAAAAAATTCAGAGTCAAAAAGAGCCGGAGTATGGAGATGCAGCTGCGGAGAAGAAAATACCGGCAAATTCTGTGTTGAATGCGGGGCGGCGAAACCTGTAAATAAAGAATGGAAGTGCGTCTGCGGAGCTGTAAATACGGGAAAATTCTGCCCGGAATGCGGGGCTAAGCGTCCCGAAGGAAAGGCATACAGATGCAGTAAGTGCGGATGGGAGCCGGAGGATCCGTTCAATCCGCCGAAATTCTGCCCGGAATGCGGGGATCCGTTTGATGAAAACGATGTAAAATAGTATTGAAATAAAGCTATGGAACAGTCACTTCGAATCTGAACAGTACAATATTAATTTCATAATTGTTTCCAACGGCTGTGAACCGTAACATGAAATATTACTGAAATCAATCCTTTTTCACCGAGACCTTGACTCGGGGATAAAGGTCTGATAAAATTAAATTTACGTTAATTATAAATATTTCACCTGCGGAAAATTTTGCAAGAGCGGAAAGACTTACAGGTTCAGGTGAAATATAAAAATATATAAATTAAGAAAAGAGAATTTCAAATGAAAGATATTCAGATCAGACAATTATTCAGAAACACAGATGAATATGCCGGAAAAGAAATAATTATAAGGGGCTGGGTAAGAACCAACAGAAGCTCCAATAAATTCGGATTCATCGAATTAAACGACGGCACATTTTTCAAATCCGTGCAGGTGGTATATGAACAGGCTTTTATAGGCAATTTTGAAGAGATTGCAAAAGCTCCGATAGCGGCGGCACTCATGGTAAAGGGAACTCTTGCCCTTACTCCGGATGCAAAGCAGCCTTTTGAAATCAAAGCTTCGGAGGTTGTGATTGAGGCGGATTCCGCACCGGATTATCCTCTTCAGAAAAAAAGACACAGCATGGAATTTCTGAGAGAAATCGCACATCTCAGACCGAGGAGCAATACTTTTTCGGCCGTTTTCCGTGTTCGTTCACTGGTGGCTTATGCAATTCATAAATTTTTCCAGGACAATGATTTTGTATATGTGCATACACCTATTATTACAGGCAGCGACTGTGAAGGCGCCGGAGAAATGTTCAGAATCACAACACTGGATATGAACGAACTGCCGAGAAAAGAAGACGGAACAGTTGACTACACCACAGACTTTTTCGGAAAGGAAACAAACCTTACCGTATCAGGTCAGCTGGAGGCTGAAACCTTTGCTATGGCATTCAGAAATATATATACCTTTGGACCTACCTTCCGTGCCGAAAATTCAAATACAGCCAGACACGCATCAGAATTCTGGATGATTGAACCGGAAGTGGCTTTTGCCGACCTTGAAGACAATATGGACCTGGCAGAGGCAATGATTAAGTATATTATCAACTTCGTAATGGAAAAAGCTCCGGAAGAAATGCAGTTCTTCAACAGCTTTATTGACAAAGGTCTGATTGACAGACTTAATAATATCGTAAATTCCGATTTTGCAAGAATCACATACACAGAAGCTGTGGAATTACTTCTCAAAGCTGATAAGGAATTCCAGTATCCTGTTGAATGGGGAATTGACCTTCAGACAGAGCATGAAAGATATATCACAGAAGAGATTTATAAAAAGCCTGTATTTGTTACGGACTATCCAAAGGAAATCAAGGCTTTCTATATGAGACTGAATGATGACAGCAAGACTGTTGCGGCCTGTGACCTGCTGGTTCCGGGAGTTGGCGAAATCATCGGCGGTTCTCAGAGAGAGGAGCGTTATGATGTGCTTACGGCAAGAATGGCGGAGCTGGGACTCAATGAATCGGATTACTGGTGGTATCTCGATCTCAGAAAGTACGGCGGAGTGAAGCATGCCGGATATGGCCTGGGATTTGAAAGAATCATCATGTATATTACCGGAATGTCAAATATCAGAGACGTACTCCCGTTCCCGAGAACACCTAAAACTGCGGAATTTTAATCTGAATATTAATAACGTACGGCATGATGTGCCCTGCTGCGCCGGAGCAGGGAGCATTGTGCCTTTTTTACAGTCTTTTTTATGAGCACATGAATTTTACTATTTACCTTATTCAGAAAAAATGATATAATATGTAAGTGTACTCTTAGGACGGACAAAATAAATTATATATATCAGGAGGAATCTTAAAAATGAAGGGCTATAATGGCGAAACGATTAGAAACGTTGCACTTTTGGGACATGGCGGATGCGGAAAGACCACTTTTCTGGAAGCAGCACTCCTTTCCACAGGCGTAATCAGCAGATTGGGAAAGGTTGAAGACGGAAATACCGTATCTGACTACGATAAAATGGAAATTGAAAAAGGTTATTCGATTTCAGCATCAATCGTTCCGGTTGAATATAATAAAGTGAAGATTAATTTTATCGACACACCGGGTTTCTTCGACTTTGTAGGTGAAGTTAATTCAGCAATGGCAGCAGTAGATGCGGCTGTTATCTTAGTAGATGCTTCTTCCGGTATCCAGGTAGGAACAGAAAAAGCATGGAATTCATGTAAGCATTTCGATATGCCTAAGATGTTTGTTCTTTCAAAAACAGACAAGGAAAATGTGGATGCAGAGGCATTGGTTGAAGAGCTTAAAGACAGATTCGGAACATCCGTTGTTACTCTGGATGATGAAGATGCTCTGATTGAAGCTATTGCGGAAACAGACGAAGAACTCATGGAAAAGTACTTCGGCGGTGAAGAATTCACTGAAGAAGAATTCAATAAAGGTTTAATGAACGGATTTTCAACAGGAAACATCGTTCCTGTACTCAAATGCTCATCAGTAAAGGGCGAAGGAATAAAGGAAGTTCTTGACGCACTGGTTAAGTTTGTACCAAAGGCAGGTACACATGCTCCTTATACTACAACTGATGGAAAGGAAATCGCATCAGATCCTAACGGCAAGCCTGTAGGATTCGTATTCAAGACAATCGCAGACCCGTTCCTCGGAAAGATCAACCTGGTTAAGATTATTTCCGGTAAATTCAATACAGGAATGGAATTATATAATGCAAGAGCTGAAAAGGCTGAAAAACTCGGCTCAATGTTCTACCTCAGAGGAAAGACTCAGGGAGACTGCCCTTCGGCAGTTGCCGGCGATATCGTTGCCGTAGCAAAAATGCAGTATGCACAGACAGGTGATACTCTCAGCGAAAAATCGGCTGCTATCGAGCTTCCGGGCGTTGAATTCCCTGCACCTGCGCTTTACATTGCCATCGAACCTAAGAATAAGGGAGAAGATGAAAAGGTAGGAACAGGTATCCACAAGCTTATGGAGGAAGATCCTTCATTCAGACTTGAAAGAAATGTAGAAACAAAACAGACACTGTTAGGCGGTCAGGGTGAAATCCAGCTCGGCATCGTTACTTCAAAGCTTAAGGATAAGTTTGGTGTTGAAGTTCAGAGTGTACCTCAGAAAATCGCTTACAGAGAAACAATTAAAGGAAGCTCTGATGTACAGGGTAAGCATAAAAAACAGTCCGGCGGCGCAGGTCAGTACGGTGACGTTCATATCAGATTCAGCCCTTCACAGGAAGAATTCGAATTCTCCGAAGAACTCTTCGGCGGATCAATTCCTAAGAACTATGTTCCGGCTATTGAAAAGGGTCTCGTTGAATCAATGCAGAAAGGCCCTCTCGCAGGCTGCAAAGTAGTAAATATCAAGGCTGTACTGTATGACGGTTCATATCATGATGTAGACTCAAATGAAATGGCATTTAAGATTGCCGCTTCTCTCGCATTCAAGAAAGGTATAGTAGAAGCCAAACCATGTCTCCTCGAACCTGTAATGAAACTTGAAATTACAGTTCCGGATGATTACATGGGCGACGTTATGGGCGACATGAACAAGAGAAGAGGAAAGATTCTCGGTATGGAACCTATCTCCGGAGGCGGACAGAAGCTTATGGCAGAAGCTCCTCAGGCTGAACTTTTCGACTATGCAATCGTTCTCAGATCAATGACACAGGCAAGAGGAAGCTTCGTAATGAACTTTGAACGTTACGATGAAGTTCCGGCACATCTTGCTGACAAGATTATCAAAGAATATCAGGCAGAACAGGAATAATTTTATAGAAATAAAAAGGTTCTATGTCAAATGTTGGGGTAGAACAAAATAACGAAATATTTTCGACTCGAACGGAGAGCTTTAAACGGCTCTCCGTTTTCATGCCATTACATGCATGATTCTTCTTTTAAATCTTTCAAAATTCCTCAGTCCATATGCGTTTTTCTTAATTACCTTTATCTTGTTGTTGCATCCTTCTGTATATCCGTTTGTGAGTCCGGTGTCAAAAGCATTCAGTATTTCGGCATTCCACTTTATGAAAGTCTGAACACAGGTGTGAAATCTTTTGAATCCATTACTTCGTAGAGTTTTTAATATTCATAATTATTCCACTTGATTTATACGGGAGAGGGGAATATAATAAAGTCAAAGAAAGTCAATAATAAAGGAGGGGGTCATATGGCTAAGATGAGCGACCTCATTGAAGTTTTTATTAAAGAGCTCCTTGAAGACAGTGTCGGAGATCCGGTGGAAATTCAGAGAAATGAACTGGCCGGATATTTTAAATGTGCACCGTCTCAGATTAATTATGTTCTGACAACGAGATTTTCGATGGAAAAGGGTTATCTGATAGAAAGTCAGAGAGGCGGAGGCGGATCAATTAAAATTATCCGGCTTGAAATGACCCGGGATAATTTCATTACAAACATTCTGAAAGAAATAGGAGACAGCATAACTAAACTGAAGGCAGATCAGATTACAGAACTGATTTACGAAAGAGAGATGATCACCTCCAGAGAGGCAAGGCTGATAAAAGCCGCCACAGCGGATCGTTCGATTTCCGGACCGGTAAATCTGAAGAATGACATTCGGGCGAGCCTGTTAAAGGGTATGCTGCTGTCGGTGTGCGAAACATCGGAGAGTGATTAGAAATACCGGAATTATGACGATGAAAAGGGAGACAATAGATGGAAGTTTATGGAAAATTTACTGAAGGAGCAAAGCGTGCGATAGAGATAGCTCAAAGTGAAGCTGCGTCCATGGGGCACAGCCTGATAGGCAGTGAACACCTGCTTCTGGGAATTCTCAGGCAGCAGAGTCCTTTGTCGGAAGCTTTTGAAAATGCGGGAATTACAGCAGAAATAATAAAAAGCAAAATTATAGAGCTGGTGGGAGACGGGAGCGGAACGGCTACAAGGCTTCTGGGTTTTTCCCAGAGAACGATGCAGATTATCGAAATCAGCCATATGGTATGCAAGCAGATGAACAGAGATGCCATCGGAATTGAGCATCTGATGGTGGGAATAATTAAGGAAGGCAAAGGAATTGCCGTAAAGATACTGAAAGACATGAGTGTTAATCTGCCCCAGCTGGAAAAAGATATCACGGAGATTTCTCAAAAAGCCGTAATGAATGAAAAAAAGGCCAAAGAAAACAGCCGCAGTATGCTGGTTAAATACGGAACAGATCTTACGGAAGAGGCGAAAAACGGCAAGCTTGATCCCGTAGTGGGAAGAGAAAAAGAAATTGAGAGAGTCATTCAGATTCTCAGCAGAAGAACGAAAAACAACCCCTGCCTTGTGGGAGAACCGGGTGTCGGAAAAACCGCAGTGGCGGAAGGACTGGCGCAGAAAATCAGCTCCGGAGATGTACCGGATAATCTGAGAGGAAGAAAACTGATTTCTCTGGATATGGCCGGGATACTTGCAGGGTCAAAGTTCAGAGGTGAATTTGAGGAAAGGATGAAGCAGGCTCTTAATGAAGTAAAACAGGACGGAAAAACAATTCTGTTTATAGATGAAATGCATACAATAATCGGCGCCGGAGGAGGAGAGGGATCCATTGATGCTTCAAATATTCTTAAACCGGCACTCAGCAGAGGAGATGTTCAGGTTATAGGAGCAACAACTTTTACCGAATATCGTAAAAAGGTCGAGAAAGATCCTGCATTGGAAAGACGTTTTCAGCAGGTGCAGGTGGATGAACCTACTCTGAATGATGCGGTGGCAATTCTTATTGGACTGAAAGAGGAGTATGAAAAGCATCACAAAGTAAAAATAAGCGATAAGGCAATATTTTCCGCTGTAAGTCTGTCAGCAAGATATATTCCGGACAGATTTCTGCCGGATAAGGCTGTCGATCTGATGGACGAGGCTGCGGCAAGAATCCGACTCAGAACATATTCCAAGACTGATGAGATGATTGAGCTGGAAGATGAGCTTACAGAAGTTACCGCTTCCAAAGAGGATGCTATTAAAGCTCAGGATTTTGAGGCTGCGGCAAAGATGAGAGACCGGGAGCAGGAGCTGGATGAGCTTATTAAAAAAGCCGAAGAAAGCATGGAAGAGCAATATGCGGATAAGGCTGTGGTTACGGAGGATGATATCGCCTCAATCATTTCCGGTTGGACCGGGATACCGGTGGAAAAACTCAATCAGAGTGAAACCGATAAGCTGCTGGGTATAGAGAATACTCTGAAAAAACGAATAATAGGTCAGGAGGAACCTGTAGTGGCAATTTCCAGAGCGATTCGAAGGGCGAGGGTAGGTCTGAAAGATCCGAAACGTCCGGTGGGTTCATTCCTTTTCCTGGGACCCACGGGAGTAGGAAAAACCGAGCTGTCCAAAGCTCTGGCGGAAGCCCTGTTCGGAGATGAAAATGCCATTATCAGACTTGATATGTCAGAATACATGGAGAAGCATTCGGTATCCAAGATTATAGGATCGCCTCCGGGTTATGTTGGATATGAGGAAGGAGGTCAGCTCTGCGAAAAGGTCAGAAGGAAGCCTTATTCAATTATCCTGCTGGATGAAATCGAGAAAGCACATCCGGATGTATTCAATATTCTTCTACAGATTCTGGAGGACGGTATGCTTTCGGATTCCAAGGGCAAGATGGCGGATTTCAAAAATTCGGTAATAATTATGACCTCGAATGTAGGTGCACATACTGTAAAGAAGCAGAAAACCATGGGATTTGCCGCAGACGACCTTGACGAAAAGATGAATGCCTACGAAAAAATGAAGGATAACATCCTGGAAAGCCTCAGCAAGACATTCAGACCCGAGTTTCTGAACAGGCTGGATGAAGTCATCGTATTTCACAGTCTGGAAAAGCCGGAAATAAGGACAATAATCGATCTGATGATCGAAGACCTTAAAAAAAGAGCTCTGAAACTAAAGATGAAGCTGGAAGTAACCGAAGAGGCTAAGGATCTGATTTTCAGAGAAGGCTTTGATGAGAAATTCGGTGCAAGACCTTTGAGAAGAACTATTACACGTCTTATTGAGGATAAATTTGCCGAGGCAATACTTAAAGGTGACTTAAGCTCGGGGGACGAAGCTCTGGTTGATGTAAAGGACGATAAAATCGTCATAAATAAAGCAGGTGAGTACAATGGCTAAAAAGCCTCAGACTGTGTTTGTGTGCAGTGAATGCGGATATGAAAGCCCGAAGTGGCTGGGACAGTGCATCTGCGGTGCATGGAATACCTTTCGCGAGGAAAAAGTATCGGATACGACTGCTGCCGCATCAATTATGAGAAAATTATCCGGCCATGCGGCCGGGCCATCTAAAATAGCGGAAATAACTTCGCTCGAACATTCGAGAATGGACACGGGGGTATCCGAAATGAACCGGGTTCTGGGAGGCGGAATTGTAAAAGGTTCACTTACACTTATTTCGGGAGAACCGGGTATAGGAAAATCTACTATTCTTCTTCAGACTGCGGCAAATATAGCGAGAAAATACGGGAAGGTATTGTATATCAGCGGAGAGGAATCTCCCGAACAGATTAAATTAAGAGCGGACAGAATCGGCGGACTGGCGGAGGAGCTTTATGTTTTTACCGAAAATGAGCTTGAAACGATACTGGAAACCATAGAGGAATGGAATCCTGTGTTTTTCGTGATAGACTCGGTTCAGACCCTGTATTCATCCCGGCTGACCTCCGCATCGGGGAGCGTTTCACAAGTGCGTGCATGTGCCGCAGAGATAATGAGAGTGTCAAAAGCAAAAGGCATTGCGGCATTCATAGTTGCACATGTAAACAAAAGCGGTGACCTGGCGGGACCGAAAATTGTGGAACATCTGGTGGATACAGTACTTAATTTTTCGGGAGAAAGAAACCATGGATTTCGTATAATGCGTGCGTATAAGAACCGTTTCGGCAACACCAGCGAAATAGGAGCTTTTCAGATGACACAGGAAGGACTCCGGGAGATAGAGGACTTATCATCCTCGCTTCTGGAAGAATCATCCAAAGGAGTTGAGGGGGCCGTGACTACCGCGGTTTATGAAGGCTCCCGCCCTCTGATTCTGGAGGTTCAGGCTCTGGTGGCGGGCTCGGGTGCATCTTTCGGAAGAAGGAGCAGCATAGGTCTTGATTCGGGAAGACTGAATATGATAGTGGCAGTTCTTGAAAAGAAGCTGGGACTGAATTTCACAAACCGTGATATTTATGTCAATGTGGCAGGAGGTATAAAGCCGGAGGGAACAGGTATTGATCTTGCCGCGGCAATAGCAATACTTTCCGCAGCCACAGGAAAACCTGTGGCGGATCCCGGCATGATAATAATCGGAGAGCTTGGACTGACCGGAGAACTCAGGGGAATTCCCGGGCCTGAGAGAATTGCGGGAGAAGCACAGAGAATGGGCTTCGGTAGAATACTGCTTCCTATGAAAAACCGTGAAAAATGGCATGAAAAGGGGAAAATCGAAGCAATAGGAGCCCGGGATATTCTGGAAGCTGTTAAATTATCGTTACAGGATTGACACTGGCTGAAAAAAAGGGGTATACTGTAAGTTACAGTGGAGGTATTTCATATGTTCAGTATAGGTGAAAAAGTCGTATATCCGATGCACGGTGCGGGAATAATTGAAAAAATTGAAACGAAAAAAATATTGGATGACGAACGGGATTATTATGTAATGAAGATTTCCTATGGTGATATGAAAGTAATGATACCTGTTGACAACAGTATTGAAATAGGCATGCGCCGAATTGAATCCCGGGAACGTATTGATGAGGTAATAAAGCTTCTTGGAGAGGAACCCACTGTAATGCCGGAAAACTGGAACAGAAGATATCGCGAAAATGCGGTAAAGCTTAAAAGCGGAAATATCTTCAGTGTTGCGGAGGTTGTGAGAAATCTTATGCACTCGGACAGAAAAAAAGGTCTGTCTACGGGGGAGAGAAAAATGCTTATGAATGCCAAACACATTCTGCTAAGTGAAATTGTACTGGTAAATGACATGAAAATAGAAGATGCCGAGCTTATGATTGAAAAAGCTGTGTTTGAGTAATATAAAATAAATCGAGGGGATAGAATATAAAATGTTCGACAAATTAATTAAAGCGCTGATTACTGTCTCGGGCTGTATTGCAGGGTACTGTCTGGGGACATTGGTATATATTCTGGCTGTTTCAACTTATGCCAAAGGGGAGGCAATGGATAACGGCCCGGCAGAAACCTTTGTGCCTGTAATTTTTGCGGTTATGGGCGGAGTACTGTTCTTCCTGTTATACAGGGGAGTTAAAGATAACTGGATAAATATAGGAAACAGAATAGAAAATGACATTTCTAAAGTCCCCCCTATTGTTTTTGTCGGAGGTGTTCTGGGACTTCTGATGGGGCTTCTGATAGCCTTTCTGTGCAGCGGAATTTTTTCGCATATTGATATTCTGTATCTGGGGCAGGCACTGACGGCACTGTGTTATATTGTTTTCGGAGGACTTGGCACGGTGGTGGGATCGCGTCTTGCAAAAAGACGGATAGACAAAGACAGCTCCGATGACAGGAAGACATCTTTTCTTGTTTCGATTTTCGGACGCGGAAAATCAGGAAAAAATGAGAAGCAGGAAGCAATGCCCAAAATTCTTGATACCAGCGTACTGATAGACGGCAGAATTATGGATGTAATGAAGACGGGTTTCATAGAAGGAAAAATAATAATACCGGAATTCGTGCTTACGGAGCTGCGCCATCTCTCGGATTCGGCGGATGTGCTGAAAAAAGCCAAGGGCCGCAGGGGTCTGGCTATTCTTAAAGAGATGCAGACCTACTACGGATTGGAAATATACAACACCTATGCTGATAAGGACTGGGAGGGAGCCGAAGAAGTGGATGTCAAGCTTTTGAAGCTTTCACAGAAATTAGGTGGGAAAATAGTAACTAATGATTACAATCTCATACAGGTTGCGGAGATACAGCAGATTCGCGTATTGAATATTAATGATGTGGTTAAAGCCCTGAAACCGGTGGTTATTCCGGGAGAGGCATTGGACATTCAGGTTGTCAGAGAAGGAAGAGAGAATAATCAGGGAGTCGGATATCTTGACGACGGGACTATGATTATCATCGAAAACGGAAAGTTTCTGATCGGACAGATGATTAAGGCGGAGGTTACAAGTATTCTGCAGACTGCATCGGGAAGAATGATATTTGCTAAGCAAAAGAAGTGATTGCCCGGTGATAATGCAGTAAGAACGATGCCGCCTACAGGGGTATTCGGAAACAGATATACCGAAGGATATAGTGAAATATGTATAAGGGAAAACAGGTAAATGTTGTAATTCCGGCCGCAGGAAGCGGAAAGCGTATGGGAAGACCCGGTATCAATAAGGTGTTCATTGAGCTCTGCGGTAAAACAATTCTCGAAAGGACTGTAGAGGTTTTTGCACAGAATAAATATGTGGACGGTATTGTTGTGGCGGCAAAGCCCGACGAAGTTTCATACTGTCGGAAATTAATTCCGGCGGATGGGAAGTTTGCAAAAGTGAAGGACATCGTTCCGGGAGGAAAGGAACGTTGTTTTTCTGTGCTTAAAGCACTTGAAGTGCCGCCGGATGATTCGATAGTTCTGATCCATGACGCGGCAAGGGCATTGATTGAGGATGATTTGATTACCTCGTGTATTGAGGCTGTATATGAGCACGGATGCTGTGCGGCGGGAGTTCCGGTAAAAGATACAATAAAATTTGTAAAAGACGGATTCACAGAGGAAACTCCGGACAGAAGCCGTCTTTATGCAATTCAGACACCTCAGGGTTTTTTTTGCGGCGAAATAAAAAGCTGGATGCGGAAATACGTGGAAACGGGATTTTTAGGGACTGATGAAGCGGTTTTTGCCGAAAAAGAAGGTAAAAAGGTATTTATTGTTGAAGGTAAATATGATAATATAAAGATTACTACTTCCGAAGATTTGATTTTTGCGGAAGGAATTCTATTAAACAGAAGTAAAAGGTAGAGAAAATGTTTGTTGGAATCGGTTACGATGCACATAGATTAATACCGGAAAAACCGCTGGTTCTCGGCGGAGTGAATATTCCGTATGAAAAGGGACTGGAAGCACACTCTGACGGGGATGTGCTTGTTCATGCCATCATGGACGCACTTCTCGGAGCCTGCGGACTCGGTGATATCGGGATTCATTTTCCGGATACAGATGAACGGTATATGGGAATATCCAGCATGAAGCTGCTGACGGAGGTCAGGAGGATTATGAAAAACTACGGATATTATCCTGTGAATGTGGATGCTGTGATTGTTGCTCAGGCACCCAGAATATCGCCTCATTCGGAGATGATGAAGGTAAATGTAGCCGAAGCTCTGGCACTGAGTCCCGCAAGGGTGAACATTAAAGCGACTACAACGGAAAAAATGGGATTCGAAGGAAGAAAAGAAGGTATTTCGGCACAGGCGATAGTGTCGGTGGAAAAAACGGCGGAATAAGCAGGTCGAGAGTGTTCGATGATTCTGCCGGACTGTTATATATCCGAAGAACCCGCAGCTTTCACAGAGAAACTGCGATTATTATAAAAAATACACAAATGTTTACTGAATAAAGAGGAGAATGTAATTATGAAAATGTCAAAAATGCACTTTCACACATTAAGAGAAGTGCCGAATGAAGCTGTAATAGACAGTCACGTTTTAATGCTCAGAGCGGGAATGATGAAAAAACTGGTTTCCGGTGTTTATAATCACATGCCTTTGGGACTCAGAGTTATTCATAAGGTAGAAAATATTGTAAGAGAGGAAATGGATGCAAAGGGTGCTCAGGAAATTCTGTGTTCGGCTCTTCATCCTGCGGAACTCTGGGAAGAATCCGGAAGATGGTATAAGTACGGCCCTGAGCTTGTCAGATTAAAGGACAGAGCCGGCAGAGATTTCTGTCTCGGACCTACCCACGAAGAGGTTTTCACAGATATTATCAGAGACGAAGTAACTTCATACAGACAGCTCCCTCTGAATATTTATCAGATTCAGACAAAGTACAGAGATGAAAAAAGACCGAGATTCGGAGTTATGCGTAGCAGAGAGTTTATCATGAAGGATGCATATACTTTCGACAGAGATGAAGCCGGCATGAATGCAAGCTATGATGAAATGTATGATGCATATTCAAGAATTTTTACAAGATTTGATCTCAATTTCAGACCTATCGAGGCTGACAACGGAGCAATCGGCGGAAGTGCATCTCACGAATTCTGTGCATTTTCCGCAGTGGGTGAAAGTGAAGTAGGATACTGCGAGGACTGTGATGTTGCCGCTACCACGGAAAGACTTGAATGTGTAGATGATCCTCAGCAGACAGAAGAAATGCTGGAGCCTGTAGATGAGCTTACACCTGAATGCAAAACCATAGAAGATGTAGCAACATATCTCGGACTCCCGGCTGAAAAAACTCTTAAAGCTCTCATGTTTAAGGCTGAAGGAAACTTCTATGTTGCATTCATCAGAGGCGACAGAGAATTAAATGAAACAAAATTAATAAATGCTATCGATGTTCCCGAATTTGCCCTGGAATTTGCGGATGAAAAAGAAGTACAGGAGATTTTAGGCGGAGTCGGCGGATTCTGCGGTCCTGTAGGTCTTAAAAACTGCACCATCATTGTGGACAGTGAAGTTCCGAAAATGAGAAATCTGGTGGCCGGTGCAAATAAGGAAGGATATCATACACTCAATATCAACTACGGTAGAGATTTTACCGCTGATATCGTATGCGACCTTAAGCTTGCAAAGGAAGGATATAAATGTCCTAAGTGCGGCGGAAAAATCAAGATTACAAGAGGTATCGAAGTAGGTCAGATCTTTAAGCTCGGAACAAAATACAGTGAATCAATGCACGCATACTACAGAGATGAAAACATGCAGGAGCATCCTTTCGTAATGGGTTGTCACGGCATCGGAATTACAAGATCGGTTGCGGCTGTTATCGAACAGTATCATGACGAAAACGGCATCATCTGGCCTGTATCCGTTGCACCTTACCATGTTATTGTCACAGTAGTGAATACAAATGATGAGACTCAGATGAAGGTGGGCATGGCTATTCACGATGCACTGGAAAAAGAAGGAATCGAAGTTCTTATTGATGACAGAGAGGAAAGAGCCGGAGTTAAATTCAAGGACGCAGACCTTATCGGTATTCCGGTAAGAATCACAGTAGGCAAGAAAGCCGGTGAAGATGTGGTTGAATACAAGCTCAGAAAAGATAAGGATACAGTTGAAATGAAGAGCGGTGATGCAGCCGCAGCTGCTGCCGGGTACATCAAGGATGAACTTGAAAGATTAGGGCATAAAAAATAGTTTAATATATAAAGGAGGAGTTCATATGAGCAACCCTGTAGTTACAATTGAAATGGAAAACGGAAAAAAGATGAAAGCAGAGCTTTATCCGGACAAGGCGCCGGTTTCCGTTAATAACTTTATCAGCCTCGTTAAGAAAGGCTTCTATGACGGAATCATTTTCCATAGAGTTATTCCGGGATTTATGATTCAGGGCGGAGATCCTACAGGTACGGGAATGTACGGCCCCGGTTACTGTATCAGAGGTGAGTTTGAAAAGAACGGTTATTCCAATGATATCAAGCACGAAAGAGGAGTTCTTTCGATGGCAAGAGCCGCAAATTTTGACAGTGGCGGATCTCAGTTTTTCATTATGGTTGAAACCGCTCCGCATCTTGACGGACAGTATGCCGCTTTCGGAAAAGTAATAGAAGGTATGGAAGTGGCAGACGAAATAGTGGCTGTTAAGAGAAATTACAGAGACAAGCCTGAAAAGGATCAGGTAATGAAGAAGGTAACCGTTGAGACCTTTGGTATTGACTATCCGGAACCTGTTAAGCTTACGGGAAGATAGAGTAAAGAGCCGGAAGGAAAGATTCAATGAAAATATACAACACTTTAACCAGAACAAAACAGGAATTTGTTCCTATAGACGAGAATGAAATAAAGATTTATGTCTGCGGACCTACTGTTTACAATTTTTTCCATATAGGCAATGCCAGACCTTTTGTTGTGTTTGATACCCTCAGAAGATATCTGGAATATACGGGAAGAAAAGTAAAATTTGTTCAGAATTTTACCGACGTGGATGATAAAATCTTAAAACGTGCAAATGAAGAAGGTATTACGCCTCTTGAAGTCGGCGAAAAGTACATCGGCGAGTATTTCAAAGATGCTCAGGCTCTTAATGTAAAAAAAGCCAGTGTTCATCCCAGAGTAACCGAAAATATGAAAGAGATTATTGCCTTTGTTCAGAAGCTTATCGATAAGGGATATGCATACGAATCCGACGGGGATGTGTATTACAATACCCGCAAGTTTACGGAGTACGGTAAGCTTTCCGGTCAGAACATTGAGGATCTTGAACTCGGTGCAAGAATTATGATTGGCGAGAAAAAACGCGACCCTCTGGATTTTGCTTTATGGAAGGCTCAGAAGGAAGGCGAAGGTCTTGCGTGGGAGTCCCCCTGGGGAATGGGAAGACCGGGCTGGCATATTGAATGCTCGGTAATGTCCACAAAATATCTCGGCGATACAATAGACATTCATGCGGGCGGTCAGGATCTGACGTTTCCTCATCATGAAAACGAAATTGCACAGACAGAGGCTGCAACAGGAAAAACTTTTGCAAACTACTGGATGCACAATGGATATATTACAATAGACAATGAAAAAATGTCTAAATCCAAAGGAAATTTCTTTACCGTAAGGGATATTCTGAAAGACTATGAAGGCGAAGTCATGAGATTCTTCCTGCTTTCGGGCCACTACAGAAGTCCTATCAATTTCAGCAGGGATTTGATGGAGCAGGCAAAAAACGGTCTTGCGAGAATGAGAAACTCAAAGAGCAATCTTAAGCACCTCATTGATACCGGCTCCGGAGAGATGACCGAAGACGAAAAGGTTAAATACGAAGCTCTGGAAAAATACCGGGACAAATTCGTTGCAGCCATGGAGGATGATCTCAATACAGCGGATGCTATCAGTGCGGTATTTGAACTGATAAAAGATATCAATACTGATGTTAAAGACGGAGCGTCAAAAGCCTTTGCGGAAAAATGTCTTGAGCTTCTCACGGAGCTTACAGGTGTTCTCGGTCTTCTGGAGGTTTCCGACAATGCGGATGAAGGTATTGATGATGAGCTGCAGAAGCTGGTTGATGAACGTCAGGCGGCAAGAAAAGCAAAGAACTTTAAGCGTGCCGATGAAATCAGAGACATGCTGAAGGAAAAAGGAATCGTTTTGGAAGATACCCCTCAGGGAGTAAAGATTACAAGAATATAACTGACTTAAAACAGGGAGACAGGGCGATGATTCCGAGTCTCCCTTTTAATGAATAATAACGTTGAATATACAAGTGTTAGGATATGAAATTACTGGTAATAAGTGATACTCACGGCAGTGTAGATAAGGCTGTCGATATATATGATGAAGGCGACTATGATGCCATTATTCATCTCGGAGATATGGCATCCGATGCGGAGCGTATCAGAATAATGACAGGTGCCAGGGTAATAGGAGTAAACGGGAATACCGACGGAGATTTTTCCGAAAAGAATTACAAGATTCTGAACACAGCTTTCGGAAGAATACTTCTTGTTCACGGTCATCGCGAAAGAGTGAAAAGCGGACTGACTGCGCTCATATACAGAGCGGATGAACTGGGCTGTGATGCGGTATTTTTCGGGCATACACATCAGCCTGTCTATCTTGAAGAAGACGGTCTGGTGGTTCTTAATCCGGGAAGTCTGACATATCCGTATGGTTTCAGCTCTCCCTCTTACGGGGTAGTGGAAATTACAGAGGAAGGAGAACTAAGCGGCGGTATTGTTTACCTGCAGCAGTAATAATTATGGGAAAAATAGTTGTAATAGAAGGAATGGACGGCTCCGGAAAATCAACTCAGACAAAGCGGCTTTATAATTATCTGGTAAGGCAGGGATTAAGGGTTAAGCAGTTTCATTTCCCGTCGGGCGAAGGCTTTTACGGTGATATGGTAAACTCTTTTCTCAGAGGAGAATACGGGGATGCCGATAATGTGGATCCGTATTTTGCGGCATTTGCATTCGCGGGAAACCGGAAGGAAACTGACGGCAGGCTTCGCAAATGGATGAGGGAATATGATATTATCCTTTTGGACAGATATACATTTTCGAATATAGCTTATCAGTGCGCGAAACTCCGCAGCAGAAAAGAACAGCGAAAGCTGAGTGAATGGATATACAGACTGGAGTTTCGGGATTTCGGTATACCGAAGCCGGATATTTCAATCTTCATGGGTGTACCGATGTCTTTCGTAAGGCATCAGCTTATGCGCAGCAGAAGCGGAAGTGAAAGAGAGTATCTAAAAGGAGAAGAGGACATACACGAAAAGGATATTTCACTTCAGTACAGGGTTGCCTCCCAATACAGACAGCTGTGTGAAAAATATGATGAACTGGTTCTGCTGGAGTGCACGGATGAAAACGGCCGCATGATCAGCGGAGACAGGATACACAGGAAAATTATTGATATGCTGGAGAATTACGGAATAATAGAAAAAAACAATAACAGGAGGATGCTATGGAAAACAGAGTAAATCTGGCAACGGAAAAATTTTTAAACGGATACAACTGTTCACAGGCTGTACTGAGTGCATATTGTGATTTATACGGAATTGACGAAGTGACGGCGTTTAAACTGGCGGAGGGATTCGGCCTGGGAATGGGCGGATATAAAGATGAGTGCGGAGCTGTTACCGGAATGTTCATGGTACTTGGACTCGAAAACAGCGATGGAGAACTGGGAAAAGGAACGTCAAAGCTTGATACTTACGCAAAGCTTAAAGAAGCCGGAAAGGTATTTGAGGATAAGTTCGGTACTCTCATGTGCAGAGATCTGCTCAAAATGGAAAAAGAAATGAAGAGCAATGCATCTGCCGAAGAGCTGGCTGCAGCAAAGGGAAAGAACCTGATCTGTATACAGTGCGTAAAATGTGCGGCACAGATTCTCGCGGACAGACTCGGTAAAAAATAGGAAGGAATTTGTATGATAACAGGAAAACAAAGAAGTTATTTGAAAGGGCTGGCGCAGAAGATTGATCCTACTGTGTATATCGGCAAGCAGGGAATCACGGAAAATGTGATTAGGGAGATAGAAACCGGATGTGAGGCAAGAGAGCTTGTGAAGGTTAAGCTTCAGGAATCCTGCATGATGGATCCGAAAGATGCGGCAAACGAGATTGTGGAGACAATAGGAGCAGAGTTCGTACAGGCAATAGGTCGAAGATTTGTTCTGTATAAAGAGTCAAAGGAAAACAAGCAGATAGTGCTGCCGAAAAAGTGATAATATAGATCGATTCATAAGATACGGGCTTTCCGACCGGATAATAACATGCAAGTGAATCGCCTGAATCAAAAAAAGATTAAATAGGTTAAATAAAAGGGGGAATCAAG
>DCHZ01000032.1 GCA_002315385.1 Firmicutes bacterium UBA1739 | reverse complement strand
ACTGCTTCAGGGCAATCCTTGAGGACAGACCTACACCTAAGGTCGAACAGTTCGTTGATGGCTATTCCGGTTTCCTTTACCTGGACAAGGACGGCTTGCCGGAAGTTGCACTGCACTGGGAGCACAGATTCCGCCACGCAGTCAACCGATACAACGAGATCTACAGAGTGCAGATGCCAAAAATCACTCCTCACATCTGCAGACACACTTATTGCTCCAACATGGCGAAAGCCGGAATGAATCCCAAGACCCTTCAGTATCTCATGGGGCACTCGGACATCGGTGTGACCATGAATACCTACACTCACCTCGGCTTAGAAGATGCCAAGGAGGAGATGATTCGCATGGAGGAACTGAACGCTGCGAGAGCCGAACTGAACAAGACCACGGGTGAAAAGCCTGTCACTCAAAAGATGTTCCGGGCAATTTAATATGAAAGAAAATCAGAAAACGCTCTGCTGACTATGTGGTTGGCGGGGCGTTTTGCTGTGGCGAGATATTGACGGATGTGATATATTTAAAGGTAAGATTCTTAACTGAAGGAGCATGGTTATGGGATATTGGATTTCAAAATTAAAAAATTTACCTACTACCTTAAATTGGTATTTTTTCCTTGTAGGAGAATATCGCAATCATTCAATGATTAATGATTTTTTCAGAGATGATTTTTGCGTATTAGCAGAATTCATGGATGAAGATAGTGCGTTGATTGCTAAGAATAGACATTTAGAAGCTGATTTACAAAGTGCATTAAAAGACATCAATCATGGTGAACTTGGAAAAATGATGGCAGGACTCGAAAGAGGTACTCCCGGATTATTTATAACAAATAAACACCCACGATTATTAAACAATTTTAATGTGTTATATGAGGAAGCGAAGAGGAATATGCCTGCTACATGGAGCGAACAGGAAAAATCAGACTACATGATTGAATTTTACAATAAAAATCGTGGGAAAAGTGAATTAGCCAACGATGCTCGAATTGTATATATACCTTTCAAAACACTAGAAAAAGCATACGATAATACTAGTGACCTAATGTTCGACATTACTGACTTTTGTAAAGGTATCAATGATAATCTCATAAAGAAAACATCAAAGATTGGAACTCTGGCTGATCGGATTTCAACGTCATTTTCGTTAAACCTTGGTATTGTTGCAATAAATTTTGACCTTGAGAAATAATGGTAGTATTTGCACCCCCTGTTTACTACGGTTCTACTACTACAGCCTGCTTCAACTTGCACTATTTTGCCCAGTTCCGGCAAAACTGTGACAGAAAAACAGAAAATACATGAGAAAAATGATGCCGTATATCGGTGCAAATCGGTGCAGAATACGGCATTTAAGGAGTTATACAGAAATGATAAAAGTGCTTTTTATCTGCCACGNNATGGCCAACTTATGCCACACTATGCTAAGTTATGCCATTTTGGCCTATTTTATGTACTTTTTGAAAACGTTAAAAGGTAAAGCAAACTGTTGCATATCTTTGCAAAAGTTTGCATAACAGGAGGAACAATGAACCCTATAAAAGTGCTTTTTATCTGCCACGGCAATATCTGCCGTTCACCAATTGCAGAGTTTGTTATGAAGGATCTGGTTAGTAAAGCCGGTCTTTCCGATGAGATATACATAGAGTCCGCAGCTACAAGCTCGGAGGAAATATGGAACGGAGTGGGAAATCCGGTTTACCCGCAGGCAAGGAAAAAGCTCGAAGAAAACGGCCTTTCCTGTAAGGGAAAGAGGGCTAGACAGATGACGGCGGAAGATTATGAAAAATTCGACTTGCTAATTGGAATGGATAGGGCTAATATAAGAAACATGAATAGAATCTGCGGAGGAGACAGAGACGGAAAGATCCGCTATTTTATGGACTACACAGACAACCCCCGGGACGTGGCCGACCCCTGGTATACAGGAGATTTCGACGCGACCTGGACAGACGTGAACGAAGGCTGCAGAGGCCTGCTGGAAAGAATCGGGAAAGACA
The DNA here is from genome assembly GCA_002315385.1 of Firmicutes bacterium UBA1739. GTDB lineage: Bacteria > Bacillota > Clostridia > Peptostreptococcales > Anaerovoracaceae > UBA1739. The sequence goes on along the minus strand of DCHZ01000032.1, from coordinate 82,544 downwards.
GATGACATCGACACTTAAAAACAACAGAATGGATTTGCTTAACGGAAGTATATGGGACAAGATGCTGATATTTGCATTGCCTTTGGCGGCTACAAGTATGCTGCAGCAGCTCTTTAACGCTGCGGACATAGCCATTGTAGGGCAGTTCGTAGGGAAAGAGGCCATGGCGGCAGTTGGGTCCAACGCTCCGATAATTTCACTGTTTGTAAACAGTTTTCTTGGAATATCCATGGGAGCAAATGTAGTAATATCAAGGTTTACGGGGCAGAATAATCCTGCGGGAATTAAGAAAGGCGTGCAGACCGCCGTACTTTTCTCATTTCTGGCCGGAATTGTCGTTGCGGTAGTGGGAGAGATAGCCGCTCCGGGACTTCTCAGACTGATGGACGTCCCGAATAACGTATTCGATATGTCACTGACATATTTAAGAGTATACATGATCGGTCTTCCGGTGATATTCCTGTACAACTTCGAGGCAGCAGTCTTTATGAGTCAGGGAGATACCAGGACTCCGATGATATGCCTGACCACAGCGGGCCTGATAAACGTCGGTCTGAACCTGTTTTTCGTCTGCGTTGTCGGAATGGATGCGGACGGCGTCGCTCTCGCAACAGTCATTTCAAACATAATCAGCTCGGGACTTCTTTTTATTATCCTTCTCAGAAAAAAGGACAGAATCCATCTCGAAATCAGAGGGATAAAAATTCACGGTGATGTCCTGAAAACCATGATTAAGATAGGCGTACCGGCAGCGGTACAGAGTATGGTTTTCTCTTTATCAAATATCTGTGTTCAGTCAGCCGTTAACAGCCTGGGCTCGGATGTAATAGCGGCTTCGGCCGCCGCCTTCAACGTTGAAGTCCTGGCTTACTATCTCCTGAACTCCTTCGGCCAGGCCTGCACTACCTTCATAGGTCAGAACCATGGAGCCAACAACATACCGAGATGCAGGAGGATAACCAGAGTAGGGCTTGGACTGAACATGGCAATAACCATGACATTTTCTCTGATTTTGATAATATTCGCGAAGGATGTTCTGGCTCTGTTTAACAGCGACCCGGCCATAGCGGAAATAGGCGTAATACGAATAAGAACTATACTCATTTTTGAAGCCGGCAATGTTCTGATGGAAATATTCTCTTCTTCGATGAGAGGTTACGGCAATTCTCTGCCGCCGGCACTGATTACCCTCATAGGAGTCTGCGGCTCCAGAATAATCTGGGTCTATACCGTATTTCAGGCGAGCCATACCTTCAGAACACTTATGATAGTTTATCCGGTAAGCTGGGGAATAGCGGGTGTTGCCCTCATCTTCGCTTATATGAGATATGTAAAAAAACTCGAAAGGAATACAGCAAATGCGTGAAAAAACTGAAATATACTCCCACATTGATCATACTCTGCTGGGACAGACAGCCACTCTGCCGGAGCTTTTCAGACTCTGTGACGAGGCATTGGACTGGGGTGCGGCATCTGTCTGCGTACCGCCGTGCTATGTAAAGAATGCGGCCGACTACCTGAGCGGAAGTGTAAAGGTATGCACTGTAATAGGTTTTCCGAACGGATACAATTCCACCGAAATCAAAGTTAAAGAAGCCGAAAGAGCAATTCTCGACGGTGCCTGCGAGATTGATATGGTGATAAATATGGGGATGGTTAAGGACAGAAGACTCCGTGAAGTTGAGGAAGAAATCAAAGCAGTGAGAACAGCCTGCCGGGATGCGGTTCTTAAGGTTATTGTAGAAACCTGCTTCCTTAACGACTATGAAAAAGAAGCTCTGTGCAGAATAGTCGACTCGGCAGGAGCAGACTATATCAAAACTTCAACAGGCTTCGGATCTGCGGGTGCAAGTGAAGAGGACGTAGCCCTTTTTGCCGAATGTCTTAAGGACAGCAATGTCAGAATTAAAGCTGCCGGCGGAATTCGAACTCCGGAAGCCGCTGATAGATTCCTTGACCTCGGAGCTGACAGAATCGGCTCATCCGCAATAATAAGGGGTGAATATCTTTAGCCTGATGAAACCGGAAATCCTGATTCGGTGCATTTATCAGGATTAAATCAACGATTTTTTTGAAAAATGTATAATACAGGCGCAGCTATACGTAGTATTGCTGCGTTTTTCATAATATCTTGTATCATAACAGGGACAAAACCTGCATATGTTGTATTGGAAATAATAATAAAAACACGTGGCAGGTGAACGGATATTGTGAAAAAATGCACAAATATTTACATATTTTACCATACATGGTCTGACTGGAAAAATTTTACTGTACTTTTTCAAGGAAATATTATATACTCTTAGTGTCACAAGCCATAACAGAGAGGAGTGGAAACACAAAAATGAGACGATACATTTCTGTATTCCTCGTTTTGATGATGTTCTTATCAACCGCTGTAGTAACTTATGCAGGGAGTAATGTCCAGGTAAACACTTTAAACAGAGAAGTAGTAGTCAACGGGGTAAACGTTGTTAACTATTGCACAGACTATCCGTATTTTGAATACGAAACAACTTTCTACGCACCGTTAGCAGAAGAAAACTGCAATATTTTGGGACTGTCAATAGTTAGAGAAACATCAGACAGCATAGTGCTTAAGGAAGTTACTCCTATCCAGGTGAATTATCACAGTGATGAAATCAGAAATCAGAGCAATGAGCTCACAGCCGAGATTTCAGATAAAACTGTGGAAATTCTTAAAACTGACGGGAACGGTACAGGTAAAACCACCGTCCTTACCAGTGAAATTACCCGGGGAAAGCCAATCTTATCGTATAACGGAGTAGTTTATATTCCGCTTACAGATGAAGTTATTGACTTGGCTCTCAGCTGGGGAAAAATGTATGACGATTATACAGGTCTCTATCTCGGTACACTGGAGAGCAGAGACAAAGAAGCAGTAATAGACGAAGACCAATCCGCATACAATAAAGCTCTGGCTGCGTATATTGTCAGCTGCAATTCAAACTATAATATCGATTCTGCGACAGATCTTCTTTTTATTATCAAGAAGTACGCGGCATTGTATAACGTAGATGAAAAGCTGGTCATGGCAATGATTCAGACAGAGAGCAGATTCTCAAATGTAACTTCCGGAGGCGGTGCCATCGGAATGATGCAGATTATGGGATCTACGGGAAAAGCCTATGGCCTTTCCAAAGAAGATTTGCTGAACGTGGAGAAGAATATCAGTTTCGGAACACAGTATATCAGCAATCATATTGCTACCTATGGAACAGTTGAAAAAGCACTTGTTGCTTATAATCAGGGCGGAGCTGCAGTATCCAGAGGTAAAACAACATCCAAGTACTCTAAACTTGTAATGTCCAGATACAATGCAATAGTAAACGCTTCGAAGGGAAAGTAACAGAACATGTCATATAAGGTGAAACTTGAGGTATTTGAAGGTCCGTTCGATCTTTTGGTATATCTTATTGAAAGCTCTGAGATGAACATCTATGATATTAAAATTTCGGAAATCACCGAACAATATCTGAGTTACCTTAATGAGTACGAAAGCAGGAATATGGAAATATCGGCTGAGTTTCTTGTTCTGGCTGCGACTTTGATTGAAATCAAGTCAAAGATGCTTCTACCGGGAAGCGGCGGCTCTTCAAATGAGCCGGAAATGGAAGATCCGAGAAAGGATCTGGTTCAAAGAATAATTGAATACAGAAAATTCAAGCAGGCTGCGGAATATCTTGAAGAAAGAGCAGGCACCTGCATGAACAGATGGTACAAGCCACAGGAAGATTTAGCGGAATACGACAATAACGGTGCATTTGATGTTTTTGTGGTGGATCCGGACAAAATGATTGAAGTTTTCAGGCTTCTTCTTGAAAAGAGAAGAAAGCTTGAAGAAATTCAGCTTCATTATGAAAACAGCGGCAAAATCCGCAATCGAGTAAAGGTCAGAGATAAAATAAATGTGATAAAACAGTATCTGAAGGATAGCTCAAAAATTACCTTCAGAGAGATTATGGCTGATTGTGATGACCGTTACGAAATTGCAGTATCTTTTGTTGCTATGCTGGAAATGATGAAATCCGGGCAGATTGTCGTGGTTCAGAAAACAAATTTCGGAGAAATAACAATTGAGGGAAGAAACAGATGATCGGCAAAGAAATTATCAAATCAGCATTGGAATCCATGCTTTTTGTATGGGGCGAACCGCTTGATACCAAAACAGCGGCACGTGTTTTTGAAGAAAAGGAATCCTATATAATGGAGTGTCTGAATGAGCTTCAGCGTGAATATGAAGGCCGTAGCGGTGGCATTATTATTCAGAAGTTCGGAAGCAGTTTTCAGCTATGTACCAGAGAGGAAAATCGTGAGTATATCGAAAAGCTATGCAATCCGGCAAAGGAAAAACGGTTTTCAAAAGCTGCCCTGGAGGTCCTGGCAATAATTGCTTATCGCCAGCCGGTAACCAGAGGTGACATTGAATCAGTAAGGGGTGTGAGAAGCTCACACATCCTGGAGGGACTTATGCAGAAAGGTCTGATAGAAGAAGTCGGTCATTCGGAAGCAATAGGAAGACCTGTGCTTTTCGGAACAACGGACTTGTTTCTGAAGCATTTCGGCATTGAGAGTCTGAGCGAACTCCCTGATCTTGATACTGAGGAGTCCGCAGAAGATAAGAACAAATATCAAGTTACGAAGGAAGGCGAAGCCGGTACAGACAATCTGTAAATTGTTCGGTGTTCTGAACAGGGCTTTGCATGAAAAATCAAAAATTATTGTCAGAGTCTGATTCATACAGACATGACATATCCATCGAAAGCGGCGCAGGAACGATTCAGTTCCTGCGTCGTTTTTACAATTACATTCTAATATAAATCTGTCACAATCTGAAAATACTTTCAGAACTGAATAAATTACTGATATTCGGTAACTGAAAAATGTGCAAATACAGACTTTCGGCTGAAAATGTGCCGAAACGGAAATTCGGTTTTAAAATAAAAAGTGTTTACAACATACAGTTGTAAACACAATTCATTATACAATATATGGCAGGGGCAGAAGGACTCGAACCCTCGGCACGTGGTTTTGGAGACCACTGCTCTACCAACTGAGCTATACCCCTAAATATTGTGATGGCTTAGCCACAAGTGATATAATACACTAAAAAATGTACTTTGTCAACTGATTTTTTGATTAAGATGGTAAAGAACAGTAATCAAAAACACAGCGGATTTCGTGCCAAAGGCGATACCCGCCGTGCTCAGTTATACTACCACGGGAAATTGATAAGTCCGTATATATAAATGAATAATATAGCAACCGGAACAACATATCTGAATACTGGTTTCATCCAGTTTTTTACTTTCAGACCTTTGCCGGCATTTGCTTCGAGAACAAAGTTGTCCCAGCCCCAGCCGATCTTATTGCAGCAGAAGAGCGAAAAGATGAAGGCACCTATAGGAAGAAGATTAGTTGATACAATGAAGTCCCAGAAATCAAGCCATGCGGTTCCTTCCGCAAAAGGCTGGAAATGCAGCACACTGTATCCGAGTGCCGTTGTCAGAGCCAGAAGGAAAACACCGATGCCGCAGATTATGCTGGCCTTTATTCTGCTGAACCCAGTAATATCACGAACCATCGCTATAATGTTTTCACATACAGCCAGTACGGTGGAAAGTGCCGCAAATACCATAAACAGGAAGAAAATAGTACCCCACCATCTACCGCCGGACATATATGTAAATACAGTTGCCATAGTATCAAAAAGAAGACTCGGTCCCGCAGTTACTTCAAGATCATATGTGAAGCATGCCGGGAAAATAATGAGACCCGAAATAATGGCAACAAATGTATCTAATCCGATAATGTTAACGGATTCACCCATAAGACTGCGTTCCTTGTTAATATAGCTTCCGAAAATCGCCATACTTCCTATACCGATTGAAAGAGAGAAGAATGCCTGGTTCATAGCACCCACTATAGTTGAACCGGTAATTTTAGAAAAGTCAGGAATCAGGTAAAAAGCCAGTCCTTCTTTTGCACCCGAAAGGGTAAAATTATGACATGCCAGAACCACCATCAGAATCAGAAGAATTATCATCATATATTTTGTGACACGTTCCAGACCGTTCTGAAGCTTGAAGCACAGTATTACAAAAGCGATAGCTACAGTAACAAACAGGTAAATAACATTAATTTTCGGATTTGAAATCATGTTAACAAAACCGAAGGATTCGTACCTACCGGTTAAAAACATAACAAAGTAATAAATAATCCAGCCGGTTACTACTGTATAAAATGCCATCAGAGCAACATTTCCCAATAATGAAGCATATCCGTGAAGATGCCATTTCTGACCCGGTTTTTCAAGCTTCTGATACATTTTAATCGGGCTGGCCTGAGCGGCACGACCTATTGAGAATTCCATAGTCATGACCGGAAGCCCTAAAACAATAAGGCATATTATATAAATCAGTACAAATCCGCCTCCGCCGTTCTGTCCGCACATCCACGGAAATTTCCAGACATTACCGCAGCCTATTGCACAGCCTGCAGACAGAAGTATGAAACCCAGTCTGCTGCCAAGTTTTTCTCGATTTTCCATTTTTTCCTCCATAATCTTAATAAAGTATTAATAAACACAAATCCCATGATATATCATTTTCAGAAATATTGCAAGGAAATCATTGTTTTTTGTATAATTTGGTACTTATGTTTTCTTTAATTGCAAATTTGTTAAAAACAGAGTAAAATCATTTTATCAGCATCTGATTGAAAAGATGATTCCGGATTCTATGTATAAAAACAGTCAGATTGCTTATTCGGTTACGGATATTGCAGTACCGATAATAATTTATTAAAAACAAATATGTTTTTGGGGAGGCAGTATGAAAAATGTAAGGATAACAGTGATGAGAGTTGCGTCATACTATGATTTAATGGAAAAATATGAGAACCCCATCGAGCATGCCTGTGATATGAAAGAAGGTCAGGTGTTTATTTGTGAAGGCTGGAAAAAACCGGAGAATTTCTGTGAAAGCGCCTGGGAATCAGTGTCACCGTTTGTAATGAGTCTGGCTCATGGCGGAGAGAATTTTTATGACGGATGGATGAAAAACAGCAAATCCGCAATGATTTCATGTAATGACGGCTTCAGACCCGTAAGCTTTCTCCTTGAAACTATGGAGTAATTTGCATTATCAGATTCTTCATGAATATCAGACTCTTTGGCTCAGCTCATGACCGGGCTTGGTCTGTTTGCACCGGCAATGGAGTATAAAAGCTAAGTACCCGTTCCGGGCTCCGGCTCCGGTCTGTTCAAGCTGGCTGTTTCGTTTTTTTATGAAAAAATATTCTTACAGATTATATTTCAGGAATGCTTCATATCCCTTTTCTGTCTCGTAAATGTCGGCCTTGCCGGTAACTTCCCAGGGGGCATGCATATTCAGTACAGCCACACCGCAGTCAATGACTTCCATACCGTACAATGCAAGAATATAGGCAATGGTACCGCCACCTCCCAGATCCACCTTTCCCAGCTCGGCTGTCTGGTATCTGACATTGTTGTCGTCCATTATCCTTCTTAATGACGCTATATATTCCGCATTGGCATCATTTGAACCGCTTTTGCCTCTGGCACCTGTGAATTTATTGAATACCATTCCCCGGGACATATAGGCAGCATTGTTTTTTTCAAATGCAGAAGCATAAATCGGGTCATATGCGGCGCTTACATCTGATGAAAGCATGTGTGAATTCTGAAGTGCCATTCTCAGGGTTATATCATTGTAATTCCCGGAAGCGTTGAGTATTCTTGCAACTGCGTTTTCAAAAAATCTGCTTCGCATTCCGGTTGCTCCCACAGATCCTATTTCTTCCTTATCTACCAGAATACATACGGAGGTACGTTTTACTGTGTCAATGTTCAGCATGGCTTCGAGGGATGTATATGCACATACTCTGTCATCCTGCCCGTATGACATTATCATGCTTCTGTCAAGTCCGCATTCTCTGGCTTTTCCGGCAGGAACAATCTCAAGCTCTGCGGAAAGAAAATCTTCTTCTTCGATATCCATTCTTTCCCCGATTATGCGCAGAATATTAGCTTTAACGGCATTTTTCTTTTCGCCGGCGAGGGGAATGTTTCCGATGGTAATATTCAGATCTTCGCCTTCAACTACCAGTGAACCTTTTTTCTCCAGCTGCTTCTGAGACAGATGAATCAGCAGGTCGGAAATAAACACTACCGGTTCGTCTTCTTTTTCTCCGATACATACATCAATGATTTCACCGGATTTTTTCACTATTACGCCGTGGATTGCCAGAGGCAAAGCTACCCACTGGTACTTCTTTATTCCGCCATAGTAATGAGTATCCAAATATGCAAATTCATCTTCTTCGTAAAGCGGATTCTGCTTAACGTCAAGTCGCGGAGAATCGATATGTGCACCGAGAATATTCATGCCGCCGGAAAGCGGAAGCTCTCCTATATTAAACAGGATAACTGCTTTTTTCATTATCACAGAGTACACTTTATCCCCGGGTTTCAGCAGAGTACCGCTTTTCTCTATTTCCGTTATATCCTTATAGCCCTTTTCTTCCGCTCTGGCAATAATTTCCTTAACGCATTCACGTTCGGTTTTACCCGCATCGAGAAATTTACGATATCCGGTGCATAATGCTTCTATTTCTTTAATCTGTTCATCTGAGTAAGTTTTCCAGATATTGTCTTTTTTCATTGTACTTCACCTCTCGTATATAGATGGATTAATGATAATCTTAAAAATATTAATTGTCAATGTTCTGAGTATTATTATATACCCTGAAGTATTCGGCAATCGATTAATCAATAAATAAGCATTTTCAATAAATAATAAAAATAAAACTTGAGAATTTAGATGAAATATGTCAAACTATAATGGATATGCAAATACTGAATATTTCAAATGAGAGGGGAGGACAGGCTGATTTTGCTGAAATAAATGTTTAAATGGCTGATGTTATTTATATATGTTGCTATAAACGTTTATCTGCTGTGGAGAATTAATAACTGGTTCAAAAAGATACTGCCATTTCTAAAGAATAAATGGATACATGCTGTATGGCTACCTTTGTATTGTGCTCTGGCCTGCACGGTTTTCGGAGATCTGATTCTTCCGGAAAGCTTATTTGCAAAGGTAATATACAAAATCGGAAACATGTGGATAGGTATAATGATTTATCTTCTGATGTTTGCCTTAATAACCGACCTTTGCATTGTTATCCATGCACTGTACTGTAAGCTAAAGAAGAGTGATCACAAAATAAAGCTTCATACATATTACATAGCAGGTTCTATGGTAATAATAATAAGTGCGGTGCTGACTGTATACGGAAGTATTCATATGAACAATACCAGAATTCATAACTATGACGTGTATGTTGATAAGCATGTCGAGGGAATCTCGGATTTGAATGTTGTTCTTGCTGCGGATATTCATATAGGGCATACCATCGATGCGAAAATGGTAGAACAGTTCGTCGAAAAAGTCAACAGCCTGAATCCGGATATTGTGATTCTGGCAGGGGATATTTTCAACAACGATTTCGATGATATTAAAGAACCCGTAAAGATTAATAATATGCTTAAAAGTATTAAATCTAAATACGGCTGTTATGCCGTGTACGGAAATCATGATGTTACCGAGCCTCTTGTAGGCGGTTTCTCGGTTTATGAAGATAATACGCCCGTGAGAGATCCGCGAATGGAAAAAATGCTGTATGATGCCGGAATAAGAGTTCTTATGGATGAAACAATTGAAGTCTGTGACGGAAAAATTGTTCTCACGGGACGTCTGGACGGCGAGAAAACAGGAAGTATCGGTACCGAAAGAATGGGATTGAATGAATTGATGTCCGATATCGATTATTCAAAACCGGTTTTCATGATTGATCATGAACCCGAAGAACTGCTGGAGAAAGCAGAACACGGAGTGGATATCTGCTTCAGCGGTCATACCCATGCCGGTCAGTTTTTTCCTTTAACCTTAACATCTCCGCTGGCCTGGGATAATGACTGGGGAATACTTAAAGTAGAAAACATGTATAGTATCGTTACCTGCGGTGTAGGGGTGTACGGACCCGCTTTGAGAGTAGGTACGGACAGTGAAATAATGAACATAAAAGTACATTTTAATTGAGAGAGGAGAAACAATGGACAGTAGAAAGATAATGAAACGTAATGCTAAGAAGTCTTTAAAAAAGCATTATCTTATATTTTTGGCGGTATGCCTGCTGGCGATATTAATCGGCAGTGAATTCGGAGGTAGTTTTCAGTTTCTGGGAATACAATCAGACCGTAGTACTTCGAACAGTACAACGACGGCTGTTTCGTCAGATGCGGGATACATATCCTCCGGCAATGATCTGTACGGCATGATACATGAAGGACTGAACAAGCAGATCAAAACATATAAAAAAGACGTAACTGAATTTGATAAGACATCCGGCCCTCTGGGAAAGGCTTTCGGTCACAGAACCGGTTTTCTGGCGGCCATGGTAAACGGAATAGGCTCGGGAGCCTTTTCACTGTTTGCGCTGCAGGGTATCAATTCAATAATACAGGACCGGAACAGTGCGGCTGTGATTTTCATTGTAATAGCATTAATTCTGTCATTTATATTCTGGTTCTTCATAAAAAATACCTATCAGGTAATGATGAGACGTATCTTCCTTGAAGGAAGAAACTATGAAAAAGTGACATTTCAGAGATTACTGTTTATATTCAGAGTGAAAAAACTGAAAAGCACGGCGGTTTCAATGTTCGTTCTGTCGGTATTCTCTTTACTGTGGGATCTGACTATTATAGGTGGTTTTATTAAGCATTATTCATATCTTATGACACCTTATATTGTTGCCGAGAATCCCGGAATCAAAGCAAGGGATGCCATTAATCTGTCAAGAAAAATGATGAACGGTCATAAATGGCAGTATTTTAAGAATGATGTTACATTTACCGGATGGTTTCTGCTTGGCGGAATAACACTGGGAATAACTGATTTGTTCTTTACAAACATGTACAGAACAGCATATTTTACAGAGTGCTACTACAATCTCAGAAAAAATGCAAAAGAAAATGAAATCGAAGGCTCTGAGCTGCTGTTTGACAGATATCTTTTCGAGCATGCGGATGAAGATGTGATGAAAAAATACTATTCTCATATTCCGGCTCTTCTTAATGAAGATTTATCTGAACCGGAAGAGCTTAAACACGGAATCAGAGGTTTCCTGGCAAGATGGTTCGGTATCTCATTCTTCAGCAGAGAATTCAACGATGCTTATGCAGAGCTTCAGAACAAAAAGCTCACACTTGAAAAAAGTAAAGATCAGTATGAATGTCTCGAATACCCCGGAAAGCTTTATCCGATAGAAGAAGGAAAGAAAAATCCGAGACTGGAAAACCTTAACTATATGAGGTTATACAGCTTTTTATCTCTGATTCTTATGTTCTTTACATTCTGTATTATAGGCTGGCTGTGGGAAGGAACTCTTCATCTTGTTAAAGACGGTTATTTCCCAAACAGAGGAACCATGCACGGACCGTGGCTGCCGATATACGGAAGCGGCGGAATTGCAATACTGCTTCTGTTAAAGAAATTCAGAAAGAATCCTGTTGTAGAGTTTATTGCCGGTGTAATAGTATGCGGAATCATTGAATACGGTGCTTCTGTTATGCTGGAAATCAATCATAACGGAATGAAATGGTGGGATTATTCAGGTCATATGCTTAATATCAACGGCAGAGTCTGTGCGGAAGGTCTTTTCGTTTTCGGTCTGGCAGGATGCGCCGGAGCATATCTGCTGGCACCTATGTTTGATAATTTCTTCAGAAAAATCAAGACAAAAACAGCTGCGCTTATATGTACAATACTGGTGGCGGTATTCCTGATAGACATGATATATTCACATTATCATCCCAATATGGGCGTGGGAATTACAGACTATAATAAAAACAAAAACGCTAAAGGCGCATTGTACCTGCCGGATTCCGGCACGGATTATTCGGAATCCGGGACACTTATGATTGACACATCAGCAATAGGCTGATACATGGCGTGTAAAAAGTACATTGCTCGCTCTGATTTCAACAGTTTCCGGTATTATCAATGTATATGATGATACCGGGAGCTGTCGTTTTTTTTTTGATTATCAGGATTGAATGAGATAATGTTCAGTGCTATACTGAAATAGAAAATCGAACCTTCCGGCAATTGAGAGGTGTATATTATGGCTAAGGAAGCTTTAAAAAAGAATAATGTTTTCGATTATCTTGAATGGAGAGGAGACCTGTCTTTTAAAGAAAGCGAGTTTAACGAGGTAGATGCTCTCATTCTGACAATTCTGTCATATCTTGATTATTCCTGTACTAAAGGCGGTAGAATAGTAACACTTGAAAGTGCAATCCGCTGCTGTAAGGTTCAGCCCGAAAAAATCAGATACAACGGTTCCGCAACAGATTTAATGAGAATAACTCTGGATCTGGCTATAAAAGCAGCGAAAAGTGCCCGATTTGCAGGTACTTACGTTTCAGATTATGAAAATACTGTGAGCGAGGAACGTGAAATGCAGTTTTCGGCAGTAAACTTTATTCTGAAAGACAATACTGTATTTACCGCTTTCAGAGGAACCGATGTTTCACTGGTGGGATGGAAAGAGGATTTTAATCTTACATTCATGGACAGAATCCCGTCCCAGCTGGAGGCCGAAAAATACGCGGAACGTATTCATAACAGATTCAATCGACCAATGAGAATAGGCGGTCATTCCAAGGGTGGAAATGTTGCAGTATGGGCGGGAGCCCACCTGTCTGAAAGCGGGAAGAAAAAACTGATTCAGATTTATGATAATGACGGCCCGGGTTTCAGCAGAAGCTTCATTAACAGTCCGGAATACAGAGATATCAGTGAAAAAGTAATCACTTTTATTCCCGAGTCCTCAATTATCGGAGTAATGATGGAAAAGGAGGATTACATCACTATTAAGAGCTCGGAGGTTTCCGTCAGACAGCATATACCGTTTTCATGGATGGTGACGGGAACACAGTTTGTCAGAGCCGAAAACAGAACGAATATAGGAAAAAGCGGAGAACAGCTGATTGAAGCATGGCTTGAATCAATGTCTCTGGAAGAGCGAAAAGAGTTCAGCGATATTCTGTATGAGCTGGCAACCGCCTCCGATGAAAAAACCATAGGAGAGGAAGACAGCAATACGCTTAAACTGATAAGGGCTGCCGTAAAGAAATACAGAATTATGGACAGCAGTAAACGAGCAGCCGTAAAAAGCGGAGTATCCAAGTTAAGAAAACATGTAGGGGAGATTGCCGGAGAGCGTATTAGAAATATATTTACCGGGAGATAGTTAATAGTTATGGAATTGTATATTATTAGACACGGAATTACGGATTGGAACAGAAAGAGAATTATGCAGGGGCGTACAGATATTCCTCTTAACGATGAAGGCAGGCGGATGGCTCTTGAAGCAGCAGAAGAATATGCCGACATTCATTTTGATGTATGCTACACATCTCCGTTGGTGCGGGCCGAAGAAACAGCGGAGATTATTATGAAAGGCAGGAATGTTCCTGTGATAAAAGATGAGAGACTTATAGAGATGAACTTCGGAGAATATGAAGGTACCGGCATTGACGAGCATCCGTATGACAGTCCCATAAGAATGTTTTTCCGCTGCCCGGAAAAATTCTCTCCGGACAGAAATGCGGAAAGCTTTGAAGAACTGAATAAAAGAACCGGGGATTTTTTAAAGAAAACTGTCTTTTCCCGGGAAAATGAGAATAATTCAATTCTCATTGTAGGTCACGGTGCCATGAACTGCAGCATAATTTCACAGATAAAAAATCTTCCTCCGGAAGAATTCTGGAGCTATGGTATACAGAATTGTAAGCTGATAAAACTGATTTGAATGCGTCTGCATTGATTGGGAAAGTAAGTTAAATGAAATACGAAAAAATCAATTATAAAGAAATACTGTCCGTAATCTGTACTGATGTAGAATATGAGAAAAAAGGGGAACACCTGGCAGAACATCTCGGTGTTGATTTCGGCATTAAATCCGAAGTTGAAAACGGAAGTAAGCTTTACCTTAAATACAGTGAAAAAGGCCTGACTCTGACGGACGGAAAGCTTGAACTGAGAGGAGACTTCTCCGGAATGCGGAGAAGGCTGAAAACAAATAATCTGTACGGGGAGCTTCTGGTTAAAGCAGCCGGAATAAAAGGCCGGAGCAATGAAACTCTTAATGTAGTTGATGCTACAGCAGGTCTTGGAGAGGATTCCTTTCTGCTGGCCGGAGCGGGGTATAATGTGGTAATGTACGAATCGGATCCGGTCATTGCCGCATTGTTAAAGGATGCTATGCATCGTGCAGCCGGAGACCCCGAATTATCTGATGTAATTCAACGAATGAAGCTCATTGAAGGGGACAGTATAGAAGGAATGAAAATAAACAGAAATAAACCGGATATTATTTATCTGGATCCTATGTTTCCCGAAAGAAAGAAGAGCTCTCTTGTAAAAAAGAAATTTCAGCTGCTGCATCATCTTGAACGTCCCTGTGACGATGAAGAATCACTGCTGAACGCTGCGATAAGTGCTTCTCCGATGAGAATAATAATCAAAAGACCTCTGAAGGGTGCTTTTCTCGGGGGGAAAAAGCCCTCTTATTCTTTGTCAGGGAAAGCCGTCAGATACGACTGTATCGCAACAGGCTTTATTAATGAACAATTTTAGTCAAAAGGAATATGGAGGCGGAATTATGAAAAGAAAGATAATCTGTTTGCTGGGTATTACCCTTGCTTTTATTATGGTATTGTGTGCCTGCTCTGATAGTGGAAAACAGGAGTCTGCCGGTAAGGCTGAAAAGGATAATAACCTTCCCGTGCAGTGCAGCCTGAAGCTCAGTCCCGATGAATTTCCCGAAATTGACGGAGCCACGGCTCTGGCTCCGTATTACGAAGCCATGGCAGCAGCCATGCTGGATATCCCTGTGGAAGAAGCAAGAAAATATGTCAGGTGCAGTACCACAGATGGTGCATTCAGTAATCTTATCAGTGGAGATGCGGATATGATTTTCTGCTCTCTTCCGTCAGAGGATCAGGTTAAGGAAGCTGCCGAGCAGGATGTTGAGTTTTACTGCACACCGTTTCTTAACGGAGGCTTTGTTTTCTTTGTAAATAAAGATAACCCGGTGGATTCACTGACCGTTGATCAGCTGCATGACATCTATGCCGGTAAAATTACCAACTGGAAGGATGTCGGTGGTGATGACGAAGAAATAATTGCATATCAGCGCTCCGAGGGCTCCGGAAGTCAGACAGGTATGTACAGATTCATAATTCCTCAGAATGAAATAATGAAAGCACCACAGGAACGAATGATAGAGGATATGGGTGGAATTGTAGATGCGGTGGCTTCTTATAAGAACAGTGAGGGGGCAATAGGATACTCTTACTATTATTACGTAGCAAACATGCATTACAACGACCGGATCAAACTGCTGGCCATTGACGGTATTATTCCCGGAGATGATACAATCGCAGACGGAACATATCCGCTGATTAATCAGTCTCAGGTAATTATCAGAAAATCAGATGCTGACAATGAAATTCTAAGGAAAATAATCGACTGGATAACAAGTGAGGAAGGTCAGAAACTCGGGGAGGCAAACGGTTATGTTCGAAATGCGGATCTTTAAAAAAATTGCGGTCATCACTGCGTTATTATTAGTGTTCCTGACGGTTGTGGCAGGCTGTTCGACAAATAAGGCGGAAGTGTCTGATTCCGGCAAAGCCGACTATCTGATTTCAAATAATATTACGATTAATACTATTGAGGAAAACCCGGACCGGATTAAAACCGAAACCGAAATGACAGACAGGACTTCAGAGAATGCCGATTCTTCACAGTCTGAGTCAGAAGAAAAACAGGAAGAAAACACATCGACTGATGATTCGGAACATCCTGACGGTGATAAAAACAACGATTCGGAAGGCACAGGTAATGATATTACTGTAACTTATCCTGAGACTCAGGACAAAGCCGAAACGGAAAAGGCTCCGGCTTCGGATGAGGCTGCTGTTGTGCCTCAGGCTTATGTGAGAAACAGCGGGAATCAGACTGAAGACAATGATCAGGACTATGAAAATGCTGATAATAAAGCAGATTCGGCGTCAGCTTCTCATAATTACGAGGGAATTTCGGGAAATAATACGAAAACCGATTCCGACTCCGATAATTATTCGGAAGGTACGTATATTGAAATCTCCGGATTAAAAGATAAAAGTGTACAGCAAAAAATAAACAGCAGAATTTATCAGGTATATACTGACATGAAAAATGACACGGAAATCCCTTCCTACAGAGGAATAATGCAGGATATAGAGGATGACATGATTCTGATTAATACACGCGTTAATATACTGATTTGCGGCA
Organism: Firmicutes bacterium UBA1739; assembly: GCA_002315385.1. Taxonomy (GTDB): domain Bacteria; phylum Bacillota; class Clostridia; order Peptostreptococcales; family Anaerovoracaceae; genus UBA1739. The sequence goes on along the minus strand of DCHZ01000032.1, from coordinate 66,093 downwards.
GCTTTAATAATATCTTATCTTTAAAATGCATGGGCAATTTCACATACGGCAATCCTTCAAAAGCCAATCGCTACGGCTATGTGGAGGATTCCGTAGATTATTCAAAAGTGGAAACAATTAATTTTGATCTGAACACAGGAAAAGAGATATTATTGAAGGATCTGTTTGCCGATTCCGCAGACTACAGGAATTATATTAATAATTATATAGATAATATGACTTTGCAGTCAGAGGACGGTGAAAATGTTAATTCATATTACAGTGAAAATCTCAGTTTTACGGCACCGTTCAAAGGAATAACAGATGAACAGAAATTTACTGTCGATACAGACGGCATAAACCTGATTTTCGACGATTCCACTCCGGAAATAAATTTATGTTACGGTTATTATCCTCAGGAAATCAAACTCGAACCGGGAGAAGACAGTGTTGTGGAAACCCGCTTCAGTGACGGCAGTGCCGGAATCTATGAAGATGAAAAGGTATCATATCTGTTAAGAGAAATAAAATATGACATCAATAAGGTTGAAGAAACGAATAAAAGCATAAATGTTGCTGAAGAGACAGGCAAAAATGCTCCTGAAGAATCGAATGAACTGATTGTGGAATGCAGTGCGGAATACAATAATGATATGCCTGACGGAGTAAAAAGGTTTATCGGAGCAAATCTTTTCCCGGATAGTATAAAAAAAGAAACAATTAACGAAAGATATAAACAGATTATGAAAAACAGACCCGGCAGAAATATTACAGGCAGCGGTGTTCACAGTATACGTCACGGCAGCTGTTACGGAGGATATGTATCGATTTATATCACGGACTATTTTGATTTTTATTCAAATGATAATTATCTGGATGATGCATCAGTTTATGATGACAGGGTTTACTGCTTCGGACCCGGCTCCGCAAAACCCCTCGAGCTTAAAAATCTGTTTAATGATGAATCAGATTATACAAAAGTGATGTTCAGTGCATTTTATGCTCAATATGAGGAAAATATGAAGCACCTCTATCCTGAAGGCACTCCTGCTTCAAAAAAAGAGCTTAAAGCTATATGGAATGATGCATATAAGCTTATTGAAGGCTTTGAAGTCATGGAAAGCAGTATATATGTAAGATATGATTACGAAGCTCTTGATAAAATCTTAAATGAAAAGTACGGAAATGATGATACTATGAGAGATACGTTATCAGCTTCGCTGTATGATTTCAATTACAGAAATCTGGGCTGCGATAATCTCAAAATTTTCAACTGATACTCAAGGGAATCTGCTTGATTTTTATTTTCAATACTTTATAATTTTAATGATAACGGTTGCATCCCCCGGTGTGATATTCGGGGGAGCTAAATCTGTTCATTTTGGAATACGTATTAATCAATTGATTAATGCTTCCGTTTCAGGCGTGAAGTGAGGAAAAATAATGAAATATGTAGTTGTGGATTTGGAAATGAATCCGGTTTCGGCAGAATACAGAAAAATTCATGATACCGGTAATATGGAAATAATAGAAATAGGGGCTGTGGCTTTAGATGACAGCTATAGTGAAATCGACAGTTTCTATACATACATCAAACCTTCGTTTAATTCTGTAATTGAAAAAAAATATGAGCGGCTTACAGGCATTACTACTTCTATGGTAGAAAATGCACCGGATTTTGAAAACGCACTTAATATGTTTATTAAATGGTGCGAAAACCTGAATGATGAGATTCAGTTCTGCCAGTGGAGTGAAAGTGATCTGATGCAGATAAAAAAAGAAATCGTTATGAAACAGTACATTACTACTGACCGTGAGGATTTTCTGCTCAGTGAATGGTGTGATTTTCAGCATGAATTCGGTGAACTCCTGGGTATTGAGAAAAAGATTTCACTGAAGGAAGCTCTTATGTATGCCGGGATTGATTTTGAAGGACGCCAGCATGATGCTTTGTATGATGCAAGAAACACTGCCGTTCTTTTGGCTACGGCCAGAGATGAGGAAAACAGAAAAGAGCATTTTGATAAGATAATCGCAGCCATGAAGCCCAAATCTGAAAACTCCTTTACTCTGGGAGATGTGTTCGATTTCAGCAAAATAGTATTTAATTGAAAAACAGCTCATAACATGCATAAGCATCCGCATGCCATGAGCTATCTTTTTTTTACCGGAAAAACTTTTTTATTTCTTTTCATTAAATTTCCGTGTTTGACCATTTCATCGATTCTGGTCCGTACCGAATCATGCATCCAGAATTGTTTCATTGTTACCGGGTTAGTGACACCGGCCGCTTTCATAATCCTGTATTCAAGCTTATCTAATGTGATTCCTCCGGTCACTGTATTTTTTATAATAGTTCGCAGCTTTTCTTCCTTCTCGATGTTGGCCGTTATTGTATTATTAATATCTGTTTTCCCAATGACACCATTATGAGCCGCAAGATAAAAAGGATAATCTGTTGAAAGCAGCTTTTTCATGCTCTGCATTGCTTTCCCTGAATCATATACATACGGAATGCGTGATTTTTTCAGCTTCGAGACTGACATTATTGAATCTCCCAGGCAGCATACTCTGTCCGGTGTAACTACAGCCTGATGACCGGAAGAATGTCCCGGAGTGGAGATAAACGTAAATACCGCACCTTCTATCAGTTCCGGGCCTTCTTTACAGTTTGGCGTAAGATATTTTTCGAAGCCTCTGCATCCGGAACATCTGTCTCTGACTTCAGTCGGAGAACAGTATACACGAGAGCCGTATTCATCACAGAGAGCTTTATTATTTCCGATATGATCTATGTGGAGATGTGTATTAATGATCACTATTGGGATGATTTCCGATTCTCTCAGAAAGCGTATCAGTTCACGTGAGTCTGCCTCTCCGGTATCTATGAAAACAGCATCTCTGTCATTCAGCATATATACTCCCGCAGACGTACCGTCCAGATCGATGGTATAGGTTCTGCCGGTAATGTGAATCATTTTCATAATCTTCCTCCATATTGTTCGGCATAAGCGGAGCTATGTTCTATTGTGCATCACTGTTTTGCTCCGGAAGTGGGATGTGATATATTCCGGCATCATTCAGCGTCAGCGGCTCAATCTTGTTCCAGTAAAAATCTTTACTGTTCGCGGTCATAATAAGATTTCCTGATTTAAAAGTAGCTAAAACAGTGGAACCGGCATTAATAAGACGGTTCAATGTTCTTTTGTGGGGATGATATGCACCGTTGATTTTTGCACAGCTGATAACAGCATACTGAGGAGAAATTTTTGCCAGGAAGGCTTCTCCGGAAGATGTATTTGAACCGTGGTGTCCGACCTTCAGTACATTTACAGGCTCAAACCTTTCAAGAGATGCGTTTTCGGCATCTGTCTGCATATCACCTGTAAACAAAACCTTAGTATTACCGTATTTCAGCAGAGCCACCACCGAATTATTGTTTACCGCTTCATAATCGTCTCCGGTTTCTATTATCTGAAGCTCTGCACCGCCGCCCATATCAATCGTAAAATCGTAATCATCGATTATTCTGCTGTCAGTTTCGGCAATAGCTTCTGAATAGCTTTTTCCTGCCTGGGTATCCTTGGAATACCCGCTCTGAATAATTGTATCTATCTTAAATGTGCGGATAATTGCCCCGGCTGCGCCTATATGATCATAATCCGGGTGGGTGGCAATGTATACGTCAAGGTTTCCGTCAATTAAAGGAGTTACATAAGAAATGACCCTGTCTGAATAATCAGATTGTCCTCCGTCAATGAGTACTTCAAATTCACCGAAATCAATGAATTCGCAGTCACCCTGTTCCACATCTATGAAATGAACCGTCAGAGGCACTGAACCTGTTGATTCGTCAAAAGAAAGAATCTTTACTGTTTTGGAGCTGCCGTCATAACCCAGAGAATAACCGAAAGCTTCCAGAACACAGCGTATAGGAAGATAAATCCTTGAATCATTGATTACTGCCATCGTATCCGTCTTTTTCACAGTTCCGTTCACAGTAATCTCAGATTTTCCTACAGGTACCGATACAACTGTATCTCCTTTGGAAACGACAGCGATGCGGTAATCACCGTCCCAGTTAACATCACATCCGCATTTTTCCGTTACGATTCTCAGCGGCACCATGGTCCTGCCGTTGGAATCTATATAAGGTCTTCCGAAATCATCATCAAATTCAATACTTTCGCCGTTAATGAATACCGATAATGAGTTTTCTTCGGCAAATGATCCGAAAGTAAACAAAAAAAACGCAAAAAAAATAATACAAAATCCTGTGATGATACTAAAATATTTTTTCGTCATTGTATTTCTCCATATGTGTATTAAATTGAATAATAAATGTAACAACCGGCTATGTAATTATACTTCCGCACTATTTTACTGTCAAGTACACTGAGATCTTTTAACGGAAAGGCCGGTGCAGCGGCATAAGCCTTTATTAGTATTAATAAAAAAGGGAGATGATGAATGTAAAAATACAATACACATCTCCCGGATATATTAACTGCAGTTCACCGAAAAGAGAAAGAGGAAGAAGGTTATTTCCGTGAAAAGCAGAAAATATCAGCAAAAAAACTTTATGAAAATGTTTACATTTTGAATTGATATTCGTGCTGATTTGATATAGAATAATGTATGTCGAATTATGTAAATCATTTTACACTATTCCGACTATGATAATAATACTATAACATAATAATGAGAATTGTGTTATACATTTTTTTATTTTAATAAATATAAGTTAATTATGTTTTGATAATCAACACTGAAAGGAATTAAATATGACCGAATATCCCAGAATACTGGCAGCGGGAGATTCTGCCATCGTAGTTGAATTCGGAAATGAAATCTCTCCGGAAATAAACGGCAGAATAAAATCGTTTTCTGATACCTTAAAGGAAACCAAAATTCCAGGAATAACCGATATCATACCGACATTCAGGTCAGTTCTCATCAGCTACGAGCCTGTCACACTGTCTTACAGAGAAATAATTCAATATGCGGAAAAGCTTCTGAAAAAGGTTAATGAAGTTAAGAATGAAGGAAGAAGGGTATTCAGAATTCCGGTCTGTTATGGCGGAGAATTCGGACCGGATCTGGAGGATGTGGCTAAATTCGCGGGATTGAGCGTGGAGGAAACAATATTACTTCATTCGGAAAAACCATACTTAATATATATGCTCGGATTCTTACCGGGATTTGCTTATCTTGGAGGCATGGATTCAAGACTTGCAATGCCCCGACTCAAGAATCCGCGGCTTAAAATTGAAGCAGGCTCTGTAGGCATCGGAGGGGAGTCCACCGGAATATACCCTATGGCTTCACCTGCGGGATGGCGACTTCTGGGCAGAACACCTGTAAAAACATATGATCCTCAGAGAGAGGTTCCGATTCTATATGAAGCGGGAGATTATATTCAGTTTGTTCCCATTGACAGAGAAGAATACGATTCAATCAGAAAAAGAGTCGAAGAAGGAACATATGAATGCGAAATCGCAGAGTATTCAGAGTAAGGAGGGGGCAGAATGGGAGTCTTATTTCACAAAAGCGGATTGATGACAACGGTTCAGGATACAGGACGAACCGGATTCCAGAAAGACGGTTTTTCTGTTTCCGGAATAATGGACAGCAGATCTGCCCGGATAGCAAACATACTTGTTGACAATCCCGAGCATGAAGCGGTAATAGAATTTATGCTGGTGGGTCCGACCATTGAATTTACATTTGACACAATAATAGCAATTACCGGAGGGGACTTTGAACCGACAATTAACGGCAAGCCTGCTCCGATGTATACGGCAATATATGTTAACGAAGGAGATATTCTGGAATTAAAATTTGCCAGGACCGGTATATGGGGTTACATTGCATTTTCCAGCAGGCTGGATGTTCCTGTTGTTATGGGCAGCCGTTCTACGAATTTAAAATGCGGAATCGGAGGATTCCACGGAAGAAAGCTCGAAAAAGATGATCAGATATGGTTCAGAGCTAAAAAACTCTACATACCGAGCTTCCTGTCCAGAACCATTCCGGAGGATGACTTTTCTCAAAGTGAAAAAACAATAAGAGTAATCAGCGGACCTCAGGATGATTATTTTACCAAAAAAGGCATAAAGACTTTTCTGGAAAGCGAATTTGTGATTACATCCGAATCGGACAGAATGGGTTTCAGACTGGACGGTCCGGAAATCGAACATAAAAAAGGATCTGATATTATTTCCGACGGAATACCTATGGGAGCCATTCAGGTTCCGGCTCACGGGAAACCGATAATAATGCTCGCCGACAGACAGACCACAGGAGGATATGCAAAAATAGCCACTGTGGCCAGCGTGGATATCCCTAAGCTTGTTCAAAGTCGGGAAGGCACCAGAATCAGATTTAAAGCAATAAGCGTAAACGATGCTCAGATGGAATATAAAAAAGAAGAAAGAGCTTTTGATAAAATCAGAGAAATTATTCACAGACCTTGCAGAGAGGTAATTGAACCCAGAATCACAGCAAGAAGAATAATGCAGCTGTTTAATGATTAGGAGGAAAAATAAATGGAACTGGAAAAAATAAAGGAACTTATCAGGCTGGTGGAATTATCTAAGTTTGATGAGTTTTCGTATACAGAAGGAGTCAACAGCATTTCATTTAAGAAAAACTCACAGAACACGGGTATGCCTATTATTGAGCCTCATGAAACAGGTGTAGAACGCCCGGATAACAAGGATGACGATGATTTCGAATACATTCTTTCTCCTATGGTGGGAACTTATTACAACAGCCCGGCTCCGGGTTCTCCCGCATATGTAAAGGTGGGAGATACAATAAATCAGGGGGATACACTTTGTATCATTGAAGCAATGAAACTGATGAATGAAATCGAATGTCCTTATGAAGCAGAAATCGTTTCAATAGTTGTCAGCAATGAGCAGAAGGTTGAATACGGACAGCCTTTATTTAAAATCAAGAAGCTTTAGCAGACTTTTGGGGGTTTTTGTATGTATAACAAAATATTAATAGCAAATCGGGGGGAGATTGCCGTCAGAATAATCAGAGCCTGCAGGAATATGGGAATCACCTCGGTGGCAGTGTATTCAAAGGAAGATCAGGATTCACTGCATACAAGAATGGCAGACCAGAGAGTATGCATAGGCGAAGGTCCTCCCGGCAACAGTTATCTCAATATTGACAGAATCATAAGTGCCGCACTTACCACAAAGGCTGATGCTATCCATCCCGGATATGGATTTCTTTCGGAAAACAGTGAATTTGCGAGAAAATGCCGGGAATACGGAATAGATTTCATCGGCCCCGATGCTGATCTGATAGATGCAATGGGCAACAAATCCAGAGCAAGAAAAACAATGATGGCGGCCGGCGTCCCGGTTACTCCGGGTACGGAAGATCCGGTGTTTGATGCCCAAATTGCACTTGAAAAAGCAAAAGAAATCGGTTTTCCCGTAATGATTAAGGCATCCTCCGGCGGAGGCGGTAAAGGAATGCGAGTATCTGAGGATGAAGATGATTTCATACCTAATTTTAATATGGCTCAGAGAGAATCGGTAAATGCATTTGCGGATGATACAATGTATCTGGAAAAATTCATCAGAAAACCCAGACATGTGGAAATGCAGATAATTGCCGACAAATTCGGAAATGTGGTTATTCTTGGTGACAGAGACTGTTCTGTTCAGAGAAACCATCAGAAAATGATTGAAGAATCGCCCTCTCCGGCAATTTCGGAGGATATGCGCCGTGAAATGTATAATGTGGCTGAAATAGCGGCAAAATGCGTCGGATATTACAGTGCGGGCACAATTGAGTTTATTGTTTCTCAGACAGGCGAGTTTTATTTCATGGAGATGAACACAAGAATCCAGGTAGAGCATCCTGTAACGGAAATGGTAACAGACGTGGATTTGATTGAAGAGCAGATAAGGGTTTCCGCAGGTGAAAAGCTCAGTTTTACCCAGGAGGATATCAAGGTTACCGGCCATGCCATAGAATGCAGAATCAATGCCGAAATACCGGAACAGAATTTTATTCCGAGTCCGGGCAAAATTACACACATTCATTTTCCGGGAGGCAACGGTGTACGTATTGATACCTATATATACAGTGGTTACACCGTACCCAGTGAGTATGACTCCATGATTGCTAAAATAATAGTAAAAGGCAAAGATCGAAATGCGGCCATCGCAAGAATGAAAACCGCTCTGGATGAGCTGGTAATAACGGGAATACGAACAAATATCAGTTTCCAGTATCTGATTTTCTCAAACCCGATTTTCTGTGCAGGAGAAGCGGATACCGGATTTATTGAAGGAATATTGAATTACAGAGGAGGAAAATAATGGATATCAACCCTAACATTACTCCTGCAGAGTTCAGGAGACTGGTAAGAGAAGGCAGATTTACCGGTACTACAAGCGGATATTGCCCGGGATATGCTCAGGCGAATCTGATTATTCTTCCTAAAGAAGAAGCATATGATTTTTTATTATTCGCAATGAGAAATCCGAAAGCCTGTCCGATTCTGGATGTAACGGAAGTAGGAAGCAGGAAAACAGCATTTGCAGGTGAGGATCTGGATATTGCAAAAGATTTTCCTAAGTACCGCATCTACAGAAACGGAGTTATGACTGAGGAAGTTACCGACGTGGAGAAGTACTGGAGAGATGATTTTGTGGCATTTGTTATAGGCTGCTCCTTCAGTTTTGAATCCGAAATGATTGATGCCGGAATAGAGATCAGACACAATACCGAAAACTGCAATGTTCCCATGTACATTACAAATATAGATTGTGTACCGGCAGGTAAGTTTTCCGGTAAAATGGTGGTTTCAATGAGACCGATTCCATATGAACAGATAGTTAAAACTGTAACAGTAACCGCTCAGCTTCCTAAGGTCCACGGATCCCCGATTCATATCGGAGAACCTTCTGAAATCGGTATTATTAATGTAAACAAACCGGATTTCGGAGATTCCGTAACAATAAAAGACGGGGAAGTACCGGTATTCTGGCCCTGCGGCGTTACCCCTCAGTCGGTGGTAATGAATGTCAAGCCGGAATTTGCCATTACACATGCACCCGGACATATGCTTATTACTGATATAAAGAATGTAGACTTAAAGGAGTAGAATTACTATGAGCGAAATTATCAGAGTGGATCTGAACAGCGATCTTGGAGAAAGCTTCGGAAATTACAGATTCAGTGATGATTCAGGCATTATTCAGCTGACCTCGTCTGTAAATGTTGCCTGCGGCTGCCATGCAGGTGATCCGATTGTTATGGACGAAACGGTGAAACGTGTTAAAGAAGCCGGAATACAGCTGGGGGCACATCCCGGATATCCGGACATGCAGGGTTTCGGCCGCAGAAATATGGCTCTCAGTGCAAAAGAAGTCTGTGCTTATGTAGTCTATCAGATTGGTGCCCTGGATGCATTCTGCAAAAGAAACGGCGTTGTGATGCAGCATGTTAAACCTCACGGAGCTTTATATAACACCGCTGCAAAGGATCCTGTGATTGCCGAAGCAATCGTAGAAGCTGTTAAATGCTATAATCCGGAACTGATTCTCATGGGTCTTGCCGGAGGAGAGCTTGTAAAGGCCGGAAAATCAGCGGGCCTGAGAGTAGCCGAGGAGGTTTTTGCGGACAGAGCCTACGAAGAAGACGGAACTCTGAGAGCAAGGACCAAACCCGATTCCATGATTACAGATGAAAACGAATCGGTTGAACGTATTATCAGAATGGTTAAATCAGGAGAAGTCGAAGCGATTACGGGTAAGATAATTCCTATTCGTGCAGACAGCATTTGCGTCCACGGAGACGGCGCAAAAGCATTAAAATTTGTTGAGAAAATCAGAAGCAGACTGATAGAAGAAAAAATTCAGATCAGCCCGCTGAAGGATTTTATCAAATAAATATATTAAATTAAAGGAGAGTAAGATGAAATTAGGAACAAGACTCAAAAATGTCGGCCCGGGTGCGCTGGTTGCAGCTGCATTTATCGGACCGGGAACAGTAACCAGCTGTTCGATTTCCGGAGCAACCTACGGCTACACACTGCTTTGGGCAATGCTTCTGTCAGTTATTTCAGTTATTATCATGCAGTCAATGGCTGCCAGACTGGGTATAGTATCCAACATGGGACTTGGTCAGGCACTCAGAGCAAAATTTACGGGAAAAACAGCAAGAGTCCTTCTGGCTATTCTCGTAATCTGTGCGGTATTCATAGGTAATATTGCTTATGAAACAGGAAATATCTCAGGTTCGGTTCTCGGACTTCAGGTTTCAATTCCGGGACTCGCCGGAATGGGAGCAAAAATTGCTTTAGCTATTATTTTAGGTATTATCGCATTCTTCCTTCTTTTTTCAGGAAGCTATAAGTATATCGAAAAGTTCCTTACAGCTTTAGTTGTAATAATGGGTGTTATTTTCCTCATCTGTGCTTTTGCTTCAAGTCCGAACTGGGGAGAGGTATTTAAAGGTATGTTTGTACCTCGTGCTCCCGAAGTGGCAGAAGGTGTTTCAACATGGATGACAATTGCCGCTCTTATGGGTACCACCGTTGTGCCTTATAATATTTACCTTCACGCATCCTCCGCTTCAAAAAAATGGAATAGTGCGGAAAATGTTTCGGAAGAAGATGTAAAGGAAGCATTAATAAACTCAAGATTTGACACAGCTATTTCCATCGGACTGGGCGGTGTTATCTCCATGGCTATCATTATCTGTGCCGGTGCAACATTGCATACAGCCGGTATTTCAATCACATCAGGCGGAGAAATGGCACAGTCTCTTGCACCTCTGCTCGGACCATGGGCAACAGTAGTGTTTGGTATAGGTCTTTTCGCTGCAGGTATCTCCTCAGCAATTACAGCTCCTCTGGCAGCTGCTTTTGCCTGCACAGGTATCCTCGGTATGGAAGAAAACATGAAATCCGGAAGATTCAAGATCTTCTGGCTTATAGTTCTCTGCTGCGGTGTTCTTGCAACATGTACACTGGGAGCTTCTCCTACAGAAATCATCCTTTTCGCTCAGGCCGCAAATGCGTTCCTGCTGCCGATTACAGCAGTACTGCTGCTTATTGTAGCAAATGACAAGAACATAATGAAAGGTCATGCAAACAAAATGTGGTTCAATATCCTTGTATGCCTCGTTATTATCATATTCCTGGTAATCGCAACACGAAACTTCAGTGCTTTCATTACAGGAGTACAGGCTCTGTTTGCCGCATAATTAAACAGCTTTTATAAAATAAAAAGAGCGGGGAATTATTCCCGGCTCTTTTTTGTAACGTGGTGTCGAAGAGGGACGGTTCCTGCCGGCATTTGAAAAGGTTGTCAGCAGAAACTGTCCCCTTTGACACTTTTGGGGAGTGTAAAATGATTAGTGTAGTATTATTCGGAATTGTTATTTTTTTTGCAATGTTTGTTCAGGGACTTACCGGTTTCGGAGGCCCTCTTCTCGCAATGCCATTCGGAATCGTTCTGCTGGGAATACAGACCGCAAGGCCGACTCTTACAATTCTTGCCTGTCTGGCGGCTTCACTTGTGGCTGTACCACGATATAAAGATATCAATGTAAAGAAATTTCTTATTATGACAGCTGTGATGCTGGCAGGCGTTATTGCCGGAGATTTGATACTGAATAATTTTTCACTGAAACCTCTGCTTATACTCTATGCGGTGGTGGTTATGATTATCGGTTTTAAAAGATTACTGGTTTCTCAGAAAAAAGCCCTTCCGGTTCCTCTCCAATACGGAGCTCTCGGAATTGCGGGAATTATGCAGGGTATGTTCATATCCGGTGGCAGCTTTCTTGTGCTTTATGCTGTGGAAAAAATCAAAAATAAAGATGAATTCAGAGCAACTGTAAGTGCAGTATGGGTTCCTCTTAACGTTTATCTGATAATCAAATATCTTTGTACAGGAGTGTTTACCGTACCGGAAATCAAGCTTACGGCTTTAATGATTATTCCGGAAGTAATAGGAATATGGCTGGCCGGACGGCTGGTGGGAAAACTGAATCAGGATACTTTTTTAAAAATTACTTATGCAATTCTGGCTCTGTCCGGAATAGTTCTTCTGATAAACAGTCTGATTTAGATTACTATTCACGAATAACAATAAAACACGACAGACCTACGGTACATGTAGATCCTGTCGTGTTTCTTTTTACTGTATCTGTATATTATGCCGTTACTTTATGCCATTGCTTTTTTCGAAAGCTTTTCAATGTATGCTTTTAATTCCGCAACAGTGTGGATATCTTTGAAGGCTTTTTCATTCATCTTTACTTTGAAAAAAGCTTCCAGATCAATTGTCATGTTGATGATATCCATGGAGTTCATTTCCAAATCTTCGTAAAATCTTGATTCGGGTTTAATATCATCGATGGTGTATGAGTCCGTATTGTCTGCTATAATCTTAATAAAATCGTTGTACATTTTGTCACCTCAAAAATTGTATTTTTTTAATGATAACACAATCTGAGAAAAATGCAATTATTAGTTAATGATTACACTCCGTTTTACCGAAACAGATTATTCAAATAAACTGTATGCTCCGGATTGGAAGCAATAGTTAACGCTCCCAAATAGTTTACAGGTGAAAAAAATAACCGGATAAAGGTTTTATTAATGACATATTACAAAAATAATGCTATAATATGATGTTATGATTTAAAGAATACTAATTTACATATTGGAGGAGTTTATAATGGGAAAGAATAAAATGAAAGAAGTCAGCAACTTCAAGGGCAGCTCAACATATGTGGTATCAAGGGAGTTGATGAATTCTGTTAATGTGGCAGTGGCTCTTCAGAAACCACTGTTAATAAAAGGTGAACCGGGTACAGGCAAAACAATGCTTGCAGAAGCTATCGCAGAGTCCATGGACATGGAACTGATAATATGGAATATTAAATCCACAACCAAAGCACAGGAAGGTCTTTACGTTTATGATACGGTTCAGCGACTGTACGACAGCCAGTTCGGAGAGGGTGATGTCAGCGATATAAAAAAATATATAAAACTCGGAAAACTAGGAGAAGCATTTACCTCTGAAAAACAGGTTGTAATGCTGATAGACGAAATTGACAAAGCCGATCTGGAATTTCCAAACGATCTCCTCTGGGAGCTGGACAAAATGGAATATCACATTCCGGAAACAAAGGAAACAATAAAAGCAAAACACAGACCGATAGTAATCATCACTTCAAATGCGGAAAAAGAGCTTCCGGATGCTTTTCTCAGAAGATGTATTTTCCACTATATTGAATTCCCCACAGAAGAAAAAATGGAAGAAATTGTTCGTGTTCATTACCCGAACATTGAGGATAAGCTTTTGGCCGAAGCAATGGAAGCATTCTACTGGATAAGAGGGTTAAAGGATATTCAGAAGAAGCCCAGCACTTCCGAGCTTCTGGACTGGCTTCAGGCTTTGGTATTAAGCGGAGTATCTGTTGATAAAATCAAGACGGACATTCCTTATGTGGGAGTACTGCTTAAAAAGAATCAGGATCTTGAGGCACTTTTTGATGTAAAGAACCGAAAGAACACAAGTAATTCGGGATACAGATGGAGATAACCGGCTATGTTTATTAATTTTTTCTATTTGCTGCGATCAAGAGGTCTGAAGGTTTCCATGAATGAATGGATGACTCTCATCGAAGCGCTGGATAAAGGATTGTGCAGGTCAAGCCTGGTTGATTTCTATTATCTTTGCAGAAGCATTACGGTAAAAAGTGAGTCCGAATTTGATAAATTTGATATGGCCTTTGCTGAATTCTTTCAGGGAGTTGAAACAGCCGAGGATATTCCCGATGAGGTCTGGAAGTGGCTCGATGAAGAGATTCAGCCTCCCGCAATGCTGGACAGGTTGAAACAGGAATTTCCGTCTTACGAACTGGATGAACTGCTGAAAATGCTTGAGGAAAGAATTCAGGAACAGACCGAAGCTCATCGCGGAGGGAATTACTGGGTAGGCACCGGCGGAACCTCTGTATTCGGTCATAACGGATACAATCCTGCGGGAATAAGAGTTGGAGGTGAATCGAGACACCGTTCCGCGGTAAAAGTTGCGGGAGAACGAAACTTCAGGGATTTCCGTCAGGATAATATCCTCGACATACGTCAGTTTCAGATGGCATTCAGAAAACTCAGACAGTTTTCAAGCAGAGTAGATGCCGAAAAGACAGAGCTTAATATAGAAGAAACAGTACAGGAAACCTGCGATAATGCGGGCATGCTGAGTCTTGTATATGAAAAACCGAGACAGAATACAGTGAAGGTCCTGCTGCTGTTTGACACTGACGGTTCCATGACTCCTTATGCAAATATGTGCAGCATGCTTTTTCAGGCCGCGCATAAATCAAATCATTTTAAAGATATTAAGACATATTATTTTCACAACTGTATATATGATCATCTTTACGAAACACCTTACTGCAAATGGGGTGACTGGATAGACACCGAATGGGTATTCAGAAATCTCAGCAGTGATTATAAGGTTATTATAGTCGGAGATGCTTCAATGGCTCCAAGCGAACTGATGAGCAGGGGAGGCAGCAGCTACTACAGCCATTACAATGAGATTCCCGGCGTAGAGTGGCTGCAGAGATTTAAAAGACAGTTTTCACATATCGTATGGCTGAATCCAATCAAAAAAGACCACTGGCAGTATGACTACGGATATTTTACAATTGACAGAATAGGAGAAATATTTCCAATGTTCGAATTATCAATTGACGGACTAGAAAATGCGATTAAAAAGTTGCTAGTCTCTAGATAATGTGGTACAATAAAGTGTGAATTAGTATAGTATTTTTTTAAAACGGAGAATAATAGTTATGAGATGTCCATTTTGTGAAAATTCAGACACCAAAGTTATCGACTCCAGACCTACAGAAGAAGGTCATGCAATCAGAAGAAGAAGAGAATGTGAAAACTGCAAAAAGCGTTTTACAACATACGAAAAGGTTGAGGAAATACCTTTGGTTGTTATAAAAAAAGACGGAAGCAGAGAAGTGTTTGACAGAACCAAGGTTCTTAACGGAATAATCAAAGCATGCGAAAAACGACCGGTTTCATTAGATGATGTTGAGAAAATTGTATCGGACATAGAACGCGGTCTCAGCAACATGATGGAAAAGGAAATCAGAACAACCGTAATAGGTGAGGTAATAATGGATCATCTTATTGAACTGGATGAAGTTGCATATGTCAGATTTGCTTCGGTATACAAACAGTTCAGTGATGTAAATACTTTTATTTACGAAATAGAAAAGCTGGTGGAAAAAAAGAAAAATGAGACCAGATGATAACAGAGAACCTTTCTCCGTGGTAAACAGCATTAATGGGATTTCTTATTTAAGAATACCGGAATTTGAGCGATATGGAAATGTGAAAACATTTTTTACTACCAGAATCGGGGGTGTAAGTACCGGTGAATTCAGTTCGCTGAATTACGGCGGTAATACAACGGATAATCCTGATAATGTAACAGAAAACCGTAAAAGAATATTTTCCGCACTGGGTATTAGCGGTTTTAAACAGGTATATCTGAATCAGGTTCACGGATGTAATGTTTACTGTATTAAAGCCGACGCAATACCTTCTACCGAAGAAATAATCATTCCCGATGCCGATGGCATAATAACGGATTCGGAGAATCTTCTTATTACTACTCTTCATGCAGATTGTCTGCCGCTGTTTTTCTATGACAGCGAAAAAAATGTGATAGCTGTTTCTCATGCGGGATGGAGGGGAACGGCAAAAAGAATCGGAGAAATTACAATCAGAAAAATGCAGGATGTATTCGGCTGTGTTCCTGAAAATATTACGGCTGCGGTAGGGCCGGGAATCGGCAAATGCTGCTTTGAAGTGGGAGCCGATGTGATTGAAGAGTTCAGTAAAAGCTTTAATCGGATTGATACATGTTATGAAAAAAAATCAGGCGGAAAATACATGCTTGATTTAAAAAAAATAAACATGCTTCAGCTGACAGATGCGGGAGTTAAAAATATTTTAGTTTCAAATTATTGTACAAAATGCTATGAAGAATTATTCTTTTCATATCGTAGAGACGGCGGACGCACGGGAAGAATGGGTGCCGGCATGATCCTTACAGAAAAACAGACGGATTCTTCGGCATTGAGAGAGAGTATTTAGTAAAGGAGAGTGAACAATGAGCAATAAGCTTGTGATTGCAATTGACGGTCCGGCGGGTGCCGGAAAGAGTACAGTCGCGAGAATCCTTGCAGATATATTCGGATGCGAGTATATCGATACAGGCGCTATGTACAGGGCTATTGCCTATAAGTGTGTCCAGAGACTGATTGATCTGGATGATGACGATGAGTTAAAGGAGCTTCTGGATGAAACCGAAGTGGAATTTAAGGACAAAAAGATAATGCTGGACGGACGGCCTGTTGAAAACGAGATCCGTACACCTAAAATCAGCAGTATCGTATCTAAAGTTGCCGAAAAAAAGGCAGTCAGAGAAAAGCTGATAGAAGCACAGCGTAAAATCGGTGAAAAAGTCAGTGTCGTTATGGACGGAAGAGATATTGGCACAAGTGTATTTCCCGATGCGCAGTTTAAGTTTTTTGTTACGGCCAGCGTCGATGAACGTGCGGACAGAAGATATAAAGAACTTATTCAGAAAGGATATGATGCTTCCAAAATTGAGATATATACCGAAATCAAAAAAAGAGATGAATATGATACAAACAGAACTCTGAATCCTCTCAGAAAAGCACCTGATGCTATTCTGATTGATACCACCAAGAGGACCATTAACGATGTGGTTGATGAAATCTGTGAGAGAATCAGAAGATCTTAATATCATTGATTAATTTAGACAGTTTTATTACTCACAGCGGACAGTTAGTTTTCGATTTTTATCGTAATGATTATATGCGTTAAAGACCGGTTTTACATAATTTAGTAGGCCTGAATTAATCAGAGGAATGCTTAAATTTAAAAAGCGACTCTGCTTATGAGTCGCTTTTTATTCTTGTTTTTACAATAATATTTATTAAACGGAGGAGATAATTATGGGTTACAAATCTGATATCGAAATTGCTCAAGAATCAAAAATGGAGCTTGTTACTGAAATTGCCGAAAAGCTTAATATCAATGATGATTATGTTGAATGCTACGGCAAGTATAAGGCAAAAATCGACTATAATCTGCTTAATGAATATAAAGACAGAAAGAACGGAAAACTGATTCTTGTTACGGCAATTACACCTACACCTGCCGGAGAAGGCAAGACCACTACAACTGTGGGTCTGGGAGATGCACTGTCACTTATCGGTAAAAAAACTGTTATTGCCCTCAGAGAGCCTTCACTCGGTCCTGTATTCGGTGTTAAAGGAGGTGCCGCAGGCGGCGGTTATGCTCAGGTTGTACCTATGGAAGATATCAATCTTCATTTTACCGGTGATATTCATGCTGTTACTACGGCAAATAATCTGATTGCCGCAATGCTTGATAATCATATCCAGCAGGGTAATCGTCTTAACATAGATCCGAGAAGAATCGTATGGAAGAGATGCATGGATATGAATGACAGACAGCTTAGATTCATTGTTGACGGAATGGGCGGAAAAGCCAACGGAGTACCACGTGAAGACGGATTTGATATTTCCGTAGCTTCCGAAATTATGGCTGTCCTCTGTCTTGCTTCGGATATTGACGATCTCAAGAAAAGAATTGCCAGAATGATTCTGGCATACACATATGAAGGAAAACCTGTAACTGCCGGCGATATCAAAGCGGAGGGTGCTGTTGCGGCACTCATGAAGGATGCTTTAAAGCCTAATCTCGTTCAGACTCTGGCTCATACACCGGCATTTATTCACGGCGGACCTTTTGCAAATATTGCACACGGTTGTAACAGTGTAATGGCTACAAAAATGGCTCTTAAGCTCGGTGACTATGTTGTTACGGAAGCAGGTTTCGGTGCCGACCTCGGGGCGGAAAAATTCCTCGACATTAAATGTCGTATGAGTGGATTAAAGCCGGATGCTGTTGTTATTGTAGCTACCGCAAGAGCTCTTAAACATCACGGAGGAGTCGCAAAAGCAGATCTCAACAATGAAAACATCAAAGCTCTTGAAGTCGGAATAGAAAACCTCCTCAAGCATGTTGAGAATATTACTCAGAATTTCGGTTTGCCTGCTGTAGTTGCAATCAATGAGTTCCCCACAGACACAAGAGCTGAAATGGACTTTATTGAAAAGAAATGCAAAGAGCTGGGTGTTAATGCTGTTCTTTCTCAGGTATGGGCAAAGGGTGGCGAAGGAGGAAAAGCTCTTGCACAGGAAGTGGTTCGTGCTATAGATGAAGAAGAAAATAATTTCAGATTCACATATGATACAGAATTATCTGTAAGAGAAAAAATCGAAGCAATTGCGACAAAAATTTACGGCGCCGACGGTGTTGATTTCATCGGAAACGCAGGAAAACAGATTGATGAGATTGAGTCTCTGGGATTTGGCAATCTTCCGATATGCATTGCAAAAACCCAATATTCAATTTCCGATGATGCCAAGAAGCTCGGAAGACCTTCCGGATTCAGAATTACCGTCAGAAATGTCAAACCTTCCATCGGAGCCGGTTTCCTTGTTGTTCTTACAGGAGACATCATGACAATGCCGGGTCTGCCAAAGGTTCCGGCTGCGGAATCCATCGATGTCGACTCAACAGGAAAGATTTCAGGATTATTCTAATATAGAAGAATTACCGGGAAGTGCAGTTTATGATAAATAAAACATGTATTGAATTTGTGAAAGCTCTTGCTTCAGGGGATCCGGTGCCCGGAGGCGGCGGAGCCTCAGCATATGTAGGTTCATTGGGTTCGGCATTGGGCATAATGCTTGGCAATCTGACACTGGGAAAAAATAAATACGCCGATGTTCAGGAGGATATAAGACGGCTTATGATACGTGCCGGAGAAATAAACGCAAGACTTAACGAACTTGTCGCCGCCGACGCCGCTGCTTTTAAACCTCTTGCCGAAGCCTATAGAATGCCCGGAAATACACCGGAAGAAAAAGAGTTAAAAGAAGCTGAAATACAGAAGGCTTTACCGGAAGCCGCTGCGGTTCCTCTTGAAATAGCAAAGCTAAGCACGGAAACACTAACTCTTTTAGATGAGTTTGCCCGAAAAGGCTCTATACTTGCGGTAAGTGATGCCGGATGCGGAGCAGCCTTCTGCAGGGCAGCCATCAGCGGTTCGAGGCTTAATGTTCTGATTAATCTGAAACCAATGAGAAACGAAAATCTTAAAGAATCTATGCGTATCGAAATAGACGAACTGACAGAAAAAGGTTTTGCACTGGCAGACAGTGTTGTCGGTTATGTTGAAGAAAAACTGCTCAAATAGAACATATTTCTGTTTCGCTTCATGCGGGAACTGATTCGGAGGTAATTATGGCGGAAATACTGAAAGGTGCGGCAGTGGCTGCACATATCAGCGCAGGTATTATTGAAAAAACTGAAATGTGCAGGCTCAGAGGTGTAGAACCCGGAATTGCAATTGTCAGAGTAGGCGATAAACCGGATGATATTTCTTACGAAAACAGGATAAGGAAGAACTGTGGAAAGGTGGGAATTTCATGTCGTGTTCATGTACTTCCCGAAGACATTTCAAAGGAAGATTTTGAGTCCGAGCTTATTTCCGTAAATGAAGACAATAGTGTTGACGGTATTCTGCTTTTCAGACCTCTTCCGGGACATCTGGACGAAAAATCAGCGGGAGCACTTATTTCACCGCATAAAGATATAGATTGCATGAATAATGATAATCTTTGCGGTGTGTTTCTGGGAAGGCACTCCGGCTTCTCACCCTGCACGCCGGAAGCTGTAATAGAAATACTAAAGTATTATAATATCAGACTTGAAGGTGCGGCGATTGCGATTGTAAACAGAAGTATGGTTCTCGGCAAACCGCTGACAATGCTTTTAATGGCTGAAAATGCAACCGTAACTGTATGTCATTCTAAAACTGAAAATCTTTCCGAAATACTTTCCGGTTCTGACATTGTGATTACAGGTATCGGGAAAGCTGACTTTTTCGGAAAGCAGTACTTTACGAAAGACAGTGTTGTAATAGATGTAGGTATTAATTTCCGGGACGGAAAAATGACCGGAGATGTTAATTTTAATGAAACTGAACCGATAGTAAAAGCCATTACTCCGGTCCCCGGAGGCGTAGGGGCAGTTACTTCTATGGTTCTGTTAAAGCATGCGGCTGAATCCGCATGGAGGAGGGCAAATGGATAAACAGTTTCTTGCACCGGCGGAAATAGTCGATGCGGCAATAAAAGCCGGCAAAACCAAGGCCGAGCGAAAATTCATTCCGATGTTGATTTTAGCAATTCTGGCCGGAGCATTCATAGCATTCGGAGCCGAAGCATCCAATATGGCAGCTTTCAATCTGCTGAAAAATCCCGAAACCTTCGGACTCGGCAGAACGCTGGCCGGTACTATTTTCCCTGTAGGCTTAATGCTGGTAGTACTCAGCGGTGCCGAGCTTTTTACCGGTAACACTTTAATAAGCATTACCGTATATGAAAAGAAAACATCTATCGGCTTAATGCTGAAAAACTGGGCTGTGGTCTATGTCGGCAATTTTATCGGATCAATATTAATCGTACTGATGGTTGCCAAGACAGGCCTGCTTAACAGCGGCGGAATGGATCTGGGAATGATGACTGTAAAAATAGCTCTGGGGAAAGTAAATCTTAGTTTCTGGGGTGCGCTTTTATCCGGAATTATGTGTAACTGGCTTGTATGTCTGGGGGTATGGCTTGCCTTTGCTGCCAACTCGGTTCAGGGAAAGATACTGGGAATATTCTTCCCGATCTGGCTGTTTGTTACATCAGGATTCGAGCACAGTGTGGCAAATATGTATTATATTCCTGCCGGAATCCTGGCAAAAGCACAATACGGAGAGCTTCTGGGAGTAGCTCAGTCTGAACTGGATGCCCTGAACTGGGGTAATTTCATCACAGCAAACCTTATTCCCGTTACCATCGGCAATATAATAGGAGGCATTCTTTTTGTGGCAGCTGCATACTGGTTTGCATTACATAAAAAACCCGCAAAATAGATTTCGGGAGGTAATCATTTGAAAGCTACCATAAAAGATGTCGCAGATCTTTCGGGTCTGTCTATTGCTACAGTATCCAGAGTCATTAACGGAGCTTCTGTAGTAAGTGAAAAATCAAAAAAGAAGGTTCTTGATGCTATCAAAGCACTGGACTTTAAACCTAACCAGGTTGCAAGAAATCTTGTAATGCATAAAAACACCACCATCGGAATCATAATTCCCGCCATGGGCAATCAGTTTTACGGCGGTATTCTCAACGGAATTGAAGAGGCATGTGAAAATCACGGATATGATATCATGCTGTGCAGATCCGGCGGAGACAGCAGCAATGAAATCAGACATCTTGAAATGTTTGAAGAACGTAAACTGTCCGGAGTAATAGTAATGGCTCAGAGACTGAAGCCTGAAACTGTATCAAAAATTAATTCGATGGAGATTCCGATTATAATGATGAATCGTAGCACCAGTGGGCTTAAGTGTCCTACTGTATCTATTGATAATTTCCGGGCAGCATATGAAATAACGAATTATCTTATTCGGAAGGGTCATAAAAAAATCGCACTGTTCAGAAACAGCATGGATATAGATGCCTGTGGTGTTGAACAGTACAGCGGCTTTGAGAGAGCCTTAGCTGAAAACGGAATCAGCATTGAGCGGGGCTGGGTAAAATACGGTGAGTTTAAGCCGGAAAACAGCTATGCTTTGATGAATGAGCTTATTGAAAAGAATCATTTGCCGACTGCTGTAATTGCAACCAGCGATGTAATGGCTGTGGGGGTTTGCAATGCTTTGATAGACAGGGGTTTCAGGATTCCCGAGGATATTTCGGTAGTCGGATTTAATGATATACAGCTGGCAGGATTGTACAGGCCTTCGCTGACAGTAATCCATCAGCCACTTAAATCTATGGGAGGCGAAGCCGTAAATATGATTATTTCCATGCATAAGGGTGACGGAAGCGGAGAGATAATCAAAGACGGAAGAACCGTTATTCTTTCACATTCTCTGATTGAAAGACAAAGCTCGGGAAATGCACCGGAATAGATATAATTAATTTCATATAGAAACAGATTTCTCATTATTAGTTAATTAATAACCATAAAAAAAGACGAAGATGTTTTCCCGACTGCAGTAACAGCCCGGAAGACAGTCTTCGTCTTTCCGGTTTATAATTCATGAATAAAGAGTCCGCTGCCTAATTTAGGTTCAAACCAGGTGGATTTGGGCGGCATTAATAGCCCTGCGTCGGCTACGGCAATGAGCTGAGCTATTGATACCGGGTAAAGAGCAAAGGCTATTTCCATATCCTCATTAACTCTTCTTTCAAGCTCCTCAAGACCTCTTATTCCTCCGACAAAGTCGATACGCTTATCTGTTCTCGGATCGCCGATACCCAGAACCGGAGAAAGCAGATTCTCCTGTAATATTGAAACATCCAGAGCTTCAATCGGATCGGCGGCATTGAATGTGCCTTCCCTGGCCGTCAGCCTGTACCAGCCGTCTTTCATATACATTGAGAATTCATGAAGCGCTTCCGGTCTGTAAGGAGTCGAATCCGATACCTTTTCAATATCAAAATTCTTTTTAATTTTTTCAAAGAATTCTTCTTTGGAATTACCGTTCAAATCTTTAACTACTCTGTTATAGTCAAAAATAGCCAGGTCTTCGTCAGGGAACATTACTGCCATAAAATAATTGAATTCTTCGTCACCGGTATAATCCGGATTCTGCTCACGACGCTTCATACCCACATTTACTGCGGAAGCTGAACGATGATGTCCGTCGGCAATGTACATATATTCTATTTCATCACGGAATATTTCAGATATTTCCTTACATAGAGATTCATCGCTTACAACCCAGAGCATATGAGCAACATTCATGGAATCAGTGATATGGTATTCGGGTTCTGCTTCTGTTACTCTTACGATAATACTGTTAAGCTTTTTATTCTGCCTGTAAGTGAAGAAAACAGGTTCCGTATCGGCATTGCAGATATCAAAATGATTGATTCTGTCAATTTCTTTTTCGTGTCTCGTAAGCTCATGTTTTTTTATAATATTGTTGTTATAATCATCAATTGAAGCGCATCCCACAAAACCGGTCTGAACTCTGCCGTTCATAATCTGTCTGTAAACATAAAAAGAGGGTTTTGTTTCTCTGATGAATACTCCTTTTTCAAGATTATCATAAATATTTGTTTTTGCTTTTTGATACACGGAAATATCGTATGGATTCTCCTGCCCGGGAAGATCTATTTCAGCACGGCAGATATGAAGATAACTGTAAGGATTGCCTTCAGCCATTTTCGCCGCTTCTTTTCTGTTCATTACATCATAAGGCAGTGACACTACCTTTTCTGCGTATTCAGGCGCAGGTCTTAATGCCTTAAACGGTCGTACTGTTGCCATTTTTTTCTCCTTTGTGACTTAAATATGTGAAATATGTTAACAATATATTATATCATGAAATAATAGTGTGTCAATGATTTCGGTTAGATAGTCTGCTATCCCTTGACCTTGCAGTAAAAATCTAATATAATTAATAATTAAACAATTCAATGATGGAGGGTTAATATGATTATTATTGGATTAGATGCAATGGGCGGAGATAATGCCCCAAAAGAAATAGTAAAGGGTGCGGCTCAGGCCTCTCTTAAACTAAGAGAATTAGATATGCTGTATCTGTTTGGTGATGAGCATCAAATCGGAGAATTGCTTACTAAATATAACCACGACATGGACAAGATCAGAATTATCCATACCACAGAGGTTATCACAAATAATGATAAACCGGTAAAAGCTGTGAGAAGAAAAACAGATTCTTC
Organism: Firmicutes bacterium UBA1739; assembly: GCA_002315385.1. Taxonomy (GTDB): domain Bacteria; phylum Bacillota; class Clostridia; order Peptostreptococcales; family Anaerovoracaceae; genus UBA1739. Next base: position 42,162 of record DCHZ01000032.1, on the reverse strand, counting down.
TCTGGTTGTAGGTTTGAATTATCTCAAAGATGAAAAAATCGATGTTTTTATTTCCGCGGGGAATACGGGTGCAATCATGTCGGGCAGTCTTCTTATATTAGGAAGAATCAGAGGTATCGACCGTCCGGCACTTGCTACAATGCTTCCGCCGATGAAAGGAAAAACACCTATGCTTCTTCTGGATTCCGGTGCAAATTCCGAGTGCAAGCCCAACAACCTAAGCGAATTTGCGGTTATGGGCAGCGTATATATGAATAAAGTAATGGGAATAAAGAATCCTGCTGTCGGACTGATTAATATCGGTTCTGAAGAAACCAAAGGGAATACTCTTACAAAAGCTGCTTACGAGCGTTTATCTCAGAGCAATCTGAATTTCATCGGAAATATTGAATCCAGACAGATTCCGGATTCACCGGCAGATGTTGTGGTCTGCGATGGATTTACCGGGAATATTATAATTAAATATACCGAAGGTCTTGGAATGGCATTCATGCATATTCTTAAAGAAAAGATGACATCCGGATTTTTCGCAAAAATTGGAGCCTCTCTTCTGATGGATAAACTTAAAGAACTCAAAGGAATGTTTGATTATTCCGAATACGGCGGAGCACCGTTTCTGGGAGTCAGAGGTGCTGTACTGAAAACACACGGTTCCGCAAATGCCAACGCAATTAAGAATACAATACTCAAGTCCAGAGCCTACGTGGAAAACAATGTTGTAAAAACTATTCACGACGAAATCCTTAAAATGGCTGAAGAAGCCGAAGATTCTGAAGAAGCTCTTCTTCAGGATTCTCTTAATGAATGATTGAAAGGCGAAAAATGATAAGTGACGTGAAAATCAGGGAATTATGCGAAAAGCTTAATTACTCATTTAAAAATGTGAATTTACTTAAAACTGCATTAACCCACAGCTCTTATGTTAATGAAAACAGACTCAGATACTCAGACAATAACGAACGTCTTGAGTATCTGGGTGATGCCATTCTGGATGCGGTTATCAGCGAATATCTTTATAACAAGTATACAGATGTGGAGGAAGGAACTCTTACAAAGGTAAGGGCTGCAATTGTATGCGAACCTTCGCTTGCCATGTGCGGAGGAAAACTGAATCTCGGAGAGTGTCTTGTTCTTGGAAAGGGCGAAGAACATAACGGAGGACGCAATCGGGCTTCAATGATAGCCGATGCCGTAGAGGCAATCATCGGGGCGGTTTTCATTGACGGAGGCTGGGAAGCTTCTAAAAAAACTTCTATGCATATTCTGGGAGAAATAATCCATAAGGCTTCTCTGGGACGACTGAGTCGGGATTATAAATCTCTTATTCAGGAGAAATACCAGGCAATGGGTGCGGCGGAAATAAACTATGTAGTTGCAAAAGAGGAAGGGCCGGATCACAACAAAACATTTTATATCGATTTGATAATAAACGGCGAGGTTTTAAGCCGTGGAATAGGAAAGAATAAAAAAGAAGCAGAGCAGAAGGCTGCGCAAATAGTATTAGAGAGTGGAGAATAATAGAATTGTACTTTAAAAGACTAGAGCTGCACGGATTTAAATCCTTTGCTGAACCGGTTTCTATAGATTTTACGGACGGTATTACTTGCATTGTAGGTCCGAACGGAAGCGGTAAAAGCAATGTAGCGGATGCTATTAAATGGGTTTTGGGAGAGCAGAGCCCCAAAAATTTAAGAGGCGGTAAAATGGAGGAGGTTATTTTCGCAGGGACAGAGAACCGTAAGGCTCGTGGCATTGCGGAAGTAACACTTGTCATTGATAATAAAGAGAATATTCTGCCGATAGAATACAATGAAGTTGCCATAACCCGCAAAATGTATCGCTCGGGAGAAAGTGAATATCAGATTAACGGCCATACATGCAGATTAAAAGATATTAAGGAGCTTATTATCGATACCGGAATGGGTGTTGACGGATATTCCATGATAGGACAGGGTAGAATTTCCGAAATAGTTAATAACAAAGCTGACGGGAGGCGGGAACTGTTCGAAGCTGCGGCCGGAATCTCAAAATACAGAAACAGAAAAGTCGAAGCCGAGAGAAAGCTGTCAAATTCCTCCGGCAATCTAACCAGGGTTAATGACATTCTAAATGAAATAGAAGGCAGAATTGACGGACTCAGAGAAGACAGCATAAAAGCATCCGAATATCTGAAGCTGAGTTCAAGATATAAAACACTGGAAATCAACCTTGCCGTCCGACAGGCGGAATCCACAGAAAAAAGAATAGATGATTTGAAAAACGAGCTTCAGATTGAAGACGGGCAGATTAAAAGTATCGGGAATGAATTAAGTACCTGTACCGCAGAAGCGGAAGCATTAAAAATCCGCGGCAGTGAGGCGGACAAAGCACTGGAAATACTTCGTGAAGAATCCGAAAAATTCCGCAATACAGTTTTTGAGGCGGAAAACAATCTTAGAATTAATGAAGAAAGACTGGTTTTTACAGATAAGGAAATCAGCGATAATGAAAAAGAGCTTGCTAAAAAAGAAGAGTATTTCGAAAAATCCCGTAACGAAATTTCCGAGCTTAAAAAGAAGAAAGAAGAACTGACAGAAGCCATAAAAAGCACCGATTCTTCTCTGTCTCTCAAAGAATGTGAATATGCTCTGGCAAAAGAAAAATATACTCAAAAATTGTCTGAGATTGAAGAAAAAAAGAGTGATGTTTTTGAGCTGCATAACGGGATTAATATTGGTAAAACTGAGATTTCAGGTTTGCAGTCTCTTCTGGAAGGACTTCATTCAAGAAAAAATTCAATTGCCGGAGAGCTCGCGGAAAACAAAGCAAGTGCTGCGAAGATTTCAGCAAAGCTCGATGAACTCACATCAGAGATCGATAATAATAAGGAAATAAAAAATCAAATAATAAATACAACAAACGAACTGTATTCTGACCTGAAGGAAGCAGGGCAGATAATCGAAAATCTTGAAAGCCAAAAACGCGAAAAGGAAAAAAGTCTTCATAATGCACTCACGAAAAGAGATCTGCTTATCGGATTCGAAAATTCCTATGAAGGATTCGGATATGCGATAAAGTACATTATGGCAAACAGGAGCAGACTCAGCGGTATCCACGGTGTTGTTTCCGAACTGATTGATGTTCCGAAAGGATATGAAACTGCAGTTCAGACTGCTCTCGGCGGGGGAATGCAGAATATTGTATGTGAAAACGATTCTTCCGCATCAGATGCGGTAAATCTGTTGAAAAGAGAAAAAGCGGGGCGGGCTACCTTCCTTCCGGTTAACAGTATCCGGGGCGGCAGAAACGCATCTTTGGAATCCTATTCCGACAGTATCCGAAAAGAAGCCGGATTCATGGGATTCGCATATGAAACAGTCAGTTTTGACAGAAAATACAGTAAAATAATTGAATACCTTATGGGAAGAACAGTGATTGCCGATAATCTCGACAGTGCAGTGCGGATGTCGAAAAAGTACCGCAGCGGGCTGAGATTTGTAACTCTAGACGGCGAAGATGTTAATTCCGGCGGAGCGATTACAGGCGGAAGAGTAAAAAACGGTGCGCCAAATGTTTTCGAAAGAAAAAACGAAATCAGAGCTCTGTCTGACGCGGTGGATATACTGTCTGATGATATTAGCGTAATTAAAGGGAAGCTTAGCGATTCCACAGCTCTTGCCGATGAACTGAGGACTTCACTTGACAGAGAGAAAGCCGTACTTAATAATGTGGAAAGAACAATTATCCGTGAAAACACTGAGTTTGTTTCACTAAATGAGCGTATCTCCGGATTTAAAGATTCCGAAAAAAAACTGAATAACGAGCTGGCTGAAATCCATCAGGATATTAATGAAACGAATGAAATGATATCCGAAGTAAACAAACGAATAACTTTAAATCTGAATGAAATTGAAAAGCACGAAGACTCTGTCGATGAAGAGGTCAGACTTTACGATATCGCCAGGAGTGAGGCAGATGCTCTCAACGAAGAACTGGCGGAAATAAGAATCCGATTATCCTCATTAAGCAGTGAACTCGGTTTCATTGATGAGAGAATTATAAATACATCGGTGGAATCGGAAAAAGCGGAAAAAGAAAGCCTGCTTCGAAAGGAAAAAATACTCAGTCTGAAGGCTGCAAAGGAAGAAATTTCCAATAATACAGAGGCTCTAAAGGGTAAACTCAAAAATGCGGAAGAATCGTTATTGAAGATTAACGCCGGCATTAATGAAAACAAATCAATTCGTGAAAAAGTATCTGCTTCTCTTGAAGAAATTTCAGATGCTGTTTCCGGCCTTACCGAAAAAAGAGATTCCGCATTGTCAAAAAAACATGACATAGAAATTCAGATAACAAAAAGTGATACACAGCTTAGCAGTATTATTAACAGAATATGGGACAGCTTTGAGGTGTCATATATTGAAGCTAAATCGATGACGGATAAAGATATTGCGGTATTTCCGGCTCAGAAAGAATCCAGAGAAATAAAACTCCGCATACGCGAGCTTGAACCGGTTAATATTTCATCAATAGAAGAGTATAAATCTGTTTCCGAAAGATATGAATTCATGAAGGAACAGAGAACCGATATTATGGCTGCCATTGATTCTCTGACGGAAATAATAAAAGATATGGACAGACGCATCAATGCCAGATTTATGGCAAGCTTCGAAGACATTTCATCCGAGTTTAAAAAGGCTTTCAGAAATCTTTTTGGAGGCGGAACAGCCAATCTTGTTCTTGACAACAAGGATAACATTCTTGAGGCAAACGTCGAAATAATTGCCCAGCCTCCCGGAAAAAAACTTCAGAATATAAATCTGCTGTCAGGAGGAGAAAAATCTCTTACGGCAATTGCACTGCTTTGCGCTATTCTGAAGGTTAACCCTACACCTTTTGTAATTCTGGATGAAGTTGAGGCGGCATTAGATGATATTAATATTGACAGATTTGTAGATTACATCAGGTCCTTCGAAGGGGTTCAGTTTATTGTGGTGACACATCAGAAAGTTACAATGGAAAAATCAGATGCAATGTATGGTATTACCATGCCTGAAAAGGGTGTATCTCGGGTAGTATCACTAAGAATTAATAATTGATAGAATAATGGAGGAGAGGATAATGTCTTTTTTCAGAAAACTAAGCGAAGGCTTAAAAAAGACCAAAGAAAATATGGTTACCGCTTTTGAAGAAGCATTTAAAACCTATACCAAGGTCGACGATCAGTTTCTCGAAGAGCTGGAGGACATTCTTATCATGTCAGATGTAGGAATGGACGCAGCTATGAAAATCAGTGACAGATTAAAGGAAACCGTAAAAAAGGAAAAAATTGAAGATGTTGAAGCGGTAAAGCGAGAAGTTAAGAAAATTACCGCGGAAATACTGAATAAGGGCGAGAATGCTCACAATCTTTCGGAAAACTATCCACTGGTGGTTATGGTTATCGGCGTCAACGGAGTGGGTAAAACAACTTCTATTGCCAAAATTGCCAACGGGCTGAAAAACGAAGGTAAATCCGTTCAGATGATTGCCGGGGATACTTTCAGGGCTGCCGCAGCGGAACAGCTTCAGGTATGGGGAGAAAGAATAGGCGTAAATGTAATCAGACATCAGGAGGGTTCGGATCCGGCGGCGGTAATTTTTGACGGTATACAGTCTGCCAAAGCCAGAGGAACTGATGTAATAATCTGTGATACCGCCGGAAGACTTCATAACAAGAAAAATCTGATGACAGAGCTTAACAAAATGAATAAAATAATAGACAGAGAATTCCCTGAAGCATCCAAAGAAACTCTGCTTGTTATTGACGGAGCAACCGGACAGAATGCCAAATCTCAGGTCAGAGAATTCAGGGAGATCGCAGATATAACGGGAATCATTCTCACTAAGCTTGACGGTACCGCAAAAGGCGGCATTGTTATCTCTATTGCCGATGAATTTGATATACCCGTGAAATATATCGGAGTAGGTGAAGGTGTAGACGATCTGCAGCCCTTCGACCCACAGGCATTTGCCGAAGCATTGTTTGATGGGAGGGAAAACTGGTGAGCAAACCGATAGTAGCGGTCGTAGGAAGACCGAATGTAGGAAAATCAACTTTTTTTAATCGTATCGTCGGGAGAAGAGTTTCTATTGTAGAAGACACACCCGGAGTGACCAGGGACAGAATTTATGCGGAAGCCGAATGGAACGGAGTAAGCTTTGCTCTTATCGATACCGGAGGTATAGAACCCTCAACCGCTGATGTTATCCTTTCTCAGATGAGAGAACAGGCTCAGATAGCCATGGAAATGTCAAATGTCATTCTGTTTATGGTGGACGGAAAAGACGGACTCACCTCCGCTGACAGAGAAGTGGCAACCATGCTTTATCGAACCGGTAAAAAAGTTGTGCTGGTGGTAAATAAAATAGATACCGGCAGACCCGATGATAATTTCTACGATTTTTATGAACTCGGACTCGGAGTTCCTTATCCGGTTTCTTCGGCAAATATGCTGGGACTGGGTGACGTACTGGACGAAATTATCGAAGGAATCCGTGAGCAGGATTATGAAGATGAAGATGAAGATACAATCAGTGTAGCCGTAATCGGAAAACCCAATGTCGGAAAATCTTCGCTGGTAAATAAACTTCTGGGAGAAGAAAGGGTAATTGTCAGCAATATTGCCGGCACTACCAGAGACTCCATAGATTCTCCTTTTGAATACGGCGGACGAAAATTCACCCTTATTGATACAGCAGGCATCAGACGAAAAAGCAAGATAAACGAAAACATTGAAAAATACAGTGTAATCAGAGCTGTAGCGGCAATCGAACGTTCGGATGTATGCATACTGATGATTGACGCTCAGGAAGGTGTGACAGAACAGGATAAGAAAATCGCAGGTCTTGCCCATGAAGCGGGAAAGGGTGTAATAATTATTGTCAATAAATGGGATCTTGTTGAAAAAGAAACCAACACAATGAAGGAGTATACAAAAAACCTGAGACAGGAGCTTGTATACCTCAGCTATGCACCTGTACTCTTTATTTCCGTACTTACGGGTCAAAGAGTGAATAAAATTATGGACCTGGTAATGGATGTCGAGCTTCAATGCGGAAAGAGAGTTCCGACAGGTGTGCTGAATACTCTGATTTCAGATGCTATTCTTATGAACCAGCCGCCTTCGGATAAAGGTAAAAAGCTTAAGATTTATTATGCAACCCAGGTTGGTGTAAAACCGCCTTTGTTCTCCTTTAAAATCAATGACAGGGAGCTTATGCATTTTTCATATGCCCGTTATCTGGAAAACAAAATCAGAGAAGGCTTTGGATTTGAGGGCACTTCAATTAAATTTGTTTACAGAGCAAAAGGTGAAGACGGAAATTCTATGGATTAAGGTGATGACAAATGATACTGATAAAAATTCTATTTCTGATATTGTGCTATCTTATAGGAAGCCTGTCCCCGGCAATCATATTGTGTAAGGCTAAATACTCGGTCGATATCAGAACCCTGGGCAGCGGCAATGCCGGCACTACTAATGTGCTTAGAAATTTCGGCAAAAGAACAGCGGCCGCAACTCTTCTTATGGATGCATGTAAAGGAATAATCTGCTATTTTGCCGGACTGCTGGTTTTCTCATCTTACCACATGGCACTATTATGCGGCCTTGTGGCGGTATTGGGACACATTTACCCATTATATTACGGATTCCGCGGTGGAAAGGGTGTTGCCACAACAATGGGTTTGTGTCTGGTTGCAGCGCCCAAAGCCGGACTTATCGCACTTGCCTGTGCAGTTGTAATTATAGCTATTTCCAGAAGAATCTCACTGGGCTCTCTGCTGGGATCACTGATATTCACCGCTCTCGTGGCGGCCTTCGGTTATGATTACTTCGTATTAATCTGGGCTGCGGTCATTACTCTGATAATATGGATAAAACACAGAGAAAACATAAAGAGAATCCTATCCGGGAACGAGCCTAAGTTTTCATTAAAAAAATAATGCATTGAAAACGAAGTTGATACATATCAGAACGTATATTATATTTTTTAATAAATGTTATTTTTCACAGCCAGACGGATCAAAATACGGTCTATTTAAGCTTCGATAATATGATTCTTGATGACAGTGAACAGCAACAGAATATTTTAATTTAAATGAGGTGATGTAATGAATAAAAATATTACAGTTCTCGGCGGTGGAAGCTGGGGAACGGCAGTGGCAATCAGCCTTGCGGGTAAAGGTCATAATGTTAAGCTTTGGGATATCGACAAAGCTCATCTTGATTCTATGAAGGAAACCCGTGAAAACAGAAAATATCTACCCGGCACTGTATTTCCCGAAACTCTTACAGTGAAAGAGAAAGAAGAAGACGCTATAAACGGCAGTGAAATTGTCGTATTCGCTGTACCCGCACAGTTTTTCAGAGGCGCTGCCGAAGCCGCAAAACCCATGATTTCCGAAAAGGTTACTATTGTCAATGTTGCCAAAGGAATAGAGCAGGGCAGTCTGTTAAGATTATCACAGATTGCCGGAGAAATTTTCCCGAACAATAAATATGTTGTGATTTCGGGTCCTTCACATGCTGAAGAAGTATGCAAAGGAATGCCGACAACACTGGTTTCGGCATCATATGATGAAGAATCGGCAAAATACATTCAGGATGTATTTATGAGCAATTCGTTAAGAGTTTATACTAACAGTGATGTAGTTGGAGTAGAACTCGGAGCAGCTCTGAAGAATATTATTGCACTCGGAGCCGGAATATCCGACGGTCTCGGATACGGAGATAACGCCAAGGCTGCGATGATGACAAGAGGTCTTGCGGAAATCAAGCGACTGGGACTCGCTCTCGGAGCTAAAGAAACAACCTTTGCCGGTCTAAGCGGAATAGGCGATCTTATTGTAACCTGCACAAGTATGCACAGCAGAAACAGAAGATGCGGCATAATGATAGGAGAAGGAGTTCCTCCTCAGCAGGCAATTAAAAATGTCGGTATGGTAGTTGAGGGTGTATTTACCTGCAATGCCGCTAACGAGCTGGCAGAGAAAAACGGTGTCGAAATGCCTATTGTTAACACGATCTATAGAATTATTAATGAAGGCTGCGATCCGCGTGAATCTGTTAACATACTTATGAACAGAGAAAGAAAAGAAGAAAACAAATAGAGTTTTTATGAGGTGCTTTCATGAATATACTTGAAGAAGCAATAATATATTCTACTGTAATGCATACCGGCGATACGAGAAAAGACGGCAAAACACCGTATATTCTTCATCCGCTGGAAGTTGCCCAGATTATTTCCACTATCACAATGGACCCGGAGACAGTAACTGCCGGTGTTCTCCATGATATCGTTGAGGACACAGACGGTTCTCTGAAAGAAATCCGCTCCCGTTTCGGAGACAGAGTCGCTGACCTTGTGGCTTCCGAAACTGAAAACAAATTCCCCGATAAGGATTCTTCGGAAACCTGGATTCAGAGAAAAGAAGAAAGTCTGTTAATACTTAAAAACTCAACTGATATCGGTGTTAAGATTCTATGGCTGGCGGACAAGCTTTCCAATATTCGTTCAATGGCCGCATTATACAGTGAAAAAGGAGAAAACTGCTGGAATACATTTAATCAGAAAGACCCCCTTAAACAGCTGTGGTATTATAAAACCGTGGCCGAGCTTCTCGAAATGGATTTAAACCGAACCGGTGCGTACAAAGAATTTATTAAACATATCAATTTCATATGGCCCGGAACCTTTGAAAAGGAAAAAACCAAGTATAAAAAGTATCGAGAGTATTCTGTTGAAGACTGTGTTGTTATCGGCAAAGGAGCCAAAAGTGTTGTATATCGTTACAACGATGAGGTTATTATTAAGGTTTACAACGAGAAAAACACATACAGGGAAATCGAGAGAGAAAATATGATAGCAAGGAAGGCTTTCGTGGCCGGAATACCTACGGCTATTTCTTTTGGTATTGTCAAGGTAGGCAATAAATACGGTTCTATGTTTGAGCTTATTGAATCAAAATCCCTATCGGAGCTAATTTCACTGGATACCGGCAGGATAAAATTCTTTGCCAATATGATGGCGGAGCTGGCTCTCCTGATTCATTCCACTGAAATACCGCCGGAAGGTCTCTCTGATTATATGAAGGAGGTTTATGGATGGGTTAACGAAGGTCTCGGTTATTGTGATAACGAGCTGGCCGGCAGAATAACAGATATGATATCTGATCTGCCTGAGGTCAAAACCCTGATTCACGGCGATTTCCATACGGGAAATGTAATGCTGTACGATGATGAGCCGCTGCTTATTGACATGGACAGAGTTTCAATTTGTCATCCTGTTATCGAGCTCAGTGGGGTGTATATGTTCTACATAGCATTCGGAGAACTGAATCCTGCGTTTTCGGAATTGTTCATGGGATTTTCATATGAAAAACAGGTGGAATTCTTTAATGAATTCATGAAGGCGTATCTTAAAACCGAGGATTCCGAAAGGATTAAAGAAGTTACGGACAAAGCCGCATTGCTGGCATATACGAGACTGATAAGACGTGTATATAAACAGGGAAGAAGCCTGACACCGGAACAGACCGAACTCCGCGATTATTACATCAGCAAAATCAATAATCTTTTGAAAACAGTTGACAGCCTGGATTTTTAGACAGTAATATACACGAAATATCTTTTCATTATTTCTTTTTCATTGCATAATCTGTATAGGCAGGTGATGAAAGTGAAAAGAAAAATATTAATACTAATAACAGTATCATCAATAATACTGATTGGCATTTCGGCTGCCGGTCAGTATTTCTTTTTCAATGAGCGGGAAGCTTCGGCCTTTATGAAAAAAGTTTTCGGATAGTTACCACAGATATTGACAAAATTTTTCTGTATAATATAATTAATAGTTGTGCATTTGCACTTATATTTTTTTGTTACAAAAGTGTAAGTGATGTTATATAGATAAGTTATTTCTGTGTATTCGAAATCGGAGGAATTAATGAATTTGTCGGTTACAGATCATTTGTTTACCCTCGCAATTATCATGTTTTTTGCGGGGGCATGTTTTGGGCTGCTGTTTTGTAAAAAACACAGGGCAGCGAATACTTTATCCAATTTGTTTTGCATGGCCGGTTCAGCCATGGGCACAATATCTGTCGTTTTTCACCTGTTGAAGGGAGGCGGGCCGGTTACAGTGTTAAACAGTGTGCCGGGAATACCTAATTTTTCACTTCAGCTTAAGTACGATAACCTTTCGGCATATTTTCTGCTGGTGCTGTTTATTCTTACTTTTGCTGTTTCTTTATATTCAATAGGTTACATTTCCCATTATTACGGGAAGAGAAACGTGGGTATTTTTAATTTTTTATACTGTACTTTTATTCTTTCTATGATGATGGTAATGCTTGCCGGAAATCTTCTGACTTTCTTTATTGCCTGGGAGCTTATGTCCGTAGTTTCATATTTTTTGGTTGTATTCGAACACGAAAGAAGCGAAAATGTCAAAGCGGGCACGGTTTATATTATCATGACTCATCTGGGAGCCGCGCTGATAATGATAGCCTTCATGATAATGAATGTTCTGACAGGAGAAACTTCAATAATAGGAAACGGAGCATTCTTTACCGCTTTGCCGGAAGCCGCAAAAAATGCATGCTTTCTGCTGCTTCTGGTGGGTTTCGGTACAAAAGCCGGCATTATTCCGTTCCATATCTGGCTTCCTAAAGCACATCCCGCCGCATCCAGCAATATCTCCGCATTAATGTCGGGCTTTATGATTAAAACCGCGATTTACGGAATAGTCAGATTCATAATATGCGGCTTCGGTGGAATAAAAACATGGTGGGGCATGACTATCCTGATTCTGGGAATCGTTGCCGCTGTTCTGGGTGTTGCCTATGCATTAATGGAGCACAATATAAAACGGCTTCTGGCGTTTCACAGTATAGAGAATATCGGAATAATATTCATCGGACTGGGAATGGGGATGATAGCTTATTCCAAAGAATACTATCCGATAGCTGCCGTTGCTATTGCCGCAGCATTATTCCACACATTAAACCATGCATTATTCAAAGGCGGATTATTCCTGGGAGCAGGGGCAATCCAGTACGCCACCCATACTAGAGATATAGAACAGCTTGGCGGACTGATAAAAAAAATGCCTGTTACCGCGGTTTTCGTTTTATGCTTTTCACTGGCGATTTCGGCAATTGTTCCGTTTAACGGATTTGTCAGCGAATGGCTGACTTATCAGTCTATTTTTGCCTTTATTCCGAAAGGCAGCCTGTGTATAAATATGATATCGATTATTGCCGCCGCCGCACTTGCCTTCGCAGGTGCTCTGGCTGCTGTATGTTTCGTGAAGCTCTTCGGAATATCCTTCCTCGGTTTACCCCGAAGCGAGCATGCCGGAGAAGCCAAAGAGGTTCCTCCTACAATGCTGGGAGGAATGGGTATCCTGGCTGCATTATGCCTGGTTGCGGGCTTATTCCCGAAAATTATTCTAAATCTTCTGGACAAGGTGTTAATCGAAACAGCCGCACTTAAAATTTATCCTAATCTGTCAGGCGGAACCGTCCCGGTATTTTCCGGATTAACTGTTTCCGGAAACAAAATGTCCATGATTGCGATACTGGCGGTGATACTGGCACTTATTGCCGCTACCGTTCCTGCTGTAAGAATCATAGGAGGAAAAGCCGATTCCAGAAAATACGGAACCTGGGACTGCGGTTTTGTTGAAATCAATGAACGAATGCAGTACACCGCTACCGGTTTCTCCAAGCCGATTCGTATAGTATTCCGCATATTGTTCAGGCCGTCAAGAACTCTTGCGGTAAAAGGGGAACACCCGAAATACTATCCAGATAAGATGGAATACAAAGTCGGAACAGTGTCTGTATTTGAAAAATACTTTTATGATGTGATAATAAGAGGACTGCACAGATTCTCGCAAAGAGTAAAGCTCTCTGTTCAGACGGGAAGTATTCATATGTATCTTTCATATATTCTCGTGACAGTTCTCGCATTGATGCTTTACAGCAGACTGTTTTAGGAGGTGAAAAACGGTGATATATATTATTTTACAATTAATAATCATAATCGGTCTTGCACCTCTGATGAACGGAATAATCAGAAAAATAAAAGCAATATCACAAAAAAGAAAAGGGGCATCCGTGTTTCAGATGTACTATGATATCTCAAAGCTTATGCGCAAAGACATGGTTGTGTCTGATACGGCCTCCTGGATATATACTGCCGCTCCATATGTGGTTTTCGGAAGTACAGTGGCTGCCGCGCTTTTAGTGCCGGTGTGTGCCACCGAGGGATGGCTTAACAGCGCCTTTATGGGTGGAGACGCTCTGGTTTTTCTGTATACACTGGCTCTCGGCAGGTTTTTCCTGATGCTGGCCGGACTCGACACAGGAAGCACCTTCGGCGGAATGGGCAGCAGCAGAGAAGGACTGATATCATCTTTACTTGAACCTTCCATGCTGATAGGCCTGTTTACACTTGGCCTGGCTTCCGGCTCGCTTTCAATCAGCAGAATGATGGCGGAATCCACGGCTAAAGCTGTTCCTGTACTTAATCCGGCATACATAGTTATTTTCATAGTAATGATAATAGTATTACTGGCGGAAACCTGCAGAATTCCTGTTGACGATCCGGCTACTCATCTTGAACTTACTATGGTTCATGAGGCTATGATTCTGGAATACTCCGGAAGACAGCTGGCCCTGATGGAACTGGCGGCCTCTGTAAAACAGCTGATTATTATGACCCTGATAGTTAATATGTTTTTCCCGATAACATTTGCATTGCCTGCCGGTGCAGCCGGAGTTGCTCTGGCAATTCTGCTGTATGCCGCGAGAGTGATGCTGCTTTCCGTACTCATTGGAATTGTCGAAGTCTGTACGGTTAAACTCAGATTTTTCAGCGTACCTAACCTGGCGGCTATAGCTTTCATTCTGGCGCTGTTCGGATTTGTGAATTATTTTGTATTGGGGAGGTAGCTTATTATGACTACATATATGGATATAATATCGCTTCTGATTCTGGTAAGCTCTTTTGTACTTGTTGCCAACAAAAAACAAACTTCATATATCAAAACATTCAGAATACAGTCATTTCTGATTGCTTTGAGCATGGCTGCCATCGGTTTCAGACATTTTCAGCAGAACGGCAGAATTGACGCTTTTATTCTGTGTGCTTTGATTATCGGATTAAAGGTAATATACATTCCGAACCTTCTCAACAAAACATATGATAAGGTCGAGCATAAAGTGGAAAAGGATTTCTATCTGAATATCCCGATTCTTACACTTTTAGCCTGCGGAATAGCCGTTTTTGTGTATTTTATTGTTACAGGCATAGGACAGTTTGACAACAGGGATATCACTATGCAGGTAGTCAACATGGTTTCTGTGGTTCTGATCGGCATTTTCTTTATGATTACCAGAAAGAAAGCCATCGGACAGATAGTGGGCTTTCTTGTGGTTGAAAACGGTATTTTCGGTACGGCGATGTTTGCCGCTGAAGGAATGCCGCTTATTGTAGACATAGGTATTTTCATTGACCTTCTGACAGGTGTGCTCATTATGGGTCTCATGGTATTCCGGATAAATGATAAATTTGATTCAATTAACACAAATAAGCTGAAGAAGCTGAAAGGATAGAAAAATGAAATTCATTTACTTAGCAGTACCCGTTGTGATTGTGATACTGTTACTGTTTATAAAAAAGAGAAAATTTATTTATGAACTGGGAATCTCAGCGTCACTTTTGGAAATGCTGATAACCCTTTCTATAACTGCGGATGCGGTAAGCGGAGGTCAGGCATCTTTTAAAATGTCCTTAGGTATTTTCTATCTGGATAGCTTCAGCATTATTGTACTGGACATTATTACCATACTGGGTTTCCTGATCCACATATTTTCCGTCGGATACATGGAAAGAGACTGTAAATCCGGCAAAATAGATGAAAAACAGGTGCGATTGTTTTTTATTCTGCTAAATGCCTTCATTTTCACTATGATACTGTCGGTATCCGTAAAAAACATGGGTATAATGTGGGTGGCAATAGAAGCTACGACTCTGGCATCCGTTTTTCTTGTGGGATTCTACAACAAACGTGAATCTCTTGAAGCAGCCTGGAAATATATAATTATCTGCTCAGTGGGAATAGCAATGGCATTCCTGGGCATTGTATTCCTGCATTTATCTTCCACAGGAGTTCTGACTCATGAGCATCAGTTTCTGAATTTTACGGATCTGACCGTAAATGCAGCTAATCTTGATTCTTCCATGCTGAAATTTGCATTCATGTTCATTCTGGTCGGTTTCGGAACAAAGGTTGGATTTGCACCGCTGCATACATGGTTACCGGCAGCTCACAGTCAGGCCCCGTCTCCGGTGAGCGCTATGCTTTCGGGCGTATTGCTTAACAGTGCAATGTACGGGATAATCAGAACTTTTACAATTGTTAATATAAATCTGGGAAACAGTGTTTTTGCCGGGCGACTGATGATATTCTTCGGTATCTTCTCTATTGCCATTGCGGCAATTGTTATTCTGACACAAAGGGAATACAAAAGTCTGCTGGCATATTCTAGTATTGAACACATGGGCATAATCGCACTGGCAGTAGGCATTTTTACTCCCGCATCTGTTTTTGCCGGTCTCATGCACATTATTAATCATTCATTTACCAAATCCATGCTGTTTCTGTCCACCGGAAGCATACTGCAGAAATATCATACTGCAAAAATATCCAGAATAAAGGGAATACTCAAAACAATGCCGGTTTCCGGAACAGTGTTTATTCTCGGTCTTCTGGCAATAGCCGGTACTCCGCCTTTCGGAATATTTGCCTGCGAATGGAATGTTCTGCTTTCGATTTTTAATGAACACCATTTTGTTACGGGAAGCATAGCTGCCGTTCTGTTTGCCGTTATTTTTGCGGGAATAGTACACTGCCTGTTTTCAATGTTTTACGGAGAAACGCCCGAAACTATTGAGCCGGGTGAGCCGAATAAATCCGGTGCGGTGGTTCTTATTGTATTGTTTGTAATTGTGCTGGCGGCAGGACTGTATATGCCTGATTTTCTTTTCAATCTTCTGTCAAACGCATCTGATGTAATTATGGGGGAAATCTGATATGAAAAAGACTGATTATGATAAACTTATTCAGGAGACTTTTCCGGAAGCTGTAATAAAAACAGAGTATAAGCACGAAAATATGCTGTACGCAGAGATTTACTCCCGTTCAATAAGAGACCTGGCTCTCTTTCTTAACAAAGAAAAAGGCTGTCCTCTTATTTTCATGGCTGCCTGTGATAAACGAAAGGAAACGGGAAAATTTTCGGTTTTTTATGTTTTTGCGGACAGACTCAGACACATTCTTATTGTTCTGAAAATACATGCCGAAACCGAGTATCTTTCCGTTTCAAAAGATATTCCCGCTGCATCCCTTTATGAAAGGGAGATCAAAGATATGTTCGGGCTTGTACCCACGGGGCATCCCGACGGCAGGAGATTTGTATTTCACGGTAACTGGCCCGGAGGCAATTTCCCTCTCAGAAAGGATTTTGACAGAAAGCATAAACCGGAATTCATGAAAAGACCGCTGTATTTTCAGAAAGTAATCGGCGGAGGGACTTACGAGATTCCGGTAGGCCCGGTACATGCCGGCATAATCGAACCGGGACACTTCAGATTCAGTGTTGCCGGTGAGCCGATAATTAATCTTGAAGCCCAGCTTTATTTCGTTCACAAGGGAATAGAAAAGCTCTGTGAAGGAATGGATTTTGAAAGAGCTTTTTATGTTTCCGAGCGAATTTCAGGTGATGAAACTTTTTCCAATTCACTGGCATATTGTCAGGCAATTGAAAAACTGGCTTCAGTTACTGTTCCCGAAAGAGGTTCCTATACAAGAGTAATATTTGCCGAGCTTGAAAGACTTATATGTCATTTTGGAGACCTTTCCGGAATATGTACAGACGTAGCCTACGGTTTTGCCTGGTCCCACTTTAATCTTTTGAGAATCTGGTCGTATCAGCTGGCTGATGCTCTCTGCGGTGTGCGTTTTCTCAGAAGTGTGAATGTTCCCGGGGGTGTACGAAAAGACTATATGGCCGGTAAAAAAGAAATAATGAATGAATTTCTGGATAAAATTCAGAAAGAGCTTGAAGACATAATGAAAATTGTCGGCAGAAACAATCAGTTTAATGACAGAATTGAACATACCGGTATTCTAAAGCATCATACGGCTGAAGACCTGAATGCCGTTGGACCCGGCGGCAGAGCTTCCGGTGTTGCCTGCGATGTCAGAAAAGCATTTCCCTATGAAAAGTATTCCGGATTAAACTGGAATGAGATTGTAAAATCAGACGGTGATGTTGCGGCAAGAATGGAAGTTAAGGCAGGAGAGTGTTTTGAATCCATATCAATAATGAGGCAGGCTGCTGATGCAATGAGTGAGGGAGACGTGAGAGTTGATATTGACAGCCTTCCTCCGGACAGCTGGGAAATAGGTATGACAGAGTCATCAAGAGGCGAGAATATTCATTTTGTTATGACCGACAGTGAAGGAAAAATTGACAGATATAAAGTAAGAACTCCGTCCTTCTGTAACTGGCCGGCATTGTGTCAGGCCGTAAACGGTAATATAGTTCCGGATTTTCCATTGATAAACAAAAGCTTTAATCTGTCATATGCCGGAAACGATTTGTAGTAAAGGATAATATTCATATGTTTGAAATGTTAAAGAAAATAGCAAAATATCCCAGGGTAACCGGTAATTATCCGAAAGAACCTCTGGACAAATCGGGATTTGTGGGCAGACCCGAAATTAATCCCGATAAATGCTCCTTATGCGGTGAATGTGAAAGAAGATGTCCCTCTTCCGCAGTAGTCCTGAACAATACGGAAAAAACTGCGGGAATAAACATCGATGAATGTATTTTCTGCGGATTATGTGAAGAAATCTGTCCTGAAGATGCGGTAAAAATGTCTCATGAAATAGAGCTTGCCGTAAAAAACAGAGAAGAGCTCAGAGTTTCGCCTCTGGTTATTGAAGAAAGAGACATCCCTTCTGAGGATTATGAGGTACTATGCGGCAGGGTAAAGGATAAAATAATGAAGAAATTCGGCAGAAGCCTTCAGATTCGTGAGGTGGATGCAGGTTCCTGCAACGGATGCGATTACGAAATAAATGCCCTGAACAATCCTCTGAATGATGTTGACCGCCTGGGTATTCATTTTGTGGCTTCACCCAGACATGCGGACATGCTTCTGGTAACGGGAACTGCTTCAAGGAACATGGAGCTGGCTCTGGTAAAGACCTACAATGCCGCACCGGATCCGAAGCTTGTGGTGGCAGTGGGAGCCTGTGCCTGCAGCGGAGGTATTTTCAGAGATAATTATGCCGTGAGAAACGGTATAGACTGCATTGTCCCTGTGGATGTATATATTCCCGGCTGTCCCCCGAGACCGCCCGCAATTTTATACGGAATACTGAAAGCCATCGACAGAATCTGATTTCAAAAAAATCACTGATTACGGATTTCAGTCATATTATCCCCTTACCGCAGTATACTGTACTGTTAAGTAAAGGGAAGGTATTATCTTGGAGAAAAACAATGTTTATGAAAATATTACCGAAAGGACTCAGGGAAACATTTATATCGGTGTAGTAGGGCCGGTCAGAACAGGTAAATCCACGTTGATTAAAAGAATTATTGATTTGCTGGTCATACCGAACATCGGGAATAAATACTTTATCTTCATAATTATTAATAGCTCAAAACACTGCCGAAACGACTGACAGCTTCCGATGAAACAACTGATTCGGAAACTGTCAGTTTTCGTTTAAGCATTATTATTCAAACTCTGCCTGACAGATAAGCCCGGCATATCAACCGTAAACAGTGAAACGACCTCCGGAAATGCCAACAATTAATTCCTACTTTCAGATAAAATATATTGAAAATATTTGATATTATGGTACAATATTATATGCTGTATTAATAATCTTGCAGTAATGAGCAATTACAAAAGAATCAATATTATCAATATTATCAGGGAAAGCCGGAATTAGAGATGGAAGATAAAAGAAAACAGAAATATAAGCTTATTATCTTCGGCATAATATGGGCATGTGTTCTTATCCTGGTTTTGGCAGTGGCATATTTCATTCCGGGTGTAAGCAACGCATTAAACTCAACATATGTTGCAGAATATGACAATGTTTATGTTTCTGATAAAGTAAAATGCTATCTGATAAAGGACGAGCAGATTTCATATTCAACCTGCAGCGGAACTGCCGGTTATTTAATTGAAGATAAAACTCATATTAGAAAGTACACTACTGTTATGAACGTAGGCAGTACATCATTCACATCGGACAAGGCCGGGACGCTTTCTTACAGTGCCGATGGATATGAAACCTATTTTATAAAAGATAACCTTTCTGATATTACCGAAGATTATGTGAAGAGTCTTGATATTAAATGTAATAAACTTGCTAAAGAAGAAATCATGAAGGGAGATCCCATATTTAAAATCGTTAACGATAAAGAATGGTATATGATTTTCTGGATTGATATTGACAGTATAAATAAATATACAAAAGGCAATGAAGTATCGGTTATTATCAGTAAAAATACAAAACTTGAAGCAACTGTAGACGATATTCTTGATCAGGGCGACAGATACATGGTTGTCCTAAAAATCGGAAATTATTATGAATCTCTTGCCGAGACCAGAGTTCTGGATGCGGAAGTGGTTACGGTGGATGAAAGCGGTCTTTTAATCAAGCAGAAAAGTATTGTTACACTCAACGGAACGCCCGGAGTATATGTTAAGCAGCTTAACGGACAGTTTGAATTCGTAAGAGTTCGGATTCTCTCTCTTGCGGACGATAATGCAATTGTTTCCGCAGGCTCTTTTTCCGAGGTGGACGGTGAAGTAACAAATAGAATAGATACCATAAACTGTTATGATGAAATATTAACTAATGCAAAAAGTTTAGATGAAGGTGGCGAATAATTTGAGTTTAATTCACGATAATCTGAATCATATCGAGAATCAGATTAAAGAAGCATGTGAAAGATGCGGCAGAAAAAGAGAAGATGTTCTGCTTATTGCCGTAACAAAAACAAGAACTGCTGCGGAAGTAAATGAAGCAGTATCCTGGGGAATCACCGATGTGGGGGAAAATAAAGTTCAGGAAATTATGGACAAGTACGATGATGTGCCCGGAGATGTAAAATGGCATATGATCGGACATTTACAGACAAATAAGGTTAAATTTATTATAGATAAAGTATCGCTTATTCATTCTGTTGACAAGCTTAAACTGGCCGAAGAGATTGATAAAAGAGCCCGTGAGCACGGAATCATTGCAGATGTTCTTATTGAAGTTAATGCAGCGGGTGAAGCTTCTAAGTTCGGTACAGATTTGGAAGGGGCAAGACAGCTCATTGAAGATGTACATAATAACTGCCCTAATATCAGGATTAAAGGACTGATGACAATAGCACCTATTACAGATAATCCGGAAGATGTAAGAATTTATTTCAGACAGCTCAAAGGATTATTTGACTCTTATAAAGACATAAAGGACAATAATATGGACTTTGAACACCTTTCGATGGGTATGTCGGGAGATTTTGAGGTTGCCATTGAGGAAGGGGCAACTATGGTAAGAGTAGGAACAGCAATATTTGGAGCCAGAAATTATAATTAACTAAAAAATACGGAGGTATGATATGAGCAAAGGATTCGGCAGCAAAATTAAAAGCATTATCGGTTTTGATGACGACTACGATGAAATGGAAGATGCTTACGTAGAAGATAATGCTGCATCGGAAGAGCCGGAAAGGTCGGAATACTCTCAGAATTACAGTGCATCATCGCGTGAGCATACAAGAATGAGAGAATCTTCTGCCAGACATGAAAGAAAATTAATAGAAATGAATCAGAGGGGAAAAATGAAATTAATAGTAAACGAACCTGCAGCATTTGATGACTGCTCAAAAATTGTAGATAATCTTAAAAATAATAAACCTGTAATCATAAATCTTGAAAAAATTGATACAGATATCGCAAAAAGAATATTCGATTTCGTAAGCGGAGCAACTTATGCTCTGGACGGAAGTGTTCAGAAGGTGGCAAACAATATTTTTGTATTTGCACCCGAAACAGTTGATATTTCTTCCAACATAGAAGAATATGCAAATCTTTCAAAAGAAAGCATCTTTAAGTAAACCGGGAGATATATTATGTCAGCAATTCTTACTGCATTGAGGTTGTTTTATAACATTATCACTATACTAATTCTTGTCAGATGTATCGGCAGCTTTTTTGTGAGAAATCCATATCAGAGCAGGTGGTATATGATTATAATTCAGATTACCGAACCGATTCTTGCACCATTCAGACGTCTTCTGATGAGGTTTCAGAGAAATATGATGGTTGATTTTTCACCGGTTTTAGCCTTACTTGCCCTTTCAGTCGCATATAAAGTTATTATCAGAATTATTCTTATGATAATGAGTTAGTATATGCATTGAAAAAGAATTATTATGTATGAATTGAGAGGAAGTGTTTTCGCTTCCTCTATATTATTTTAAAAGGAGCGAAATATGCCATATATTGCAATAATTATTATCGCAGGTGCGGTGGCGGTGGATCAGCTTATTAAACTATGGGTTATAAACAGTATTGACGTCGGCAGATACATTACTGCTATAGACGGAGTATTAAACATCTCCCATATCAGAAATTTCGGTGCCGCATTCAGTATCCTTCAGAACCGCCAGATATTCCTCATTCTGATTACGATAGCTGCTCTGATTATTGCCGCCATTGTATTATTTAAGAATATCGGAAAATACTCGCCTATAGTCCGTGTTGGCCTGTCACTTATAATCGGCGGTGGAATCGGAAATCTTATTGACAGAATACGCCTGGGATATGTGGTGGACTATATTGATGTTCGTTTTGTTGATTATCCCGTCTTCAATTTTGCGGACTGCTGTGTTGTTATAGGAGCAATCCTTCTTGTTGCCGGAGTAATCGCTTCCGAACTGTCAAAAAACAGAGGTAAATAGCATTTATGGAAAAATTTGAAATCACAGTGGAAAAAGAGCAGGAAGGCATGCGAACCGATGCATTTCTGGCTTCTGTTACCGATAACAGCCTTTCACGGTCATATATCCAGAAGCTTATGGAACAGAATCAGATTTCCGTAAACGGAGATACCGGAAAAGCGAAAAAATATAAGGTGAAAAGCGGTGATGTGCTTACAATACTTATTCCCGAGCCTGAAACCCTTGATGTATGTGCGGAAAACATTCCTCTGGAAATCGTATATGAAGACAGTGATG
The DNA here is from genome assembly GCA_002315385.1 of Firmicutes bacterium UBA1739. Taxonomy (GTDB): domain Bacteria; phylum Bacillota; class Clostridia; order Peptostreptococcales; family Anaerovoracaceae; genus UBA1739. The sequence goes on along the minus strand of DCHZ01000032.1, from coordinate 19,805 downwards.
TTGCGGTAATAAACAAACCGAAGGGTATGGTGGTTCATCCCGCACCGGGCAACGAGCACGGCACCATGGTGAACGCACTTCTGTATCACTGTAAGGATCTTTCCACCATCGGCGGGGTAATACGTCCGGGAATAGTACACCGAATCGATAAGGACACCTCCGGGCTTATAATGATAGCTAAAAATGATGCTGCTCATATTTCATTGGCAGAGCAGCTTAAGGTTCATTCCATTACCCGGATTTACAAAGCCGTCGTATACAATAATATAAAAGAAGATGAAGGTACCGTCGATCTTCCCATCGGCAGAAGCCCGTCTAACAGATTCAAAATGGCGGTGGTTCCCGACGGAAGAAGAGCGGTAACACATTACAGGGTATTGGAAAGATTTGGAAATTATACTTATATAGAGGCTCAACTGGAAACCGGACGCACACATCAGATACGTGTCCATATGTCTCATATTAAACATCCTCTTCTGGGCGACAGTGTATACGGTCCGTCGAAAACAGTTTTCGGTGAAAACACCCAGATGCTTCATGCAGGAACCCTCGGATTCAATCATCCCCGAACAGGTGAATATATGGTTTTTTCCAGTGAGCTTCCCGATAATTTCACAGGAGTATTGAATAAATTACGATTAGGTTAAATTTACATTATAAAAATTTAAATAAAAATAATACTATTTCTCTTGAAAAAAGCATCTATTAATAGTACGATATTTAAGGTAAATACGTTTTACTGAAAGGTATAATTAATATGAATCTGGAAAAAAACGGTAATAAAACCTTAAAACTGTTAAAAAATCCTAAACTATGGATTCTTTTCGTATTTATTGTTATTCTGATTATGACACTGGCCGGAAGATGTACCGACCTTCGCAGTCAGGAAACGGGAAATACCGGTGCTGCGGAAAATACAGCTGTTGCGGAAAATACAGCTGTTGCGGAAAGTACAGATAACGATATCAGTGATTCGCAATCTGATAATAAAGTAAACCGTATACCCTATGATCCCAATAATCCTTATGGTGTATTTGAAGGTGCTTTGTTTATAGGGGATTCACGAACCGAAGGGCTCAGAGTTTATTCCGGAATAGACAATGCTGTTTTTTTCTGTGCAAAATCCATGTCTATTGATAAGATTCTGAACGGAAAAAAGGTTAACGTCAACGGCAGTAATATCTCAATCTCAGAAACGCTGGCCCTGAAGGCTTATCCCAGAATATATGTCTGTCTCGGAATCAACGAGCTTGGCTGGAACAGCTCTGATGAGTTTATCAGGCAGTATGGCATACTTTTGGATGAGATAATAAAACAGCAGCCTGATGCCGATATCTATGTGGAGCTTCTGATTCCCGTAACCGCTTCAAAGTCAGAAAAGGAAGCAGGGGGAGTCGTGAACAATACGAGAATATATGAGTATAATCTCAGACTCGTGGATCTGGCCGAGAAAAAAGGGCTGAAGTATCTTAATCCCGATCAGCCGCTGCTGGACGAAAACGGATGTCTGAAAGAAGAAGCCAGCACTGACGGAGTACATCTGCTGAGAGAGTATTATATCATTTGGGCAGAACACCTGGCGCAGATAACTTATTAAGCATAATATTAGAAAAGAAATGAGGAACCGAGATGAAAAAAATACTGATTGTTATTCTTACATTAACTCTGATTATCACAATGGCAGGATGCGAACAAAGCAAACAGACTGCGAATACAGCTGCCGATAATACGATTAATGAGGTGTCTGCAGATAAGAACGCTTCTGCAAATGATCAGATATCAAAAAATTATGATTTTCAGGCGGCTGATCTTGCAGCTTATATCTATGCAAACAATAAGTTTAAAGACCAGCTCAGTGAAATAAACAGCAATGTATTGTTTGAAATCTATGATGTTGATAAAGATGAAGTGAAGGATGCATGCTCATATTTCAGTACGGGTGCTACAGCAGAAGAAATAACCGTTATGACTGCTGCCGACAGCAATATTCAGGATAATCTTGCGGAAATCAATAAAGCCTATAATGAAAGACTGGAAGATCAGATAGAAGCATTTTCGGATTATGTTCCCGAAGAGCTTACAAAGCTTTCAAATCCACTTATTATGGAAATCGGTAATTCCGTAGTTATGGTAGTCTGTGACGACTATGACCGGGCAAAACAAACAATTTTAGATTATTTTAAGTAAATTCAGAGGACACCGAACATGGTATTCAGCAGCATCACATTTTTATTCTATTTCCTGCCGGTTACGGCAGGATTATATTTTCTGTCTCCACGAAAAATCAAGAATCCTGTCATACTTGCGGCAAGTCTTATTTTTTATGCATGGGGAGAACCGGTATACGTTTTTCTTATGGTTTTTTCTATTTTAATGAATTACGTTTCCGGTATTTTATTGTCTAAAAAAAAGACCCCGGGAATTCTTGCAATAGGAATCGGTTTAAATATTCTGCTGCTGGGATTTTTCAAATATGCGGACTTTCTTATAAATACACTCAACGGAATGTTTTCTTTGAATATTTCTTCACTGAATTTACCGCTGCCTATCGGTATTTCATTTTACACATTTCAGGCAATGTCATATCTGATTGATTATTACAGAGGTCAGGTAAAACTGCAGAAGAATATTATTGATTTTGCCGTATACATTGCTCTCTTCCCTCAGCTTATTGCGGGACCTATCGTAAGGATAAAAACCATAGAGCATCAGCTGCATTACAGGGAACATACCTGGGAAAAATTTGCCGCCGGTACCCGACGCTTTGTTATCGGTCTGTCAAAAAAAGTCCTTATTGCAAATTCTCTGGGAATAATATGGGATCAGATTTCAGGAGGAAATATCGAAAGCCTGCCGGTACTGAGCGCATGGATCGGTGCGGCTGCCTTTACATTGCAGATTTACTTTGATTTCTCAGGATATTCCGACATGGCAATCGGACTCGGCAAAATATTCGGCTTTGATTTTCCCGAGAATTTCAGATATCCGTATATGTCAAAATCCATTACCGAATTCTGGCGAAGATGGCATATTACCCTCGGTACCTGGTTCAGAGAGTACGTTTATATCCCGTTGGGCGGAAATAAACGCGGACTGCCGCGTCAGCTGCTGAATATTCTGATTGTATGGATGCTTACAGGCTTGTGGCACGGTGCCGCATGGAACTTCGTAATCTGGGGACTGTATTTTGCCATAATTCTGCTTTTTGAAAAAGTGTTCCTGCTGAAGCTTCTCGAAAGGCTTCCGGGAATAATTACTACAATTTATACTTTGTTTCTGGTGATGATCAGCTGGGTTATTTTTGCCCTGGACAGTATAAAAGATATTTGTTCCTATATTTGTGCAATGTTTGGCTTAAGCGGAGTAGGATTGGCCGATTCTCAGTCTTTGTACATTCTTTCGGGAAATCTGATTATTTTTGCCGTGGCAATTATAGGCGCAACCGGGCTGCCGGCAATTACCGGCAACAGAATTCTTACACGGATAGGGCATGAAAAAACCGCTGCAGGTATTACGGAAGGAATATGGCTGGCAGCACTGCTGGTATTGAGCACTGCTTTCATCACGGCTTCAACATACAATCCGTTTCTGTATTTCAGATTTTAATCGGGAGTGAAAAATGAAAATAAACAATCAGAGTAAAAAAAACTGCATAATTGTATCTGTGATTTTTATTATCATCATAGCTGCGTTTTTCATATCCGGAATAATTTCCGATGACAGAGAGTTTTCCGAAAATGAAAACCGAAAGCTGTCGGAAAAACCCGAATTATCTTTCTCTGCGGTGGTATCCGGAAAATATTCCGATGCCTTTGAATCCTATGTTCAGGATCAGTTTCCGTTAAGGGATACTCTAATGGCCGTTAAAACAAAAACCGAAATTACCGAGGGTAAGAAGGATAACGGTATGGTTTATTTCGGAAAGGACGGCTTCCTATTTTCCATCGAAAAAATCGATACAGACAGATTGAAAAAAAACATAGATTATGTCAATAATTTTTGTGAGACCCTGCCGGCCGGTATCGAATCAGATCTGATTGTGGTACCTACGGCATCCACGGTTTTAAAGGAGAAGCTTCCCGGATATGCTGTGACAGCAGACGAAACCGGAGCTATTTCCGAAATTGTAAAGAATTCAAAATGTAATGTAACAGATCTTACCGAAGAGCTGTGTGAACACTCTGATGAATACATTTATTACAGGACTGACCATCACTGGACAAGCCTCGGAGCATATTACGGTTACAGATTCTATAATAAAACCGATAACAGAAAGGTCAATGAACCCGGCAGCTACAGAATTACCGCCGTATCCGACGATTTTTACGGAACAAATTATTCAAAGGCACTATTGCCGTCCATCAGGCCTGACAGAATCGACAGGTTTGATTTAAAAAACAATACAGCAGACTTCAGTATGAAGATTTTCGAATCCGACGGAACACTTAAGTCTGAATCCGACAGTTTATACGACAAAAGCTTTCTCAGTGTAAAAGACAAATACTCATATTTTATCGGGGGTAACAATCCTCTTACAATAATTAAAGGGGGAGAAAAAAACGGCTGTAATCTTCTGATAATAAAAGACTCCTTTGCGCACTGCTTCATTCCTTTCATTGCAGGGGATTATGAAACAATAGTGGCTGTAGATATGAGGTATTACAGAAAAAAACCTGATTCGTTAATAAATGAATACGGTATTAACAAAGTCCTGTTCATTTTTAACATACTGAACTTTGCCAATGATGAAAATCTGGTATTTCTGCTGAACTGAAAAAAACAGTATTTGCAAAAATACACAATGCTGTGTATTATGTTAATAACAGTAAATATTATTAACCGGAAGGAGAGAAGAAAATGAAAATCTCAGACAGCATATTATATGTGGGAGTAAATGACCATAAAGTCGACCTTTTCGAAGGGCAGTACGTTGTGCCAAACGGAATGGCATACAATTCGTATCTTATTCAGGACGAAAAAACAGCTGTAGTAGACACAGTCGACGCCGGATTTACAGACGAATGGCTCAAGAATATCGGAAATATAGTGAAATGCAAGGCTCCGGACTATCTGATTGTTCAGCATATGGAACCTGATCATTCGGCAAGCATCGCAGACTTTATTAATGCCTTTCCTCAGGCTAAGATTGTATCCAACGCCAAAGCTTTCACCATGATGGAAAACTTCTATGATGTGGATTTGGAAGGCAGAAAAATTATTGTAGACAACGGAGATACTCTTTCACTTGGGAAACATGAGCTGACATTCGTATTTGCACCGATGGTTCACTGGCCTGAAGTTATGGTAACATACGACAGTACAGACAAAGTTCTGTTTTCCGCAGACGGATTCGGTAAATTCGGAGCTAACGATGTTGAGGAAGAATGGGATGATGAAGCAAGAAGATATTACATCGGTATCGTAGGAAAATACGGCCAGCAGGTTCAGAATCTTCTGAAAAAGGCCGCTGCCCTTGATATTCAGACAATCTGCCCGCTGCACGGACCTGTTCTGAATGACGATTTAGGACACTACATAAGCTTATATAATACCTGGAGTTCATATACCGCGGAATCTGATGGAATAGTAATTGCCTATACCTCTGTTTATGGCAACACAAAAAAAGCAGTGGAGATTCTTGCGGAAAAACTCAGAAGCAAAGGCTGCCCGAAGGTTATTGTTCATGACCTGGCAAGAACAGATATGGCTCTTGCTGTTTCGGATGCTTTCAGATACGGCAAACTTGTTCTGGCAACTACGACCTACAATGCCGAGATATTCCCGTTTATGAGAGAGTTCATTGACCATCTCACCGAAAGAAACTTCCAAAACAGAACGGTAGGCCTCATCGAGAACGGCTCCTGGGCGCCACTGGCAGCAAAAATTATGAAGGAAATGCTTTCCGGAAGCAAAAACATTACATGGCTTAAAAACACCGTAAGTATTAAATCCGGATTAAAAGAGGCAAACCTTAATCAGATTGAAAAAATGTCAGATGAGCTGTGCAAAGATTTTATTGCCAAATCGGAAGAAATGGCAAATAAGAGTGATCTGACAGCATTGTTTAAAATCGGATACGGCCTTTATGTTGTTACATCAAATGACGGCAAAAGAGATAACGGACTGATTGTTAATTCCGTAACACAGCTTACCGACAGTCCAAATAGAGTTGCCGTTACAATCAATAAAGCAAATTACTCACACGAGGTAATCAAAAAAACCGGAATTATGAATGTAAACTGTCTTTCGGTTGAGGCTCCTTTCAAGGTATTCCAGACCTTCGGTTTCCAGAGCGGAAGAGATGTCGATAAATTTGCCGCATGTGAACACGATAACCGCTCTGACAACGGGCTCAGATTCCTCGCAAAATATATCAACGCATTTATGTCTCTCAAAGTTGACCAGTACATCGAATGGGAATCTCACGGAATGTTCATTTGCAGCGTAACCGAAGCAAGAGTAATGAGTGACAGGGACACAATGACATATACTTATTATCAGAACAATGTAAAACCAAAGCCACAGACTGAGGGTAAGAAAGGTTATGTCTGCACGGTATGCGGTTATATCCACGAAGGTGAATTACCTGATGATTTCATCTGTCCGTTATGCAAACACGGCGTCGCTGATTTTGAACCTATTGAAAACTGATTCAAACCGGCTCATGAATTAATAATACACACAGACGAACGGCTTCGCTGAAGAACGAAGCCGTTCTTTTTAAATAATCTTTTGTGTATCTACCCAAATCACCGTGTTTGATATATAATAACCTAAATAGCGATGACGCAATTATTAACAGCCGGTACGGCGATTATTAGGGGGGAATATCATGAAAAAGAAAGTATATTTATTTATTTCAGCTGTGATGATTCCGGTTTTATCTTTACCCGGTATTGTTTTCGGGGGTGAAATTACAGTGCATTTTAACGACGTTCCGAAAAATCAGTGGTACTACAACGATGTGTATAATGTAGTGGAGAGGGGAATGTTCAACGGTACTGCGTTCAATTCTTTTTCACCCGACGGGAAAATGACCCGTGGAATGTATCTGACTGTTCTATACAGAATGTCAGGTTCTCCGGCTGTGGAATACGGTACTGTATTTGACCGAATCAGGGACAGTTTGTATTATAAAAACGCCATGATATTTGCAGATAACAAAAAGCTTCTGCCGCAGAACACATATGAAACCTTCGATCCCGAAAAGCCTCTGACTCGCGAAGAGATGGTTTACATTTTAGATAAATACAGGACCTGCGATACTGTTACCGATGAGAATACAGAATACAATCGGGATATAAAGCCGCAATCCGAAGAGCTTAATCCGGATTCATCGGAAATTCCGATACAAACTGACAACCCTGCAGTTAAAAACCCCGAAAATAATACGGCTGCATCTGACATGAGCATACCTGCTGAGCTTGCAATATTCACTGATGCCGGGCTTATTTCGGAATACGCAATGGATTCTTTCGTATGGGCGGTAAACAAAGGAATCATAAACGGAAAAGAGAGTGATATAATCGCACCTTCGGACAACTGCACCAGAGCAGAGGTCTCCGCAGTATTAATGAGATACAGAACCAAAGAAATGGGGGATAGTTATAATTATTACAGAACCGGTACATCACCCGTAACAGGTGAGGTCCTGTCACTTCCCAATACGACGGCAAATTACTGGTTCGGCAGTGCCTCCGATTCATTAAACCGTCCAAATGAGCCCATGAGAATCATGGATGTCTACGGAGACAAATACAATGTTCTCAGTATCGACAAAAATGTAACCAACAGGGTTTACCTTACTTTTGATGAAGGGTATGAAAACGGCTATACGGGAAGAATACTTGACATTCTAAAGGAGAAAAACGTTAAAGCTGTGTTTTTTGTTACAGGACAGTATGCAAAACAGAATCCCACACTGATTTCGAGAATGATAAATGAAGGGCATATCGTGGGAAATCACAGTAATTCCCATCCTGAAAAGGGGATGCCTTCTCTGAGTCCCGACGCACAGGTGAATGACATTGAAGCACTTCAGAATATACTGAGAACTCAATATGGATATGAAATGACTCTTTTCAGATATCCCGCAGGGACATACAGCGAACAGTCACTTATGCTGGTAAAAAACATGGGGCTGAAATCCGTATTCTGGAGCTTTGCTTATTACGACTATGATGTTAAGAAGCAGCCTTCAGCTTCATCGGCTCTTTCAAAGCTCAACTCGGCACTTCATCCCGGTGCCGTATATCTTCTGCATGCGGTTTCAGATACAAACGCATCTATTCTCGGAAACTTTATCGACCATGTAAGAAACATGGGGTATGAGTTTTCATTGATATATAACTGAATCCGGCTGTACGAAGTCAAAACGATAGTAAACACGAATTATTCTCGATAATTTCAATATATAGTTCGCAAAAATAGGTTTTTTTTACCGTTATTTAATGAAATTAATAAAAAAATTCAGCTTTTTTTGAATTTTTCGTTGCATTGATAAAAAAGTTAGTGTAGAATATGGAAGTAAAATAATTGATGAAAAGGATGAATTATCCGAATAGTATTTGGGAGGTACCAAATGGAAAAACTGGTTTATACAGGTAAAACAAAAAACGTTTTTGCTTTAGATAACGGAAATTATCTGCTTAAGTTCAAGGATGACTGCACAGGAAAAGACGGTGTATTCGATCCCGGCGAAAATTCTGTAGGTCTTACAATTGAAGGTGTGGGCGACGTAAATCTCAGAATGTCTATTTATTTCTTCGAGAAAATTAATGCCGCAGGAATCAGCACTCATTATGTAAGCGCTGACCTCAAAAACACTACAATGGAAGTTAAGCCTGCCAAGGTTTTCGGCAAAGGTCTTGAAGTTATCTGCAGACATAAGGCTGTCGGATCATTCTTCAAAAGATACAGTGAATATATCGAAGAAGGTGCAGATCTTCCCGCATACGTTGAAACAACATTCAAAAACGATGCAAAGGGCGATCCTCTCGTAACAAAAGATGCTCTTATCGCACTTAATGTTATGACAGACAAACAGTATGAAGAACTCAAGGTTATGACACAGAAAATCACAAAAATCGTTGCAGACGATCTTCTTGAAAAAGGCCTTGTTCTTTATGACATCAAATTCGAATTCGGTTATGATGAAGCAGGCAATGTAATGCTCATCGACGAAATCGCTTCCGGAAACATGAGAGTTTATAAGGACGGAAAATACATCGATCCGATGACTCTTTCGGAATTATTCTTCAAGGCTTAATTAATCAGAGCATAATAAGTTAAGCCTTAACTTACAAAGCTAAAAAAAAAAAACAAGTGACGGCCGGTTTGAACCGGTCGTTTTTTTTCCTCATCTTTCAGAGGGCAGTAACGAATTCTTTCTGTTAAAAACTTGACAATTATGTGAAAATTCGCTAAAATGAATTGTTATTTGCTGAACGATATCCGTTTTCGGAATCGTATCGGTTCAGGCAGACTGCCTTATTTTTTTGAATTTGATTATCCGGAGGTGAAGCCATAAAAAACGGTTGCATTATTTTACAAAAAGAGACATCAATCTGATGCTTTTTATTTGGACTCATTCTGACCGGTTATGGCGTATCCGCGACGCTGCGGAGCACTAAGACCCGAAACAAAAGACATATATTCTTTTCATGTATTGACGACATTTTTCACAGTTGCGGCATAAAATATAGTAATCGCATAAAAATATTTACCGCAGCACCGATGCTGTTTTCACCGGCTTCGAATGTCGTTGATTAATGAATGTATTGCTGTTAAGATTTGATTCGGCAGGTGCAAAAAAATATCAGTATTCAGTCATATGAATCAGTTGATTCTCATCTGATTCAATAATATTTATCTTTTTGCGTACGGAATCACTTTTGATTCTGTTTTTTTATGCCTGCTTTTCAATTCATATCGGCAACGGAAACAGGAGGAAGTTTTGAAACAATTAACTAAAGAAGAAAAACACGCACAGTGCATGAAAGAAATCAAGGGCACTCTGCTGGTTGTACTCATCTGCTGTCTGTGGCATGTAATCACAGCTTTTGCACTGAACGGCAGCGGGAAGTATTTTCTCGGCATGCCTGCATGGTTCTCCGTATCGGTTTTCGGTACAATAATAATTGCTTTAGTGGGAGTATTTGTTCTGCTGAAGAAGGTATTTGTGGATTTTGAATATGATGATGAGGCAGAGGAGGCAGACATAAATGACTAATAACCAGATTATTATGCTTGTAATTCTTATCGTTTATCTCGCAGCCAATGTCATAATCGGACTTGTTTACGGAAAAGTCCGGGATAAAAGAAGTACGTTAAACGATGAAAAAAAATATTTTATCGGCGGAAGAGGAATGAACGGACTTATTCTTGCTATGACAACAATGGCAACTTATACATCCGTCAGCTCCTTCGTATCCGGTCCCGGTGCGGCAGGTATGACATACGGTTATGCCCAGGCCTGGGTAGCCGCAGTGCAGATTCCGGTGACCTTCCTTGTATTAGGGGTTCTCGGAAATAAAATGGCTTTAGTGTCCAGAAGAACCGGTGCGGTTACGGTAGTAGGCTACCTCAAAGCAAGATACAAGAGCAGTGCACTTGTTATCATCACCAGTCTGCTTATGGTGGCATTCTTCATCGCCATGATGATTTCACAGTTTACAGGAGGCGCCACACTTATTCAGTCACTGACAAACCTCGACTATAAAGTATCTCTGGCAATATTTGCCGTTGTAGTAATAGCCTACACAGCCTTCGGCGGATTTACAGCCGTTGTAATTACAGATACAATCCAGGGTCTCGTAATGTGTCTGGGTACGTTCCTGTTTATTTTCTTCGTACTAAAAGCCGGCGGCGGCCTCGGAGCTATTGACGTAAGTCTCCAGACAAATCTGCCCGACATATATGACAACCTGACAGCTGTATATCAGCCGGGTACACTGTTGTCATTCTGGATACTCGTAGGTTTCGGTACATTAGGACTTCCGCAGACAGCCGTACGTGCCATGGGCTTCAAATCAACAAAAAATCTTCATTCCGCTATGTGGATAGGCGCTATCGTATGCTCCTTCGTTATTGTCGGAATGCATCTTGCAGGTGTATGGTCAGGTGCATTACTGGATACCGCGAACCTTCCTACCTCGGATTACTTCCTGCCTTACATAATTCAGAAAATTATGCCTGTGGGAATAGCCGGCATCTTCATGGCTGCACCTATGGCAGCGGTAATGTCCACGGTTTCTTCACTTCTGATTCTTACATCAGCGGCTATTGTTAAAGACCTCTGGAGAAACTATATTGTCAAGGATGATCCTGTTAAAATCGAAAAGTACAATAAAAACGTATCAAAAGTTTCCGTTATTGTTACAATAATCATCGGAATAATTACTATGATACTCACTCTTGACCCGCCGGATATTATTTTCTTCCTTAACCTGTTCGCAATGGGTGGTCTGGAATGCTCATTCTTCTGGCCTCTTATCGGTGGTCTGTTCTGGAAGAAGGGAACAAAAGAAGCTGCTGTGGCATCCTCCATCGGAGCGGCCGCAATCTACATATTCAGCTACTATTTCGTAAGCATTGCGGGAATAAATGCCGTGGTATGGGGACTCCTGGGAGGCGGAATTATTTACTTCGTCGTAGGTTCCCTTACATGTAAAAAAGGCCTCGATGCGGAAATACTGGATAAATGCTTCTAATTCGGTATTCATCAATCGATACCGGTGTAATAAAAAGGGGAAAAGATGAAAGAAATAAAAATCTCGGATATTAAAGGATTCAGAATCGGTCATGCTCAGAGCATTCCCGGAGGTACAGGCTGCACAGCTATCATCTGCGATAAAGGTGCTGTTGCCGGCATGGATGTAAGGGGCGGATCTCCGGCATCCAGAGAATCGGAGCTTCTGAGACCGGTTAATACTGTAGATAAGGTACACTGTGTGATGCTTTCGGGGGGAAGTGCCTACGGACTTGCCGCCGGAGACGGAGCAATGAAGTATCTTGAGGAAAAGGGTATAGGATTTGACGTAACATGCGGTGTTGTGCCAATTGTAGTCGGTGCATCCCTGTTTGATTTGTGGGTAGGCGATTTTAAATGCCGTCCGGATTCTGCTATGGGTTATGAAGCCTGCAAAAGCTCTGAAAAAAACGAAGAACCCGAACAGGGTAATGCGGGTGCCGGTACAGGTGCAGCTATCGGTAAATTGCTGGGAGAAAAATATGCAATGAAAAGCGGCATCGGTATTTATGCCGCTCAGATCGGAAAAATACAATGCGGTGCAATTGTAGCCGTAAACGCATTGGGTGATGTTTTTGATTATGATTCCCATAAACAAATAGCCGGAATGCTGAATAAAGATAAAAACGGATTATCATCGACTCAGGAGACTCTGTATGAATACATTGAACGCGATATTAATCTTTACGCAGAAAGCATTAATACTACTCTGGGATGCATCATCACAAATGCAAGGCTTACGAAGTCCGAGTGCACTAAAATAGCACAGGCTGCACATGACGGATTTGCTCAGACAATCCGGCCTGTGCACACCTCGGTGGACGGGGACACCATATTTCTGGCTTCTGCCGGAGATGTGGAAGTATATCCGGATTCACTGAGTGCTATGGCAACAGAGGTTATTGCCCGGGCAGTAAATAATGCAGTAAGGAATGCCCGCTCTGCTTACGGTTTAACCGCCGCCTGCGATTTAAAATAGAAATTCTGAGGCAATTTGCTGACACTATCTCAGACAGATTGCCTCGATGTTTTTTTTGTGGTATATTAATTCTGTAATGGTAAGAATGCTTTATCAGCCAGCAGTTGTCAGTTATTAAAGGAGTATAAAATGATACAGGATATTTTTCCGGATGTTTATGATAATCAGTACAGAAGCTGCCATCCGGAAGAAAACAGCAGAATAATTATTGTAAAAGGAGGCAGAGTCCTCGCAGGAAAAAGTGACTTTCCGCTGTTCTCTCAGATAAGCTCACTTAATGCAGAATTCCGATACGGATTCTCAATTAACAGCATTTCCTATTTTATCGGATTTGCCGATTATGAGGAGACAGAGCTGTTTATAAAAAGAAACAGCGAATTTTCATTTACCGGTCTGAGAGATTTCTATAAATACAAATCAAAGCATATGGCTTTTGCTGCCGTTACCGCATTTCAGTTAAACAACTGGTACAAAGGCAACAGATTCTGCGGCAGATGCGGCCATCCGCTTATTCATGATAAAAAAGAAAGAATGCTCAAATGCACTTCCTGCGGAAATTCACTGTATCCGAGGATATCACCGGCAGTAATTGTGGCCGTAACTGACGGAGACAGAATTCTTCTGACAAAATATGCAAACAGGGAATACAAACGCTATGCATTGATAGCAGGTTTTACTGAAATAGGGGAAACTGTCGAAGAAACCGTTCATCGCGAAGTCCTCGAGGAAGTTGGGATAAAGGTTAAAAACCTTAGATATTATAAATCCCAGCCCTGGTCTTTCTCAGATACTCTTCTTATGGGCTTTTTCTGTGAACCGGAAGGTTCGGATGAAATCATACTCGACACGGACGAGCTTTCCGTCGGCAAATGGGTGAATAGGGATGAGCTTGATATTGAACCTGACGGAATCAGTCTTACAAATGAAATGATAATCAGATTTAAGAACGGGCTTGAATAATGCACCGGAAATAATTATTCCGCAAATTGGAGGTGAGACAATGACAATTGACGAAGCACATGTAATACTTGAAGACCTTGTAAACGAATTACCGGAGAGGATTTTTAAGGATCTAAACGGAGGAGTACTTCTTCTCCCAAACAGAAAAATCAGTCCCGAAGCAAAACATAATGACCTGTACACAATGGGTGAATACTGCGTCAGTTCCACCATGGGCAGACTCGTAAAAATCTATTACGGTTCTTTTGTTGCACTTTATGGAGAAGATGCATCGGAAGAGACCTGGAGAGATGTCCTCAGACATACTTTATACCATGAGCTTACTCACCATCTGGAGAACCTCGCAGGGGAAAGAGACCTTGAGCTGGAAGATGAGATGAATATGTATCTTTATCACCATAATCTTCCCATGGGTTCTGTTAAACATCCCAAACTGGCGAAAAAAGAGAAATAATAAGAAAGAAAAGGATATCATTTCCGGATTGGTTTTCAGTCACAGAAAGATATCCTTTTACATTCTCCTTATTTTAGTTTCCTTTTCTTACTGTTGTAATCGTTTTGGGGCATTTTTTCACTGTCCGAACTGCCAAGCTCCGCATTAGAATCTCCGAAAGTCTCCGCTTCGGAATCTGCCATTCTGCTGTCATTTTCTTTTTCCGGATTTCCTCCGCCTGAAGAGGTAAATTCCATATCAAAAGAAGAGCGTTTATCATCTTCGTAATAGCTGATATTATTATCCGGCACTCCGTCTGTTTCGGAACCGCCTGACGGAGCATCTTCCTTTTGCATATCAGATTCAATACCGGAATCATCTTCGCCGGTATCTCCGGAATTCTCCTGAATATCATCATCTTCTTTTACCGATTTTACCCTTTTGGCATGTTCCGGAATATTATACTTGCCTATTTTGTCCTCATAAATATCTCCGATAATGTTTTCCTTTGATTCCTTTTTTCTTTTTTTAGCAGCAGATCTGGAAACAATAGCCACTATTAATGCAATTATTGCGATAATAATAATTCCTGCCCAGATCCATCCCGGAATACCCAGAGGAGCGGGGAGGGCTTCGGCAACCTCGGTCACTTTATCTACAACTTTAACCGGTTCCTGATCAGTCTCTTCTTCAGGAGTTGCCGCAGCCGATTTATATGTATAGGAAAAAGTTATTTCTCCTGTGGAAGAATCTCCGCCTTCAAGAACAGATGAATAACCGTTAATCAGGAAAACCGCACCGGTTCCGACTGAGGCGCCTTCATTAAGCTTTACACGAACAGTAACCTTGTAAGGTTTGTCCGCCTTAAAAGTCGCATCCGACGGGCTCCAGGTTACCGATGATACAGTATATCCGGCAGTTGCGGCATCTCCCGCAATTTCAGCAGTTGTGTCAGGTTTTTCCCCAACGACAGGTTCGTCAATACCCGTTACCGAGAATGTAAAAATCTGTGCCCCGTTTTCCTGATTTGAATTCTTCTGTATCTTAATTACATCCGATGCACCGTAATCCAGAGACTCTCCGTTTTCAGACGTTTTCGAAACAGTGCAGTAATAATATTTGTCTTTGTCACCGGCATAGGGCTGAAGAACATTTCCCGCAGCATTGATTTCAACAGAATTGCTTCCGTCTGCATTACATTCATACCATTTGTAGTTTAGCTTCTGGTTTTCTGCAGTTTCCGTTGCTGCATTTGCAATCAGAGTGTAGGAGTTATCCTGTGTATCCATCTTAACATCCACACTTACAGCTATTGCCGCAAATGACGAAACCGTCATTGCCGATAACAGAATTAACGCAATAATGATAGCTGTTATTTTTCTCATTTTGTAACCTCCTTTATAATTCCACAAATAAATACCGCTCATCATCGAAAACAGGCTCGTCCCCCTGGAAAAATACAGGAGCCGGTATTTTATAAAGCTTTCTCTCATTCTGAATAAGTATGTAATCGCTCAGAGCCTGAGAAAAGCTGTATGGTATCAGATCAAGATATCGGTTCAGCTTATATACTCTCAAAGTCTGCACATTCCATGCAAATGAACAGCTTTTTTCGTTCGCCCGGGAAAAAATCACATACTGTTCAAATGCTGTTACCAGGCGTTCGATATCTTTTATTCCGTTATTGACTTCCAGCGAATCAATACTTTTGCACAGAATAACTTTTTCCCGATATTCGTCAGAAGGTGAAAAATAGAGATTTCCTATTATTCCGTATATCATATCACCGCCTGCAGAAAACTCCATGCTTCTGTATTTATTCTTTCCATACAGTATTTCAAATACTTCGGAGCCGCCTTGGGAAATCACATAAAGCCTGCCGTTGTAACCGAAAATTCTGTCTTCAATTTTAAACGGAAGAGAGTATTCGAAAAAATTCTCGCCGTTAATACCTGCGGAAAACAGACATCCTTTCTCAGTGAACAGCAGCAGCTCATTTTCAATCCATACTGAATCCACTGCATAGCCTTTAATAATATCACGTTTTTCTCCGGAATACACATTCACGGCAGTAATGCTGTCTTCATTTGAATGTTCGTAAAAAATAAGCTCATCCTCCACCATATTAATACATGATGCAAAGCTCCCGGGGCCTTCAACTGAATACAATGTCTGAATATTATCATTGTCACTAAGAGGTGCTACTCTGATTTCAAAACGGTTATCGTCTCTGACTATGTAATACACGAATCCGTTCCGGACTACAATATCGGATTTTCCTCCGCAGGACTGGTTGTTCCCATAGGAATAATGTATTCTTCTTGTAAAAATATTGTCACTATCATTCTTTTTGGTTTCTATTTTTGAACCGCATTCCAGACAGAATCTGCTGTTGTCAGGAATTACGGCACCGCATTTTGCGCATTTCATAATGCAAACCACCTCCCACATCAATGGTAACTTATATTATCTCATATTTTTGATTTTATAACAACCAAAATATCATTATATTTTCCTCGTTTTTCTTACTGAAATGTATTATAATGTAATTATACCTGAAGGAAATTATACTGTGTTCTCGGAGGAAAAAATGGTAAAGTTTGGAAATGACTGGGACGAAATACTGAAGGGGGAATTTGATAAGGATTATTACATTTCACTGAGACAGTTTCTGAAATACGAATACAAAAATTATACTATATATCCCTCAATGTACGACATATTCAATGCGTTTAAATTTACACCCTACAATAAAGTCAAAGCAGTACTGATCGGACAGGATCCTTATCACGGACCGGGGCAGGCCCACGGGATGTGCTTTTCCGTGCAGCACGGCGTACCTGTACCTCCGTCATTGAAAAATATTTACAAAGAACTTCATGATGATGTAGGATTTGAAATCCCGAATCACGGCTATCTGCTAAGCTGGGCAGAGCAGGGGGTTCTTCTCCTGAACACGGTGCTGACTGTAAGAGCAGGTGCGGCCAATTCCCATAAAGGGAAAGGGTGGGAAACCTTCACTGACACAGTAATCAGCCGACTTAATGAGCGAAATGAGCCGATTGTTTTCATGCTCTGGGGTGCGAATGCACGTTCAAAGTCAGCTATGATTACAAATCCGGTTCATAGAATTCTGACTGCTCCTCATCCAAGTCCATTGTCGGCTCACAACGGATTTTTCGGATGCAGGCATTTTTCCGCGACAAACGAGTTTCTGATGTCCGGGGGAGCTGAACCTATTGACTGGACAATCAGATAGAAGAATTCTGTTTTCTCAGATTTGCCTGAATACAGGGTAAATTCCGGACAGAATAAATATAATGCGGAATCAAAGTGATAATTTTGAAATGATTTTAATAGAGTATTACTAATATAATGATGAAATAGGAGGAGAAGATGAGAAATTTACACAAAACCTACCCGTTTGAGCCGCTGCAGCTTAATTATACTCCGGAAGAGCTTTCCCCGAAGTTCAGTCCCGAAGCTGTAAAGGTGCACTATAACGGACATTACATGAGCTACATCAATAATCTGAATGCTGTTCTTCAGGATTATCCCGAATACCGGGGCTGGACTCTGGATGAGTTTTTTTCCAGAGAATCAGAGCTTCATGCGGAAGCAAGAAATCCGATTCTCCGCAATGCGGGAGGGATTTTCAATCATGAGACCTTCTTTTCACATTTGAAGCCCGAAGGAAAGCCTGAACCTGAAGGCGAGCTTGCCGATGCCGTAATTGAATTTTTTGGGAGCTTCGAGGCTATGAAAGAGGAATTCATTGCCGAAGCCCTGAAAGTATTCGGCTCCGGATACGCTTTTCTGGTTGTTACACCGCAAAGCTGGATTCAGATAATTACCCAGAGCAATCAGGATACACTTTCTGAGAAAAATTACACAATAATCGCCGCCGCGGATATGTGGGAGCACGCTTATTATCTGGATTATCAGAATAAAAAAAGAGATTATCTGGAAAATCTGTGGGAACTGTTTGACTGGGAACAGGCGGAAAAAACCTTCGAAACAATAAACGAAAAAAACAAAAAATTTGAATTCGGATTCTGATTATTAAGAGTTTAAAAACAGACAGTACGACGATTCGGTTATAAGTCGTACTGTTCTTTTTGTTTTTGGTGATTCGCGAATAGAATCATTGACAGTTATTACATCAGACGATAATCCTGTTATACTCTTTTTTAATTTTATATTCGACAAAACCTAAATAAAGACACTCTTTTTCATTAATAAGAATTTCTCAACCATAACTGCAGGGTTAAAGTCCTGTTGTCACACAATTTTTTCGACATAATGTTGATTATGTGGTATAGTAATAAATGTGTTTAAACAAAGGAACGATTAGGTCGAAAATCACTTTGATAAACTGATGTAAATAACGATAAGTCTGTATATAGTCTGAGATGTGAATTATACATATCGCCCGAATAAGATACTACCTGTAGATAATTCTCAAGGATTTATACTATTAATATATTGTAATTATATATTGTTTTATATATTTCTGTAAATATTTTTATCTAATAATAACAGCGCTGTTCTTAACATTGTGATGTGTCTAAGCATCAGCATCTTAGAATCTTCAATTATCGTTGCACCTGCAATATTCACCGGGGTGGCATTTCATCCTTTAAGAAAGGAATACACTACGTCGGTTTCTCCTTTGATATGGATATAATTATTCTATTCAAACTATTATTCTGCTGTTTTGATATCTTAAGGGTATTTTGAACAGATATATTTCAGGAAAACCCGAAGCATTTCGGATTTGAGAAAGGAGGGAAAGTATTATGATAATCAAAAGCACCGGTCCTCCGGATGATTTGCGTGTTTGCTTTCAGATTATAACAGTAAGCAAACTGTAAGAAACAGTTAATTATCGATAATAAGTAAAAATTTTACGGAAGGAAGAGATGATAATGAAAAAAAACATTTTAACAATCATACTTTCACTTGCAGTTACAGTAAGTATGATGCCGGCAATTACATTTGCTGATTCGGGCGGAGATTCCGGAGCTAAGTCGGTTGTTGAAACCTACCATTGGACTGTTGTGGATGAAGAAGCAGGTTCGGTATCCGGTGATGAGTACCCCAAGCTGGTAATTTCTTATGACGAGTATCTGCCGGCAGCAAACGAGATACCATTCACGTTACCGGATCCACCATATACTGAGTATGGGATTGACCATTCATTCTCCTCAGATACAACTGACGTGCCCTGGAATGACTTGGCTTTAGCGAATTATTTACGCTCCGCTGTTGTTTTACAGGGCAGTGGACAAAATAAGGTTAAGCCTGAATCTACAAAGGACTGGTTTTATTTCAAAAATAGCTCAAATCTGGTAAGCATTGATTTGAGCGGACTGGATACTTCGGAAGTAACGGATATGACTAGTATGTTCTGTGATTGCAGTGAACTTGAAACTGTTGATGTAAGCAGACTTGACACGTCAAATGTTGAAAGCATGAAGGCAATGTTCTCTTCTTGCGAAAATCTTAAAACAATTGACGTTAGCAGCTTCGATACTTCAAATGTTACAGATATGACGGATATGTTCGCAAACTGTCTAAAACTCGAAACAATTGACGTTAGCAGCTTCGATACTTCAAATGTTACAGATATGGTGGGTATATTCTCCGGCTGCAGAAAACTGGTCCTCTGTCAAGATATCGGA
>DCHZ01000020.1:21579-58029 GCA_002315385.1 Firmicutes bacterium UBA1739 | reverse complement strand
TGAAATCTTTTCCTGTAAGCTTTCCACCGTTGATGTTATACACGCGTCTAACGCGGGGTTTTCGATATACAAAAATCCGGATGCGTTCTGCATCCGGCTTTACATAATCTCCTCAGCTATTATCTCAGTTGCTTTCTGGATTCCTCATACTGATTCATTCTTTTTTTCTCTTCTTTAATATAGTGTCTTTCCGCCCAGTATGAAAGAGTAATATGTATTACAAAAACAACGATTCCCGCAACTATCATCATAACCGAATCAACAAAGGCTCCGAAAACGATAATCGCCATATATACGACAGTCATCATGTCTTCGGTCAGTCTTGATGCACGAACCTTGGATTTCAGTTTGCCGATACTCATATTCTCTTCCTTTTTCCCTGTAGAAGTCGATTGCTTAACCATCATGCAGTATGCCAGAACAATAAACGACAAAAATACAATAATTCCTATAATCACCGTAAGCAGCACTCCCGGTTTAAGAAATATTTTTACCGCTGCTCCCAGTACTATTACAGTGATGGCTGCCAGAATTATCCATGGACTTTTTAAATATAACCGTTTTAATTTTTCCATACCTTTCTCCCGTAATTTACTTTTTATGTTATCATTACCGGTATTAATTCCGATAACCGGTGCAAACAACATATTTCAGTAATAATTTTGAATTAACCTATTAATATCCTCAGGAATTTCTCCCCGGACTTCTATCCATTCATCCGTACGGGGATGTCTGAATCCGAGAAAATGCGAATGCAGAGCCTGACGCTCAATTAATTCCGGCTGTACATGTCCGTACAGAGAATCACCCGTCACAGGATGCCCTATATGAGACATATGCACTCTGATCTGATGGGTTCTGCCGGTTTCCAGGGTCAGCTCCACCAGAGTCTTTCCGTTAGGCAGATATGCTTTTACATCATATTTTGTTACCGAAGGATATCCGTCAGGTTTTACAATCCGCCCGACTGTATTCTCGTCCGCAATTCCTATAGGAAGATCTATCACTCCGTTTTCCGAGGTCATTAACCCGTCAACAACGGCGATATACTTTTTTCTTGTAAGATTGTTTTTCATCTGCTTCTGGAAGCTCTCCTGAGTAAACGCATTTTTCGCCACCACCAGAAGCCCCGAAGTATCCATATCAAGCCTGTTCACAAATCTGATTTTAAAAAATTCATTCCGGTTTTGCATGAGCCATGTAAGACCGTTGGCTATTGTAGAATGAGGATGCCCTTTTGTGGGATGAACCACTATTCCCGGCTGTTTGTTTATTATCATCAGATCCTCATCTTCATATGCAATTTCTATGGGTATTTCCTGCGGCTCAAATCCGCTTCTTTCCTCCGGAAACTCCACTTTTATTATATCCCCACCGGAAACCGTCAGATTAAGTCTGGAATCAACATCGTTCAGAAACACGCCCCCGTCCCTTTTCAGGCTGCGAATCAGACGTGTGGAAAATCCCATTCTGCGTTTCAGGATATCTTTTATCATTAATCCTTCATCATTTTGTTTTACAACGTATCTCATAAGAATTTTGTTTTTACCTTATTCCAAAAATTATAACCCTCAAGTCTGAGTAATTCAACATTTTTATCGGAAAAAGAGACATATATGCCTGTAATATCCTCAAATTTATATTCTTTTCCGTCTGCCACCACCAGAAGTGAGTTTTCGAATGTGAATTCCGGGAAAACGTTGATACATATTTCCGGCGGTACCACAACACTGGAGGTGAAAGAGCGGAAAGCCGTGGTATTCATCGGAGATATCGGTGTGACCTGAAGCAGATCCAGACCGGGATCCACTATGCATCCCCCTAAAGCATAATTGTATGCTGTACTTCCCGCCGGAGTGGCAACAATTATTCCGTCGCCGCTGAAGCGCTCCACAAAACTGCTTCCGAAGCTCAGATTAAGATGAATCGATCTGGATTTATCCGCTTTTATTCCTATCTCATTCAGTCCATACAGCCTCGTTTTTTCGTGCTTTGTTTCCACCACAGCCTGAGCCACTTTCATCTTCTGTCTGATAAAAGTATTATTTCTGTATGCCGATACGAAGGCGTCCAGCCGATCCGGCATTATTTCCTGGAAAAATCCCAAATGACCTGTGTTTACTCCTATGATGGGCTTCTGCGGGAAATTGAGATCCCGGAGAGTTCTGAGCAGAGCTCCGTCCCCTCCGACACACACTATCAGCTCGGCATTTTCGCTGTACTCTTCCGAGACAACAAATCCCGCAGCTGTGAGTTTTTCCGTAAGCAATACCTTGGTTTCCTGAGATACAGCATTTTTATTTGCAATAACATTTATTACTCTGTCCATAATTCCTCAAATATTACATCATTTCTTCAAGTTCATTCAGCAGCGATTCAAATACCTTCATTGTATTTTCCACAGGCTCCTTATTACTCATATCGACACCGGCAATTTTTAGAAGCTCTATCGGGAAATCCGAATCTCCCATTTTAAGAAATCCAATATAATCATTTACTGCGGTTTCGCCTTCATTCATAATCCTGTCCACTATTTTAATTGCCGCCGAATAGCCGGTTGCATATTTATATACATAAAAATCGCTGTAGAAATGTGGAATCCTTGCCCATTCTATTGCAATTTCATCATCCAGTTCCACATCTTCTCCGAAATACTTTCTGTTCAGCTCCCGATAAGTATCGCACAGCCATTCGTTGGTAAGGGAAATCCCCTCAGCAGATGCTTCGTGAGTCATCTTTTCAAACTCCGCAAACATGGTCTGCCTGATAACCGTCGCCCTTATTTCCTCCAGCTGCAGATTTATCAGATATTTCTTTTCCTCTTCACTTTCGGCATTTTCCATAAGATAGTTATGAAGGAGGATTTCATTGACAGTGGAAGCAACCTCTGCAGTGAATATCGAATGTCCGCCGTAAATAAACGGCTGATACATTCTGGTATAGAAGGAGTTCATTGAATGCCCCATCTCATGGGCAATGGTGAAAGCATATTTCTTCTTTCCGTCAAAGTTCAGAAGCACAAACGGGTGGCTGTCATAGCTGCCGAAAGAATATGCACCGCTGGTTTTGCCCTCAGTTTCACAGACATCAAGCCATCTCCATTCCTCACTGAAGCCCCTTTCCAGATTTTCGGCATACTCCCAGCCCAGCGGCATAAGTGCATTCTTCACTATCTCCACACATTCCTCGTAGCTTTTCTCCTGATCCTTCATCTCCACCAGCGGAACATACATATCGTACATATGGATTTTATCCACCCCGAGAATTTTCTTTCTCAGTTCCACATAACGGTGCAGCACAGGAAGCTTTTCATTTACCGCATCAATAAGATTGGTATAAACTTCTTCGGGAATATTGTCCCCGTAAAGCTCCGCACTCAAAGCCGAATCATAATTTCTGAGCTTTGTCACCAGATTTGTACTTTTAACATTATAGTTATATGCCGAAGCCAGGGTGTTTTTCTGCTTAAGATATGCGGCATACATAGCTTTGTACGCACTCTTCCTGACATCACGGTTATGAGATTCCATAAAGCTGATGTAATTGCCGTGAGTCAGTTCGATTTCTTTTCCTGTTTCATCTTTTACTGTTCCGAACTTCATATCGGCATTATTAATCATTTTGAATATTTCGGAAGGTGCCGAAATAACCTCGGAATACTGTGCCATCATGCTTTCGGCTTCCGGAGTCAGTATGTGCTCTTTTTCTCTAAGAATGCATTTCAGCATATGAACGTAAGTATGAAGACCCATTTCATCTCTTACAAACTGATTAAGCACATCCTTCGATATTTCCATAAGCTCGGGAGCGAAGAATGAAGTGGCCTCTGAGAGCGTCACAGCCAGTTTCTGAGCCTTTTCGCAAAGTGCCTGATATTTGGCCTCTCTGTTGTCTTCATCTCTCTTCATTCGTGCAAATACAAACAAATGCTCCAACGTCCTCCAGGCTGTGCTTCTTTTGTCCAGAAACTCCAGCAGTGTCAGGGCACTGTCATCCAGGTGACCTTTATATTCAGCCAGCTCGACAGCCGCATCTTTCACTTCGCAATAATCTCTTTCCCACACGAAATCAGCATTGTACATGGTTTCTATACTCCATTTGTACTTCTGCTCAATTTCATTTCTCTGTTTTATTTTACAGTCATTCATTTTTTTCCCTCCAGCAGAAAAAATTTATTAATTATTATTTACATCTTTGTCAATTATCATTAATATATATTCTATCAAAAGAATCAATATATATAAAGAATTTTTTTTTAATAAAAGCGGAGGCTTAAAATAAATGGATAACAGACCAATCGGTTTTTTCGATTCCGGTATAGGAGGACTTACGGCAATACCTTATCTCGCTAAAAGTCTGCCGGAGGAAAGAATAGTATATTTCGGAGATACCGCCAGAACCCCTTACGGTTCCAAAGCAGTAAACACAATAAGAATTTTTGCAATGCAGATTGCCGAGTTTCTTAAATCTCAGGATGTTAAGATGATAGTTACGGCCTGCAACACAGTAACCGCTACATGTCTGCCGTTACTGAGGGAAAAATACCCCGATATTCCGATAATAGGTGTAATTAAACCTGCAGCCGAAAAGGCTGCAATGATTTGTTCCCGGGAAAATCATATCGGAATAATAGGAACCAAGGCTACAATCTCAAACGGAGCCTATGAAAGAGAAATCGGAAATTTTAAATCCGGTTTGGATATCCACTCCATGGCATGCCCTATTTTCGTTCCTCTCATCGAGGAGGGTATTATTACCGACGACATTATGACACTTTCTGTCCGTCACTATCTGGATGACTTCATCGGCAGCAATCATATTGATACCCTCGTACTGGGCTGCACCCACTATCCGCTGATTCGAAAGCAGATAGAAACGCTGTACCCTTCTCTGAAAATAATCGATCCTTCTCAGGAGGTAATCGGCAGAATCCGGGCTGTCCTGACCGAAAGAGATATGCTTGCCGAAAATTCCTCTTTCCTGAATACATTTTATGCCAGCGACCTTTCGGATAACTTCATTAATATGATAAATATCATTTTCAAAGATGAGGATTTCAAGGTTGCATTTAAAAGCTTCGATATTAAATAAAATGAACCGGTTTCCGAAGCCAACAGAAAGAGCCGCTCAGTGAGCGGCTCTTTCAATTTTTATCGAAATCAATTATTAAAATCAAAACATTTTTTCCTGTTTATGCAGGAGTGTACATCATTTCGGCTATTGCCTCGATGTCAAATCCGTCCAGATCCTTTGCCTTTGTCATGAGTGAATAACTGAGACCTTTCTTAGCGTCATACCAGTAAATCACATCGATAGTTTCATCTTTTCCGAGTGATCTCATGGATTTCCCCGCAGCACCGTTAACATTGCAGTCATCCACAACATCCCAGTTTGCATATACTCCGGAGATATCTGTAAGAGCAGATGTAGCCTGAATTCTTGCGGTATATTTCATATTGTCATAGGTGAAATCCACCTCTCCCATTTTTACGGAAGTATTCATTCTGTAAACCGCATTTGTCGATCCTTCAGGTAATTTAAATTCATATCCCAAAGATGCTTTTAAGCCTTCCGCTGTTGTGTCAACCCAGGGATTTGCCACCTGCACATGCTTATTAAAGAGTTCAAGTTCAACATTCATGTACTTTGATGTATCCACAGCAAGATTGATTTCAGCCAGTTTTCCGTCTTTGATCTTATATGCCTTAGTGAAACTGTCATCCGCACCGTTTGAGCCTTCATTTACGAGAACTCCGTCCGGATACAGATACATTCTGTTTCTTTCTCCGCCTGAGAACAGATGAACGGTTTTGCCTTCAGAATTAATTGTAAAGATATCATAGAAGGTTGCAGGCATACCGTCATGAGCGATTTCCCCGATAAGAAGCTCCTCTACTCCGTCACCGTCGATATCCTTCTTTACAAATCCTAAATACTGATCCATTCCGGAATAACTGTAAATCGGGCTGAGTCCGTAGGATTCCGGTGAATTCTCCCATCCGCGGCCCATTTCGACAACAATTGTAGAAATCAGATTGTCATATCCGGTTGAGTTTTCTTCATCGATTGTAACAGACACTCTTTCTGACGCAGACGACATTCTTACAACGATGGTCGATACCTCAGCTCTTGTGATGTTGCTTTCAGGCTTGAAGTTTCCCGCTTCATCGCTGCCCTTAACAATCCCTGCTTTGTAGAGCTTTAAAATAGAATTATATGCCTTATTGCTGCTGTCCACATCCGGAATACGTTTTACGGTATTGATTTCCGGAAGTGCGGAATCAGGAAGTGAAGCTGCCATTATTTCGGCAAACTCTGTTCTTGTTGCCGCTTTATTGTAGTCGGCATACTGAGTTGCAGATTTGAGAATGCCGTTTGCTGCTGCATAATCAACATACACCTGATACCATACACTGCCTTGTTTGAATTCATAATTATTTGCATAATAAATTGAATTGATTCTGGATGCCAGTGTTACAGCTTCAGCTAATGTAAGACTTCCGGCAGGATTAAAAGCCGTATCACTTACTCCCTTTACGAGACCAAGCTCATAAGCTTTTTTTACGCTGTCATAATACCATGAGCTTTCTTTTACATCTGTGAAGCCTTTATATTCCGCAGTTTTAACGAAATTATCAAGACCTGCTGTTTTTACCGCCGCAGTAACAGGTTCATTACCGGCAGTATCATCAGCAAATACAAAAGTAAATGATGCTGTTGAAAAAACCATGGCAACTGTCATTACGATACTTAAAATTTTTGAGATTTTTTTCATTTTTTACCTCCTGTTTTTTCTTAATTATAACCGAACCTGACAGATAATAAAATCCCTTGTCATAACTTGTAATATTTATTTAACCAAAGATCTTTCCGCTGTCTGAATACCCGCCGCATGATGAGTCACAGCATATTCACCGGGAAACAGCAGCATTAATCATTGTGTTCTGTATTAATAAACAGGTCGGCGGCAGTGATTCCGTGACATCCGTGCCGCAAATATACTTTGATTTTATACTTGATTTTTTCTGACTGAAAGATTATAATATTCAAGTATGTAAAACCTGTTACGGGGCACTAGCTCAGTTGGATAGAGTCGCAGACTTCGAATCTGTCGGTCGGGGGTTCGAGTCCCTCGTGCCTCGCCATTGATTAAACCGCCGGGAATGTTGGAGTTTCAGCATTCCCGGCGGTTTTCTTTCCGGTTATCACGAATTATTAAAAATCTTACAAGCCGGATATCCCCTTACCGTTTTCTCCGTCAGTCAAGTTTGTACGTCAGCTGAGGATATGAGAATGAATACGGTGCAACAATACCCGTATTAAAGTACAGCACTACATCTGTATCGGTAACATAGAATTCTACCTCTGAAGCCTTTTCCTTCAAAGCAGTCTCCCAGTCAGACGTGAAGCCTTCACCTAATTCAGCCCTGAGATAATAGCTGAATTCAGTCACTACAAATGCATCCATTTCTTCCTGACTCAACAGAAAAATATCTTTTGCTTCCGGCATTGTTATTGCATCCGTATCTGGATCAACCCGGAATGTCTGAGAATACATATACGAGTATGGATGTGCTCCGTTTTCGTCTCTGAAATCATAAGTTGTTATGGATAAATAATTATCACTGTTACAGTTTATTTCATAGGAAAGGAAGAACTGCATAGGTTTGAAATCCGCACCTCTGAGTTTATACTGTGCGCATGCATCATTGTAATTCTCCTCATTATCAACTGTGTCCTGATACTTTTCACCCATTTCGGCATATAACCCGTTTATTTCGGAGAAATCCGCATCTCCGTAATCGCAGATATTTGGAACAGAAACAGCAGTATGAATCATATCCTTTCCGTCTGAGTTTGTTGCGGAGTTGGATATTGTAGATAACACCTCAAACTGACCCATCTCATTTTCTATTGTAATTGTTCTTGTTGCCGCATCCCAGTCAACCCTGGCATCAAGGCTTTCCGAAACTGCTCTGAGAGGAACCAGAGTTCTTCCGTCAACAATTTTCGGTGCAACATCCATTACAAAGTCCTTGCCGCCAACTGTATATTCCTGTTTTCCTATCTCCATAACAACTGCTTTTGTCCCTCTGAATGCGGTAATGACCTTGCCTGCCGAACTTGAAGCGTAATCCACCGCACATCCGAATTTTTCAAATATTGCCCTCATAGGAACCAGGGTTCTGCCGTCTTCGATTATCGGTTCAACATCAAACTCCATTTCTTCTCCGTCGAAAAGAACCGTTATACCTTTTGCCTGTCCGGCTTTAACCGCATCATCTGCAGCAAAAACAGGAACACATGAAAGAACCATTGCCAAAGATAAAACAACTGCCAGTATTTTTTTCATAACTACCTCCATATAAATAAATCAACTCATCCCGCCTCATAAACAGGACAGTATTATAATAACATATATAAAAGCATATGTATATAAATTTCCTCCGAACATCATATTCCGTTTGATTATTTGAAATATTTTCGCCTGATTCCAAAACAGCCTTATATTATTCAATTGACTTTTTGATGTCATTATGCCATTATGATAGCAAAACAGCCGAAGCGTTCAAAATTATGTCAACGAAACATTTTTTACCCCTCGGTCTAAAGGTTATCCATCATTATCAGACATATTTCCATTGTACTTCTTTATAATAAAGGGGATGTGATTACTTGAAACATTACAGCCTGACAAAAGGAACATTTAAATACTATGTTATTCTCTTCATTTCAATTGTTATATGGGCCGTCCTTCCTGTGATAAGCAAATCCGCCATGGGATATTACGGTCCCGTAACATATGCATGGCTGAGAGCATTAACCGGATTTCTTTTTATTCTGCCTCTGGCCATTAAAAACGGTTTTACTTTTAAAAAAGCTTTTACAAAAAAATCTTTTTTCTACGGACTTATTGCCTTCACTCTAAATACTATGATTTACCATATAGGCAACAATATGTGCTCGGCAAATGTGACAGCCATATCCCAGGCCACCATGCCTGTTTTCTTCTTAATCGGAGGTATGATTTTCTTTAAAGAAAAAGCGACTCCCGGGAAAATTGCCGGTGCGATTCTGGCCACAGCCGGAATAATGATAACCTGCATAGGTGGAACACTTATTGACAAAAACACCACCCTACTCGGAATCTTCTTTGTCTCACTGGCACCTCTGACATGGACAGTCTACAGCATATTTGTAAAAAAATATGACTCTGAAACAAATCCTCTGGAAATTGTAGGCTACATTCTTTTTAACGGATGTATTATTTCTTTTCCGATAATGATGTGCGAATGGGCATTTTTCACGGGCCTGCCCGGAATCAGTTCAGCCGCTCTGTTGACGGTAGTATTCGGCGGTCCTCTGGCATTAGGTATCGCAAATATTGCATGGACATACGGCTCAACTCATCTGAATTCGTCCATATCCGGGCTTTTATATAATTTCTGCCCCATTCTCGGTGTAATCATTGCTGCGTTTGCCGGAGAAACAGTGTCGGCTCTTCAGATTACCGGATGTGCCGTCGTAGTTTTCGGAATAATCATCGGGATTAAAGATGAAGAAGTATTTCACAGAAAAAAAAGTGCTGCTCAGAAAGATCATAAAGCCGAACCATAAAGAATTATTCACGCTGCACAGTGACAGAAACTCAAAGAGATTATCCCGGGCTGTTTTGAATCAGTCATTTTCTACCCCCGCGAGCGGTTAACAGCTTCAGATAATCTCTTTTATTTACATATTATATATCATCCGGAAGGAATTACATCAGCTCGCATATCATGTTGCTGAGCTCCGCAGGATTTTCAATTGAAAGCCCCGCTATCATTCTGGCCTGAGCATAGAGAATTTTCGCATATCTTTCCAGCTTATCTTTGTCCCCGGACATGTTTTTAAGCTTCTCGGCTACGGAATGGCCGGCATTGATTTCCAGCACTACCTGAGCTTTTACTTTCTCACTTGTAGGCATTGCGTTGAGGGCTTTTTCCATTTCTATAGTCAACTCGCCCTCGCTGGTCAGACATACGGGATAATTATTCAGTCTGTTTGTAAATCTGACCTCTGTAACATTGTCCCCCAGAGCTTCCTTTATCATCTCCAGAACGTTTTTAGATTCTTCATTAACCTTCTTGATTTCTTCCTTTTCCTCTTCACTGTCCATATCGAGGTTATCGGTACAGATATTTACAAAACTCCTGCCCTCGTACTCGCGAATGGTTTTTACCGCAAATTCATCGATAGTATCTGTCATATAAAGAACTTCATATCCTTTACTCTTTACAGCTTCTGTCTGAGGCAGTACATCTATGAGCTCTGTATTCTCGCCGCAGGCATAATAAATTTTTTCCTGTTCCGGCTTCATTCTCTCAACATATTCTTTTAATGTTACAGGCTTTTTCTCTGCGGATGAATAGAACAGAATAAGATCCTGCAGCTTGTCTTTGTTCTGACCGAAATTATCATAAACACCGAACTTCATCTGTACGCCGAATTCTCTGAACACGCCCTCATATTTTTCCCTGTCATTTTTCAGCATTTTCGTCAGCTCTGCGGAAATTTTCTTTTCGATGTTTTTCTCGATGAGCTTAAGCTGTCTGTCATGCTGAAGCATTTCTCTGGAAATGTTCAGTGAAAGATCGGAGCTGTCCACCACACCTTTTACAAAGCTGAAATACTCCGGAACAAGATCGGCGCATTTATCCATTATCATTACACCGTTGGTATAGAGAGCAAGACCTCTTTCAAACTCCTTGGTGTAATAGTTGAAAGGAGCTTTTTCCGGAATAAACATCAGTGCATCGTAAGATACAACGCCCTCTGCCTTTGTATGAATTACGGCAGCCGGATCGGTCCAGTCAAAAAATTTTTCTTTATAATAATTATTGTACTCTTCCTCTGTGATTTCACTTTTATTCTTTCTCCATAGAGGAATCATGCTGTTAAGGGTTCTCAGTTCTTTATATGATTCGTATTCAGCCGGAATGTCATTTCCGTCCTCTCCCTTGATTCCTGTTCCTTCTTTAAGTCTGCTGGAATCCATTTCCATTTTAATCGGATATGAAATGTAATCTGAATACTTGGTTACCAGACCTGAGATATGATATTGATTAAGATAATCATCATAGTTTTCTTCATCGGTATTATCCTTGATGTGCAGGATAATCTCCGTTCCGTGATCAGCTTTATCTGTCTCTGCTATTGAATAACCGTCGGCACCTTCAGATACCCAGCTCCAGCCCTTATCTCCACCGAAGGGTTTTGTGTTCACTGTTACCTTATCACTTACCATGAAAGCCGAATAGAAACCAACGCCGAACTGACCTATGATATCAATTTCTTCTTTTGCCTCATTATTCTCTTTAAAATCAAGAGAACCGCTTCTGGCTATGGTTCCGAGGTTTTCTTCAAGTTCTTCCATACTCATTCCGATACCGTTATCTGTAACAGTCAGAGTTCTGGCATCCCTGTCCGCTTCGAGTCTGATAAAAAAATCCTCTCTTGCCAGACCTGTATTATTCTCCGATAATCCCTTGTAATACAGCTTGTCTATGGCATCACTGGCATTTGAAATCAGTTCTCTGAGAAAAATCTCTTTGTGTGTATAGATTGAGTTGATCATCATATCCAGCAGTTTTTTTGATTCAGCTTTAAATTCCTTTTTTGCCATTACTGTTACCTCCCAAATACTTATATAAAATGCCATGCAATTAACTGATGCACGGCTGTTTGATATTGTTTTGTTAGCACTCTCTGTTGCTGAGTGCTAACTCATGTATATAATAACCTTTCATTTGCAAAGTGTCAATAGATTAGATAAAAATTCCGGACAATTATAGTTACCTTTTAGATTACGCCCATGCCGGGCTAATCAGAAAAGCGGAGCCATATTTCAGGCTCCGCTGTGAGGTATTAACTCTTGTAATTTTTTATATTATATCTGTAAAAGATATTCCTGTTTATACATCGAAATCAGTTTCTGCTTTCCTTGATAGCTGCCTGTGCAGCAGCAAGTCTTGCGATAGGCACTCTGAACGGTGAGCATGATACATAATCAAGACCGATGCTGTGGCAGAATTCTACAGAAGTAGGATCTCCGCCGTGTTCACCGCAGATACCGCAGTGGATAGCTGAATTTACAGGTTTTCCGAGCTTGAGACACATATCCATGAGCTTTCCTACGCCGTTCTGGTCAAGACGTGCAAACGGATCGTTTTCAAGAATTTTTGCATCGTAGTAAGCTTCGAGGAATTTTCCCGCATCGTCACGGCTGAAGCCGTAAGTCATCTGAGTAAGGTCGTTTGTTCCGAAGCAGAAGAAGTCAGCTTCCTTCGCAATTTCGTCAGCAGTGAGACATGCTCTCGGAATTTCAATCATTGTACCGACTTCATATTCAATTTTTGTATCAGCGGCAGCGATTTCTTCATCAGCTGTAGCAACCACAAAATTCTTAACATACTTGTATTCCTTAAGCTCACTTGTTAAAGGAATCATGATTTCAGGCTTAATTGTCCATTCCGGATGAGCCTTCTGAACATTGATAGCAGCACGGATAACCGCACGAGTCTGCATAACAGCAATTTCAGGATATGTCACGGCAAGACGGCAGCCTCTGTGTCCCATCATCGGATTCACTTCGTGCAGACCTGCAACAAGAGCCTTTATGTAATCGATTGATTTGCCCTGAGCCTTAGCGAGAGCTTCAAGTTCTTCATCCGTTGAAGGAACGAATTCGTGAAGAGGTGGATCCAGGAATCTGATGGTAACAGGATTTCCTTCTAAAGCAACATAGAGCTTTTCAAAGTCAGCCTGCTGATAAGGCATGATTTTTGCCAGAGCAGCTTCTCTTTCTTCTGCGGATTCCGCACAGATCATTTCTCTGAATGCAGCGATTCTGTCAGCCTCAAAGAACATGTGCTCTGTTCTGCAGAGACCGATACCTTCAGCTCCGAGTTCACGCGCTTTTTTAGCATCTGTCGGTGTGTCCGCATTTGTACGAACCTTTAATTTTCTGTACTTGTCAGCCCAGCCCATGATTCTTCCGAAGTAACCTGAAATTGAAGCATCTACTGTATCAATGAGACCTTCGTAGATATTTCCTGTTGTTCCGTCGATGGAGATGAAGTCGCCTTCGTGGAATACCTTTCCGCCGAGTTCAAATTTCTTATTTTCCTCGTCCATCTTAATTGCGCCGCAGCCTGATACGCAGCATTCACCCATACCACGGGCAACTACCGCAGCGTGAGAAGTCATACCGCCTCTTACTGTAAGGATACCTTCCGCAGCCTTCATACCCGTAATATCTTCAGGTGATGTTTCAAGACGAACTAAAATTACCTTTTCTTTTTTTGCAGCCCATGCTACTGCGTCATCAGCTGTGAATACAACCTTACCGCAGGCAGCACCCGGAGAAGCACCGAGGCCTTTGCCGAGAGGTTTTGCAGCTTTAATAGCCGCAGCATCAAACTGAGGATGAAGAAGTGTATCAAGATTTCTCGGGTCGATCATAAGAACAGCCTGTTCTTCCGAAATCATTCCTTCATCTACAAGGTCACAGGCAATCTTAAGAGCGGCCTGAGCTGTTCTCTTTCCGTTTCTGCACTGGAGCATATAAAGCTTACCGTTTTCAACAGTAAATTCCATGTCCTGCATATCTCTGTAATGGTCTTCCAGGAGACCGCATACTTTTACAAAATCAGCATAAGCTTCAGGGAATCGTTCTTCCATCTGTGCGATAGGCATCGGTGTACGAACACCTGCAACTACGTCTTCACCCTGTGCATTTGTGAGGAATTCTCCCATGAGCTTCTTTTCTCCGGTAGCCGGGTCACGTGTGAAAGCAACGCCTGTTCCGGAGTTTTCATTAAGGTTACCGAATACCATAGGCATTACGGAAACAGCTGTTCCCCATGAATAAGGGATGTCATTGTCACGACGGTATACGTTGGCACGCGGATTATCCCATGATCTGAATACAGCCTTGATAGCTTCCTTTAACTGAACGATAGGATCCACCGGGAAGTCTTCGCCAAGCTGGTTCTTATACTCAACTTTAAACTGTTCTGCGAGTTCTTTTAAATCTGCTGCAGTAAGATCCACGTCAAATTCAACACCCTTTGCTTCTTTCATAGCATCGATGAGCTGTTCAAAGTATTTTTTGCCAACGCCCATTACTACATCGGAAAACATCTGAATGAAACGTCTGTATGAATCATATACGAAACGTTCAAACTTAGGATCCGGATTACCTGCAATCATAGCCTTAACAACATCCTCATTAAGACCGAGATTAAGTACAGTATCCATCATTCCCGGCATTGAAGCTCTGGCACCCGAACGAACCGAAACCAGGAGTGGATTTTTTAAATCCCCGAATTTTTTTCCGTTGATTTTTTCCATTTTCTCAACGAATTCCATTACCTGACCCATGATTTCATCGTTAACCTGTCTGCCGTCTTCATAGTACTGTGTGCATGCTTCTGTAGTAATTGTGAAACCCTGTGGAACAGGAAGACCGATATTTGTCATTTCCGCAAGATTCGCACCTTTACCTCCCAGAAGGTTTCTCATATCTTTGTTACCTTCTGTAAAAGCGTATACAAACTTTCCCATTTTTAATTCCTCCTAAACAATTATGTAAAAAGATATTTTAAAAAGAAACTGTTCATTTCTTTGAACAGGCCTGTCCTGAAAATAAGCACATTTACTCACGAAGCACCGGTGCCGCGATTGTTAAACAAACGGCCGGACATCACACTGCTCCGCAAGTAAATCAATAAACTGTATTAAAATGCGATTCTTTCTTCGATAAAGCTCTTAACCTGATCGATAGGAATTCTTACCTGTTCCATGGAATCTCTCTCTCTGATTGTAACGCATTTATCTTCAAGCGAATCAAAGTCAAATGTGATGCAGTAAGGTGTACCTATTTCATCCTGTCTTCGGTAACGCTTTCCGATACTTCCGGTAAGATCGTAATCCACCATGAAATATTTGGAAAGCTCTTCATGAAGCTTTTCAGCCTCCGGTGCCAGCTTCTTCTGAAGCGGAAGAACGGCAGCCTTGAAAGGAGCCAGAGCAGGATGGAATCTCATAACAACTCTTGTGTCCGTCTGACCTTTTTCATTTGTAAGTGTTTCTTCATCATAAGCTTCTACCAGAAATGCCAGAGTTACTCTGTCCGCTCCGAGCGAAGGCTCGATGCAGTATGGTGTAATCTTGTCTCCGTTTTCTGAATCAACATAGACCATGTCTTCTCCGGAATGCATTGAATGCTGCTTGAGGTCAAAATCTGTTCTGTCTGCAATGCCCCATAATTCACCCCAGCCGAACGGGAACATGAATTCGATATCTGTCGTCGCATTACTGTAGTGGGAAAGCTCTTCTTTTTCATGATCTCTGAGTCTGATGCTTTCCTTTGAAATTCCCAGTGAAGTAATCCAGTCTACGCAGAACTGTCTCCAGTAATCAAACCACTTCAGGTCTTCTCCCGGTCTGCAGAAGAATTCCAGCTCCATCTGTTCGAATTCTCTTGTTCTGAAAGTAAAGTTGCCCGGTGTGATCTCGTTTCTGAAGGATTTGCCTATCTGACCGATACCGAAAGGCAACTTCTTTCTTGTGGTTCTCTGAACACTCTTGAAGTTTACGAAAATACCCTGTGCCGTTTCAGGTCTGAGATAGATTTCAGCTTTTGAATCCTCTGTTACGCCCTGGAAAGTCTTAAACATAAGATTAAACTGTCTGATGCCTGTGAAATCGGATTTTCCGCATTCCGGACACGGAATCTGCTTTTCCTGAATATAAGCTTCCAGCTTTTCATTTGACCATCCGTCTACCGGAACATCGGTGATATTGTTTTCCTTATGCCATTCTTCAATGAGCTTGTCAGCTCTGTGTCTGGATTTGCAGCTTTTGCAATCGATAAGCGGATCGTTAAAACCTCCGACATGACCTGATGCCACCCATGTCATAGGATTCATGAGAATCGCAGCATCAATACCTACGTTAAGCTTTGATTCCTGTATAAACTTCTTCCACCATGCTTTTTTTACGTTGTTTTTAAGTTCAACACCCAGAGGGCCGTAATCCCATGTGTTTGCCAGTCCTCCGTAGATTTCAGACCCGGGGAAAACAAAACCTCTTCCCTTAGCCAAAGCCACAATCTTATCCATTGTAAAATCTCTTGCCATTTCTGTTTGCTCCTTATATTTATATTAATATTTTTGTTCCGGTATTATATCTGTCTATAATTCTTCTTTCTTTTCGGTCTCCTCCGGAGTAATCTGCTCCTCGGGTTTTTCCGGCTCCCCGCTTTTTTCTGAAGCTTCATCAGTATTGACTCCGGCTTCACCCGGTTCTTCCTCGTCATCCGGTTCAATGTTAATATTTCTGAGATCTTCTTCGGTTATCTCACAGTCAAAATCACAGTTTCCGCAATCCATATCGCAGATATCGTCATCTTCGCCGTGCATGCCGCTCTTTTCCTCGGCCCTGTATTTCATATTTGCATACATATCTTCCGCTTTAATTCTGATATCATCAAATCTGTCGCCGGCTTTTTC
Organism: Firmicutes bacterium UBA1739; assembly: GCA_002315385.1. Classification (GTDB taxonomy): domain Bacteria; phylum Bacillota; class Clostridia; order Peptostreptococcales; family Anaerovoracaceae; genus UBA1739. The sequence goes on along the minus strand of DCHZ01000020.1, from coordinate 41,473 downwards.
CCCGATATTCATGATGACATCACCTGCTTTTTCACGGAATTCATCCATTTTTCCGCCGGAAAGATCGTTAATGTCCACTACCTCTCCGTCACTCTTAACGATTTCTATGCTGCATCTTGCAACAAAAGCGCCTACTGCAGCCGTTAAAGCAGGGAAAGGAAAAACAACGGTTCCGATAGCTCCCACAGTAACAGGAATGTTGAGAATTATTTTCCCGTTTCTTCTGAACTGAATTCGTGTCACGTTTCCTTTACTGATAACGTCTTTAATTTTATCTATAATAACAGTTTTAGTGTCTTTTTCGATGAAATCATCTTCCATCTCGCATTCTTCAATGTAAATTATGGCATCAATCACATTTCCGTTCGTTTTTTCCAGCGCTTCCTTCGCTGTTTTATAACCTACACCGGTTCTGTCTTTAACCAGTTCAATTTTTTCCAATGTAATCTCCATATATTCCTTCCTTTCTCTTTTCAGATCAGATGTTCACTTTTCAAATTGGAAATTCCCAAATGATATTCCGAGTATTTTTTTATCAGTGTTCTAATTCTTTCAAGATGCATTTTTTCCATATAAATGTTTTCCATCTTACTGAAAGGGCTCTTTGAGATAAACATTACCTGTTTTATTATATCAGAGTCAGAATTATAAATCAATCCGTTATCTTTTGCACATTCACTGCAAATTACACCTCCTTCGGTAATACTGAACATATAATCTTCCTTTTTATTACCGCAGCAGGCACATTCATCCATCCGGGGCATATATCCGCTGATAAAAACAGCTTTGATCAGGAATGCCACTGTCAGAAATTCAAACTCTCTTTTACGTTTTTCCATGATTTCAAAATACTCATTAAGCAGGTTGAAAATCCCGGTTGCCTGCTCACCCTCCGGCAGCAGCTTCTCCGTAAACTCCAGAACATATGCCGCCTCAAGATAACGGTCAATATCCTCTCCTATTCTATAATACGACCGTACGACTTCACCCTTGCTCATTCTGAAATCATCTCTGTTCTTATACATAAAATAATTTCCCAATGTAAAAGATTTATACACCAACGAGGATTTATTCCTGCCCTTTCCGCTGTCACTGTTTACAGCCACTGTTATTTTGCCGTATTTCTCTGTAAAAATTGTCAGCAGGCGTCTGTCGTTCGGGATCTTTATCTGCTTAAGGATAATCCCCTTTGTCTGTATCTGCATTTTCTATTCATCCCTGTATCCGAGATTCGAAAGCATTATATCACTGTCTCTCCAGTTTTCCTTGACTCTTACCCACAATTCGAGAAATACCTTCGCTCCCAGCAATGCCTCGATATCCATTCTTGCACTCTTTCCTATCCCTTTAAGCTTGCGGCCTTCTCTGCCTATAATCATTCCTTTATGAGATTTTTTTTCGCAGTAAATCACCGCACCTATTCTGACCAGATTTCCATTTGTCTTAAATGACTCTATTTCCACCGCAATACCGTGGGGAAGCTCATCGCTGAGATACAAAAGCATTTTTTCTCTGATTATCTCAGATACCAGAAATCTCTCCGGATGATCCGTTATCATATCCTCGGGGAAAAAGAAGGGACCTTCCGGAATAAACCTGTTCAGTTCTTTAAGAAGTGCATCGATATTATGATTCTCTTTTGCCGATATTCCGATAATATAGTCAAAAATTCCAAGCCCGTCATATTCGTCATAAATCTCTTTGTATGCATCAGGTGTCATCCCGTCAATTTTATTAATTACCGCTATCTTCGGTGTGGATGATTCTCTGAGAATATCTATGATATATTTATCGCCGGGTCCCGCACTCAGTTTTTCGTCCGTAATGAAAAGAATTGCCTCCGAATCATTAAATGTATGAATGGCCGCATTTGTCATATATTCCCCGAGCTTTGTTCTCGGCTTGTGAATACCGGGGGTATCCATGAATACCATCTGACAGTCATCTTCCGTGTATATTCCCCTGATTGTATTTCTCGTTGTCTGTGGTTTATCCGATACTATGGCTATTTTTTCTCCCAGTATTGCGTTCAGCAGGGTAGATTTTCCTACATTAGGTCTTCCCACTATTCCTATAAATCCTGATCTCATTTTTTCCTCTCTGCTCCGGTTTTGTTTAAGTGTTTTATCTTTCAATTTCCATAAAAGTCATAACTTTTTCTTCTTTTGCCCTCATGATTTTTTTATCTTCTTCGTTCATATGATCATATCCCAGTAAATGGAACATGCTGTGAACCATCAGGTAAACCATCTCACGGGTATACGAATGGCCGTATTCTTCGGCCTGCTCTTCAGCCCGTTCCGGGCAGATTATCACATCACCCAGACAAAGATATTCCTCTTCTGCCATCTCCTCCCGGTTTTCATACTGCGGAAATGACAGCACATCCGTCACAGAATCTTTATCCCGATATTCTCTGTTAATCTGCTGTATTTCCCCGGGCGTAACAAAAGAAACGCTTACTTCCGCCGAAGAATCATCATGCGGGATATTTTCGCAGAACAGACAGGTTTCCCCTGCCCGTTTCATCAGTGCAAGCAGTTCCTCCGACTGCAGATTTTCTTCATTTAATTCCAATACCATTATTCTTCATCCTCCTCTTCATCTCTTACAGACACATTCTCATATGCTTCTATTATTCTTTTAACAAGATCATGTCTCACTACATCCTGTGCCTTTAAAAAGCAGAATTTTATTCCCTTCACGTCTCCGAGAATCTGAAGTGCCTGCTTCAGACCGGATTTTTTCCCTCTGGGCAAATCTGTCTGGGTAATATCTCCCGTCACCACTACTTTCGATCCGAATCCCAGACGTGTGAGAAACATTTTCATCTGCTCTTTTGTAGTATTCTGAGCTTCATCAAGAATAATAAAAGAATTATCGAAGGTCCTTCCTCTCATATATGCAAGAGGGATTACCTCTATTATTTCTTTTTCACGAAGTCTTCCGGCATTTTCTTTTCCCAGAATATCGTATAATGCATCATACAGAGGTCTGAGATAAGGGTCAACCTTCTCCTGTAAATCTCCGGGAAGAAAACCAAGCTTTTCTCCGGCTTCCACCGCAGGTCGCGTAAGGATTATTTTTTCAACCTGCTTGTTTTTAAATGCCGATGCAGCCAGGGCTACCGCTATGTAGGTCTTACCTGTTCCCGCAGGGCCGACTCCGAAAACTATATCATAATCTCTGATTGCTTTTGCATAGTTTGCCTGTCCGAGAGTTTTTGGCTTCACCGGTTTTCCTTTATGAGTAAAGCAGATTGTTCCACTGGATAATGAGGCTTCTTTGTAGGATTTTCCGTCAATAGTCAGAGAAATAATATAATTCATTTTCTGAGTATCCATATTTTCGCCCGCTTTTATTGCTCCCATCATCTCATTCATCACATCACCGGCCATTTTGCAGTTATCACCGGTGATAATAATGTAATCTGCTCTCTGAATAATCTCAACACCGAAGGCTTCCTCTATCATACCTATATTGCGATCCATATATCCGAATATTTTATTTACAAGCTCACCGTCTTCAATTTTCAATTTCAGTTCGTTCATCTGTAAAAGGTACCTCTCTCCCGATTTCCTCGATTACTTCAAATAATCCGTTAATTACTATTATATTTTCTTCTTCCGAAAACTGCAAATCTTTATTTGCAATTCTTGCCTCTTTGTCCATATTTTTTTCAGTTCCTTCAGCATTTCCTTCTCTGCCCTTCTCAATATTTCGGAAGTCGTTCTGATTCTTCTGACATTTTCGGTTTCGTTTACTATTATCGCCGAAACTTTTATTGGAAGCGGGATTACTGTTTCTATCAGACTCTTTTCCTTGCGAAGCAGGAGGAAATAATGCGGATGATGAACGAAACCGGAGAAATGGCTAATGACGTAGGCACAATTTTCAGTGCAAAAGACGCTGTCCGCATCGGTCTGATTGATGAAATCGGCGGACTGGATACCGCTCTGTCAAGGCTGAAAAAAATGATATCGTCCGACACCGGAAACAGACAAAGCCGGCGGGGTATATACCCGCCGGCTTCTTAAACTTTACCGAATCTGATTATCCGTCTGTATTATGCTTCTGCCGGAGGCCCTCCCGCAGCTGAAACATCAGTTGTATTGCTCTTATTTTTAACAATCTTACCTATAATAAAGAGTGTTGCAAACATCAATGCTATTGCAATAAAGAGTGAAATTATACTCTGGGTCAGTCCTGCTATAACATATGATACTGCCGATACTGCCGCTACCGTAAGTGCATACGGAAGCTGTGTCGATACATGGTTGATGTGGTTACATCTTGCACCTGCCGATGCCATAATTGTTGTATCGGAAATCGGTGAACAGTGGTCACCGCAGACAGCACCTGCGAGACATGCAGAAATCGATATGATAAGCATTTTGTCATTAAGAACTGTTCCGAGACTTACAACAATAGGAATAAGGATACCGAAGGTTCCCCATGATGTTCCCGTTGAGAAGGAAATCAGTACAGCCAGACCAAACAGAATAAGCGGCAGCAGGAATCCGAAGGTTCCGATATTGTTTCCTACCAGTGTGGAAACAAACTCTGTTGATCCCAGAGCCGAAGTCATGTTCTTAAGCGTAAGGGCAAATGTAAGAATAAGAATAGCGGGAACCATTGCCTTAAATCCTACAGGAATACATTCCATAGCCTGTTTGAAAGAAACCACTCTTCTTACCATGAAATAGATAACTATGAGAATGAGTGAGATCAGTGAACCCAGCGATAAACCGTAGGATGCATCACATCCACCGAAAGCATCAATAAAGGATGCCCCGCTGAAGAATCCGCCGGTATAAATCATTCCGATTACGCAGCAGACAAAAAGAATTGCAATAGGAATAACCAGGTCATACAGTCTTGCTCTTTCATTTACTACATTTTCATCTTCTACATTATCAAAAGGCCTGTCCGGTGTTGTAAACAGATCGCCTTTTAATGCATTGTCTTCATGTTTTTTCATAGGACCGTATTCAAGTCCGGTAACTATGAGATAAACTATCATCAGAAGTGTCAGAAGTGAATAAAAATTATAAGGAATTGCTCTTACGAAAAGCTGGATTCCGTTATAACCTTCCACCATTCCGGAAACTGCAGCCGCCCAGGATGAAATAGGAAATATCATGCACAGAGGTGCTGCAGTTGCGTCAATCTGATATGCAAATCGTGCACGGGAAATATTGTGAGAATCATTTACCGGAAGCATAACACTGCCGACAGTCAGACAATGAAAATAGTCATCTATTCCCAGGAGCAGGCTTAATACAAATGTTGATGCCAGAGCCCCTCTCTTGGTTTTTATTTTCTTCTTTGCCCATTCTCCGTAAGCATTTGAAGCTCCGGATTTATTAATAATAGCAACCACAATACCCAGTATAACAAGAAACATGAAAATACCTATATTCCACGTGTCTCCCAGTGCGGCAAAAAATCCATCATTAAAAATCGTTTCAAGCGTTGCCACCGGATGGAACGATGTTGCAAGCAGTCCGCCGACAACTATACCGATAAATAACGAGCTGTACACTTCTTTTGTGATTAAAGCAAGAACTATCGCTACAATAGGCGGAAGCAATGACCAAAATGTGCCATACATAAGTTTTACCTCCTTTTAAAACCATAATGTTATTCGAATCCGGTATTCGAATAATAATAATAATAATAAAGAAAAAATAAATTTCATTACAAAAATATCATAATTTCAGCACAAATTCAAGATTTTTAGTTTTTCATTGCCAAAAAATATCTGTATTATGCGTTTTTAACGAAAAAAATATGGTTTTTATACAGTTTTGGTTTGAACTCCGGGTCGAATTACAGACTGCCTCAATCGCAGATATGCAGATTAGATTTTTATTTTACCCCTGTTGAACCTATTCCTCCCCGGTTCTTTTCGTCATTTAAATCATCCTCAGCAAACAGGAGCTTCGGCTGATTTTCAACTATCCTGAACTGACAGATTCTGTCATTAAACATTATCTGTGTATCACGCACAGCATACACAGGCATGTATATCTGATCCTCCGGGCCGCAGTAGGAATTGTCTATTATTCCCGGAGAATTGACCATTATTATACCGTAGTTTTTAAAGGTGGAGCTTCTGGGAGCCACGTGTGCCTCATAGCCCTCGGGAATCTTCATGGCTATTCCGAGAGGAATAGCGTAGTACTCACCTTTCTTCAAAGACACAGCTTCCGCCGCCCGAAGGTCTATCCAGTCCGACTTTCCGTCTATGTACTCCAGTTTGCTGAGTTTATCGGAAAAATATTTTATTTTAATTTCTTTCATTATTACACTCCTCCTCTGCTCAGTTCCTCAAGCCTGTCGCACAGTTTTTCTATGTTATCGAAATCCTTCTTTATGAAGGCAGCATTGATTTCAGTTTCAATTCTCTGTTTCTGCTTATCTGTTTCAAGATAATTCAGATTGAAATACTTATCATAGACCATTTTTCTGAATTTTCTTGTACGCATTTTTCTCATCGTATTGTCTTCAATTAACATTACACTGTCCGCACAGTTTGAAATAAGATAAAAATCATGACTCACCATCAGAACAGTTCCGTTGAATTCGGATATTGCTTTCTCCAGTGCTGTCTGTGCATAAAGATCCAGCTGACATGTAGGTTCATCCAGAATAAGAAATTCCGCATCGGAAGCCGCGATTAATGCAATCCTGAGCAGATTCTGTTCTCCCCCGGAAAGTCGTCCCACTTTCTGATAAATATCAGTTTCATCAAGACAGTACATCGACAGATACAGAATAATATCCTCTTCCGTATAGAATCCGGCATCCCGCATCAGCTGAATTACTGTTTTATCTTCATCGCCTGCGTCTCCCACAAGCTGGGAAAGACATGCGTAAGAAACATTTTCATCAATATGAACGGCAGGATGGGAATTGTTCAGAATATCCCTGATAAGTGAAGTCTTTCCTGTACCGTTTTTTCCTGCAACTGCTATTTTTTCTCCCTCGAAAATCTCAAAGCTGATGTTTTCCAGTAAGGATTCATCATATTCCAGTCTGTAGTCTTCAACCTTTAAAACAGGTTTTTTTATTGTGGCTGCTGATTCTCCACACAATAAGTCTGCCGCCGATCCGTCTTCAGAACATCTGCCTTCGGCTTCTCCGCGGGAAACTGCTTCCGCTTCCGGTAAAGTTTTTTTTGATTTTACATCCGGAAACTCGATGAAAGGTTCACGGATTTCAATAAACGGTGCTTCAATATGTCTTGCTTTCAGCCGGTCCAGCTGAGACTGCTTCGCATTCACGGTTCTTCCGATATCGGGATTGACCATCTCCGTTGCTCTTTTTCTGAAAATGTTCACCATTTCCTGAGTACGTATTATTTCTCTCTGCTCTTCCTCATACTGCTTTCTGAGCTTCAGCTTTTCTCTGAACCGTCGGCATCTGTATTCTGTATAGTTTCCGTCATACTGAATCAGCATTCCGTTTTCCAGATGAAGAATCCCGTCAAAGCAGTGATTAAGAAGATATCTGTTATGTGTTATTACCAGAAGAATTCCTCTGTAACCGTTAATCATCCTGCAGAGACTGTTAAGATTTCCGAAGTCAAGAAAAACATCCGGCTCATCCAGTATCAGAATATCGGGAGAAAGCAGCATTTCTCTCATTATCTGCAGAACCTTGTATTCACCTCCGCTGATCTGAGAAAGCTTATAATCTTTCAGATATGTCATTCCGCTTATATGGAGCTGTTTATGAATGTTGCTCTCATAATTCTCACCGTCCATTGCTTCCCGCAAATCCAGGAGCTTCTGGTACTTTTCCATAAGTGCGTCAATATTATCTCCTCTGCCCATTTCTTCACAGACACTGTCAATGGCAGTTTCATTTTCCACAAATCTTTCACTTAAATATTCCCGCACCGAGCAATCCTGCGTTTTGTCTCTGATACAAAACTGAGCTGCATATCCTGTTCTGCTCTCATCGTCCGTTATTATTTTCCCGTCATAAAGAAAAGCTTCCGGATTCATCATAATTTCCGCAAGAGTCGATTTTCCCGCTCCGTTGCTTCCTATCAGTGCATAATGCTTATTATCTTCTAAAGAAAAAGAGATTTCATCAAGTATCTTTTTTGACGAATAACCGAATGATAGTTTTTCTGCCCTGATCATATTTTTACCCTTTTCCGCATACCGTTATATCCCGTACGCTTTCTAAATTATTTCGCTGTTATAATGACCTCTCGTATCGGTCTCCCGGTTAAATAAAATCTCATCTGATGTTCCGTTCAGTTTTTTCTGAGCCGCTCTGACAATTCTTTCTACTTCAGCTTCATTTTCTACTGTGAAATCAAGTCTGAAAGCCTCAATTCCTTTAATTGACGGTATTTCGTCGATAAGATTCAGTATTTTTCCGTTAAGTATCGTTGTTGTACAGTCCTCATGTGATACTACGGGAAATTCCCCGTATTCATCCTTTATTACATATTCTCCGCTCCTGCATACACCACATTGATTAAGCTTTTTCAGAGGGCAGTATTCCGTAAACATAAGAGGAGCCCGTCCGTAAACAATCATTTCAAGGCGGGGATAACCGTCATTTGCTTCATAATATGAAGCAATAAGGTCTCTGATCTGATTTTTGTTCAGTTCATAAGACAGTGTGACTCTTTCGGCCCCCAGTCTGTGAAGCTCATGACAGCTTACAGAATTTACAACATTAAGAGAATAGTCTGTAACAAAAGGATTTGTATTCCTGTAACGGTAAATTCCACCGTATCCTCCGATTAAAAGCATTCCCTCTTTTTCCCGGTAATCGTTATGATTTCTCCTGACAATATTGTCGAAATATATTTCTTTAATTCCGCATTTTACACAGGTATCATACTGTTCTTTTGTCGTCACCGCCGCTGTAAGATAAGCGTCTTCAGGTTCAAAGGATATCTTTTCAGCGGGGCTGTCATCCGGAATCCGTTCTTTTTCATCCGGCAGGTTTTCTTTATCCGTCCGCTTCTCTCTTCTTTCCAGTTTTGCCCGGTACAGGCTCTGTACGATTTCTCTTCTGGCATTATTGAGCAGCTTTACAGGAATAAATGCGTTGTATTCCTCAAACTCAACCTCACCTAATTTAAAAACCGTGTCCTTTAATCTCGAAAACTGTTTAACGATCTGCTCTTTCGAAGTCGGATTGTTTAATGCTTCACTAAGTATTTCTTCACTTTCGAAAACATAATTCAGTCCGAAGCCCTCAGCATCTATTACGAGGTGAGAGTCCGGATATGCATATACTCTGATATTCAAATCAAAACGTCTGTATTCACCCTCCAGCATGTTTTCCAGTTCTTTATAATACAGGCTGTCCCTGGTTTTGTATACAATATCTCCCTCAGATGCCTTTTCCTTGAATTTTATGTAACATACAGTGTCTGATTTGTTAATCAGATTTCCGTTTTTGTCATACAGCTTCACTACCGACAGATTAATATCTTCATTATTATGGTCAATCCTGATAACATCATTCTGAAACAGCGGCCTACTTAGGGTGATTTCATACATTCCCTTATAAAATCCTGTTATTCTGCCTGCTTCATATCCGAAATTATTGGGTCTGATAATATTTGTTATATCTTTTCTGTCTTCATGAAACAGATATCCCTTTGTATATGTTCTGTTGAAGGTCTTTACCAAATCCTCCTGTATCGACTCATCCGTTTTGCCGTCCAGCGCCTGTCTGTATTTTGATACAACATTGGCAACATAAACCGGTTCCTTCATCCTTCCCTCAATTTTGAGTGAATCTATACCCTTAAGTTCATTTATATTTTCTATTGTATTCAGATCCTTTGTTGAAAGAATGTAACTCTTGCCCAGAGACTTTCCTGTTGAATTATCAGCCACTTCATAAAGCTTTCTGCAGGACCCCACACATCTTCCCCGGTTTCCGCTCCTGTAGCCTATGAGTCCCGACATAATGCAGTTACCCGAATAGGATACGCATAATGCTCCGTGAACGAAAACTTCTACGGGAAGCTGTGCTTTCTTTTTTATTTCTTTTACCTTTTCAATACTCAGTTCACGGGCCAGTACCACTCTTCGGGCGCCCAGCTCTTTGAATAAAAGCGTTCCTTCAAGATCATCAATGCCCATCTGAGTCGAACAGTGCACCTCAAGATCGGGGAAGTTATTCTTAGCATAATCAAAAACCGCCAGATCCTGCACTATTACTCCGTCAGCCCCGATTTCATCCAGAAGCTTAAGCTGACATTTCATATCCTCCGTTTCGTCTTCAAAAACGATTGTATTCATTGTCACATATACTCTGACATCTCTTAAATGGGCAAACTCAACTGCTTCCCGAAGTGATTCCGAATCAAAGTTCAGGGAGTATGCACGTGCACCGAATTTCCGCATTCCCAGATATACCGCATCGCAGCCGTTTGCCACAGCTGCCTTTAAAGCCTCCATATTGCCCGCAGGAGCCAATAGTTCTGTCATTTTCTCCACCTTTTTTTCTGCAAAAACCAAACCCCGCAAGGATAATCTGCGGGGTAGAAATTCATAGGATTATAATTATATCAGCTTCAAACCGACTACCCGGTAATCAGTTTTTCAAGATCTACTTCCATTTTTCCCGTTGCGGATGCGGAATAGTTTTTCATATCGGTAAACTCAGCTATTACACGTTCAATCTGATCCATGCTGACATCGGAAATACACTTCAGTGTTTCCTCCTCGGAATAAACCTTTCCGAGAAGAAGCTGAGATTTGCCGTTAGCGGCCATTCGTCCGCTGACACTTTCCAGCCCGAAAATATAACTGCTTTTCATCTGCTCTTTTGACGAGTTGAACTCCTCTTCGGTTATTCCTTTATCCCTGAGAAGCTGCAGTTCCTCCCGAATGAGATATATGGTTTCCTCGAGTCTGTCACCGCCTACTCCCGCATATATAGTAAAACAACCGTCCTGAGTATAAGAGCTTATATAAGAATAAACTGAGTAGGCCATGCCCTTTTCCTCCCGGATGCTCTGAAACAGTCTTGAGCTCATGCTTCCGCCGAGTATTCCGCTTAAAATGTGCCTTGCATAGTAGAGTTCATCATCCCGTTTTGCACCTCTCACACCCATGCAGATATGCGCCTGCTCGATGTCCCTCTTTTTAAACAGGAATTTCGGAGTATATACAGTCGGATATTCTACTTTTTTCTGTTCTTTTCTGCTGAGCTGTTTAAAATACTCTTCGAAAAGAGCAATAATGCTGTCTTCGTCAAAATTGCCCGATACCGAAACCAGTACATTTCCCGCAGTGTAATTATCCTCCACATATCGCCTTAAATCATCCGGCGTAAAGGACGCAAGAATCTCTTTTGTTCCCAAAATTTCGGTTCCCAGAGGGTGCCCGTCAAAAAGTGCCTCATAAAAAGTATCGCCGACATCATCCTCGGGAGAATCATCGTGCATGTTTATTTCTTCATACACTACCTGCTTTTCCCTTTCCATCTCGGTTTCATCGTAAATGGAATGGAAAAAAATATCAAACAACACTTCTATTGCTTTATTTAAATTCGAATAAAGAGTTTTTACATAATAACAGGTTGCCTCCTTGCCTGTAAATGCATTTATCTGCCCTCCGATCCGGTCAATATCCTCGGCAATTTTTCTTGCATTCCTTGAAGGCGTACCTTTAAAAGTCATATGCTCAATAAAATGAGATATTCCGTAATTTGAACTGTTTTCATTTACAGAACCGGCTTTTACCCATATTCCCACGCAGGCTGAGCTTACATAGGGAATCCTTTCAAGGATTACACCGGCTCCGCAGCCAAGTCTTACAAGCTTTGTCATGTTTCACCTATTTTCCGGGCTTCGGAATCAGATCTTTATGAGAGAGATTGATACGATTCTGATTATCAATTTCCATTACCTTAACCTGAATGTGATCTCCCACCTTAAGTGCATCCTCCACCTTGGCAACTCTTTCATGTGAAATTTTTGAAATATGAAGCAGTCCTTCCTTACCCGGCAGAACCTCGACAAAAGCACCGAATGCCATGAGTCTCGTTACCTTACCGTCGTAAACTTCGCCTACTTCAACATCTTTAACGATTTTGTTTACTTCTTCAAGTCCTGCTGCCACAGTTGCCTTGTCCTTACCTGCAACGTAAACGGTACCGTCATCTTCAATATCTATCTTAACACCGGTCTTGTCAATAATTCCGTTGATTGTCTTTCCTCCCGGTCCGATAAGCTCTCTGATCTTATCCGGATGAATCTTTATTGTTTCGATTCTCGGTGCATTTTTGTTAACTTCTTCACGAGGCCTGTCCAGAACAGCCATCATCTTGCCCATGATAAACATTCTGCCTTCTCTTGCCTGGGCAATTGCAGTTTTAAGTATTTCTCTGTCGATACCGTGAATCTTGATATCCATCTGAATAGCAGTGATTCCTTTTTCGGTTCCGGCAACCTTGAAGTCCATATCTCCGAGGAAGTCTTCCATACCCTGAATATCGGATAAAACAGCAACTTTATCTTCGGATTTAATCAGCCCCATAGCTATACCTGCAACAGGTGCTTTGATAGGCACGCCGGCATCCATAAGGGCGAGAGTACTTCCGCATACCGATGCCTGTGAAGTACTTCCGTTTGATGAAAGAACTTCGGATACCAGTCTGATTGCATACGGGAATTCTTCCGGTGAAGGAATTACGGGCAGAAGAGCTCTTTCCGCTAATGCTCCGTGACCTATTTCTCTTCTTCCCGGGCCTCTCATTGGCTTAGGCTCGCCTACACTGTATCCCGGGAAATTATAGTGATGGATATATCTCTTTTCGGTATCTTCCGTGATGCCGTCTATGGTCTGGGCTTCGTTCAGTGTTCCGAGTGTACATACTGTCATAACCTGAGTCTGTCCTCTTGTAAACAGGCCGGTTCCGTGTGTTTTCGGAAGAACGCCTGTTTCACACCATATCGGTCTGATTTCCGTTGTCTTTCTGTTGTCCGGTCTGATTCCTTCATTGAGAATCATACCTCTTACCATTTCTTTCTTCAGTTTATAAAGAACCGCATCGATATCCTTCGGTGCTTCCGGATATTTTTCAGCGAAATACTCCATGGTATCAGCTTCAACCTTAGCCATGTTTTCGAGTCTCTCAACTTTATCCTCGGTATAGATTGCAGCCTTCATTTTATCTGCGGCAAATGCCTTAACATCTGCTTCAAGTTCTTCCGGAACCACGTGAATTTCCGGAATCTTCTTTTCCTTACCGACTTTTGCCGCTATATCTTCGATAAACGCAACGATTTTTTTGATTTCCTCATGTGCCAGCATGATTGCTTCCAGCATCTCATCTTCGGAAATTTCCTGAGCACCTGCTTCCACCATCATAATAGCATCTTTTGTTCCGGATACAACCAGATGAAGTCTGCTCTTTTCTCTCTGCTCCAGTGTAGGATTTACCACAAATTCCCCGTCAACCATTCCCATCATTACAGAACCTGTAGGTCCTTCAAAAGGAAGGTCTGATATTGAAAGTGCCACCGAAGAACCCACCATTGCCACGATTTCAGACGGGCAGTCAAAGTCCGCACTCATAACCGTTGCCACAACCTGAACATCATTGTAATATCCTTTCGGGAACAGCGGTCTGATAGGTCTGTCCATCAGTCTTGAGCTTAATATTGCCTTTTCCGATGACTTTCCTTCTCTCTTAATAAATCCTCCCGGGATTTTTCCTGCCGCATACATTTTTTCCTCATATTCGCATGTGAGCGGGAAGAAATCTATATCACCTTTAGGTGCTGACGATGCTGTGGCCGTAACCAGACACACCGTATCACCGTATCTTACCATTGCCGATCCGTTGCATAACTGCGCAACCTTGCCTGTTTCAACTCTTAAAGTTCTTCCGGCAATCTCCATTTCAAATACATTGTAATCTACCATTTTTACCTCCATAATAAGACAGTGCGGGAATTCCGGCTTGACAATTTAACCATTTTCCGATATCCGCTCTTATCAGGTATCAAAATCTAAAAAAGCTAAATTCTCAAGCCCGATTATCTTCCCGCTGATGTTCATAAAGCGGGGTTGAATAACCCCGCTTTAAAAATTTTAAACTATTTTCTGAGTCCGAGACGTGCAATAAGACTTCTGTATCTTTCAAGGTCTTTTCCCTTTAAGTAGTTGAGCATATTTCTTCTCTGACCTACCATTTTGAGCAGACCTCTTCTTGAATGATGATCCTTCTTATGAATCTTAAGATGCTCGTTTAAGTGGTTGATTCTGTTTGTTAAAATTGCAACCTGAACTTCCGGGGATCCTGTATCACCTTCGTGAGTCTTAAATTCGTCAATAATAATCGCTTTTTTTGCTTTTTCCATGATGATTTTCTCCTTATTAATATTTTGCCGTTCTGCCGAGTAAAGCGTCGGAGTGTCGCCAAACACAGCATACGGATTGATTACCTCGGTATTTTATCACACTTTTTCTCTTATGTAAAGCTAATAATCAGATTATTCTTCTTCTTCGTGGTATTCACGAGCCGTCCTGCAGTCCAAATCTATCTGTTTTGCCAGATCATCCACGCTTGGAAATTTCATTTCATCTCTTATTTTCTTAATGAACTCGACCTTTATTTCTCTGCCGTAAATATCCTTGTTGAAATCGAAAATATGGGTTTCAATAACTCTTTTGTTATCTCCGATTGTCGGCTTTATTCCCACATTGGTAATACCGGTGTACTGTTTGAAATTGTAATTACATCTTGTAATATAAACGCCGTTTGACGGAGTAACCATCGATTCGTCGATAAGAATATTGGATGTTGGAAAACCGATTGTCCTTCCAATCATATTTCCTCTCACAACTTCTCCCCCAATGGTATAATTTCTTCCGAGGAACAGCCGGCATTCATCCACATTACCCTCTTCAATCATTTTCCGGATAAGGCTGCTGCTCACCACCTCGCCTCTGATGCGAACAGGATCCATTACATGAAGGCTGAAGCCTCTTCTCTGTCCGACCTTCATCAGGAGGTTTGTATCACCCTGAGCCTTGTATCCGAATCTGTAGTTGAATCCGCAGTAGGCTTCTTTCATTTTCAGTTTGTCCATCAGAATATTCTGAATAAAATCTTCCGGCTCGGTATGACTGACATTGTAGTCAAAATCCACCGAAAACAGGTAGTCGATTCCGAGGCTTTTCAGCATTTCAACCTTTTCATCATAGTACATGATGTTCTTAACCACGCGTTTGCCTGCGATTACATTCTTGGGATGATTATTAAATGTAAACACGGCACTTTTTATACCGGAAATTTTTGCACTTTTCACGGCTCTTCTTATAAGCTCTCTGTGTCCGACATGAATGCCGTCAAAGTTTCCCAGTGCCACTACGGTATCTTTAATATTTCCTATATCATCTAAGGATTTGAATATTTTCATAGTCCTTGCCTCCGCTAAAAGTCCCTGAAAAATACTTTATGAGGAACCAGTTTTTTTGTTTTTTCATTGATATATGCCATAGCAATAAATTCGTTTCCGTTATATACTCTGTAATACCCTTGAGAATAAGGCTTTTCAACAGCTATTTCAGACAGTCTGATATGCCCTCCGTTTACAAAAGTATGACTTTGTCCCGGGCTGAGTTCGATACCTGGATATCCCTGAATAGGAAAATCAACACCGTTCAGAAGATTTTCTTTCGGACAGCCTTTTTCGAGATGCTTTTCGATTTCCTCAAAAGTTACCGCCTTTTCTATCGTAAAGGCTCCGCTGGCGGTTCTGGCCAGAAAACTCATCGCAGCTCCGCAGCCCAGTCTTTCTCCCATTTCCGTACAAATCGTCCTCACATACGTTCCTTTTGAGCATTCAACGTCAAAAAGAATTTTTTTTCCTTCTATTCTGACAATTTTCAGCTCTTTTATTGTAATTGTTCTGGATTTCACTTCTACTTCTTCGCCGCTTCTTGCATATTCGTACAGTCTCCTGCCGCCTACACGTACAGCCGAATACATCGGCGGAGTCTGCTCAATCTCGCCTCTGTATTCTTTTTCAAAAGCATACACATCCTCGTGATTAAAGGAAACAGCTTCCCGCTTTTCCAGAATATTACCCCAAATATCTCCGGTATCTGTTCTGAGTCCCAGAATCAGCTCACACCGGTATTTTTTATAATCGTTATCAAGGTATTCGGTTATTTTTGTTGCCGTACCGATACCCACCGGAAGAACCCCCACCGCCATCGGATCAAGAGTTCCGGTATGACCGGTCTTTTTTTCTCCCAGAATTCTTCTCAGTACTTTAACAACATCATGAGATGTCATTCCGGTAGGCTTTAATATATTTAAAAATCCATCCATTTCGCTATTTCTCCGGGGTTATTGTTTTCTGTTTATAAATCACTGCTCATAAAAAGCTTTGTTACTTCCGGATACAGCAGAGCTTTGACTTTCTCCCGGTTTCCTCTGATTGTACATCCCGATGCCTTGCGGTGACCGCCGCCGCCGAAACCTGAAGCAAGCTTTGAAACATCAATGTCATTTTTTGACCTGAAGCTGATTTTGTAAACTCCGTCAGATATTTCCTTAGCCATAGAAGATACTTCCACCGATTCAATATTTCTGAGAAGCTCGGAAATCCCGTCGCTGTCTTCCGGCATGCATCCGGTCTCATTGAACATATTCCGATCAGCAAATGCAATTACAAAGCGATCATTTTCAAGAAATTCCATGGTTTCCAGAACCTTTGCCCGAAGAATGTAAGATTCTTTTCTCACGGTCTGAAAAAGATTTACACTGATATAATTCAGATCTATTCCTGCTTCCAGAAGCTCCGCAGCAATCCGGTGTGTCCCTGAGGTCGTTGTATTATACTGAAACTGGCCTGTATCCGTTACAATAGCGGTATACAGTGCCTCCGCTGTTTTTACATCAGCTTCTATTCCGGACTCCCTGATCAGTTTATATACAATTTCTCCGGCCGCCGGGGCATCCGCTTCAACATAATTCAGATCAGCATAATAATCGTTTGTTGCGTGGTGGTCTATATTAACACTAAGCTTACCGCGATTATATAAATCCATTCGTTTATCAAATCTGCTCATATCACTGCAGTCCACGGTCATTACCAAATCATACTCTTCAAGCAGCATCGAATGCTCCCGGATGAATCCCTCAAAGTCAAGAAATTTCAGATTCAGGGGAAAAGATTCACCGGTGTAGATATGAGCTGTTTTTCCCAGAGAAAGCATGGCTCTGCACAAGGCTGCCGCAGAGCCCGCCGTATCTCCGTCCATAGTAACATGAGTGAGAAACAGTATGCTTTCGGCTTTTTTCATTTCACTGATAATGTCAGCGAGAGAATCATTAGTCTTCATCATTATCATACTCTCCCGGCTTTTCATTGCCGGCCGTTTCACTCTTACCTTTATTTAAACTGTCAATAATTCCCGAAATATGCATCCCGTATTCCAGTGCCGTATCTATTTTAAATGACAGCTCCGGAATATGCCTGATTTTTACAGCCTTGCCAATATTGTTTCTTATAAATCCGGAAGCTCTTTTGAGGGCTTTAAGAGTAGCTTTTTTATCCTCGTCTGTTCCCATAACCGACAGATATACTGTCGCATAGCTTCCGTCGGAGGAAACATCCACAGCAGTCACACTTGTCATGGGATTTATGTCCGGATCCTTCAGCTCTCCTCTTATAATCAGGCTGCTGATTATTTTTCTGATTTCTTCGCCCAGTCTCCCGCTCCTGTAGTTTTTCTGCATTATTTAAGCTCCTGCTTTCTTTCTATTTCTTCCATTGCGAAGGCTTCGATAACGTCACCCTCCTTGATATCATTATAGCTTTCGATGCCGATACCGCATTCATATCCCTGCATTACTTCTTTTGCGTCATCCTTAAATCTCTTGAGGGAGGATATCTTTCCTTCGTGAATAACAATTCCGTCTCTTACCAGTCTTATCTGTGCATTTCTCTGAACCTTTCCGTCAAGTACATATGCACCGCCTACTGTTCCGACTCCCGGAACCTTGAAAGTAGTTCTTATTTCAATTCTTCCCAGAACAACTTCTTTGTATTCGGGATCAAGCATACCTATCATGGCAGCCTTGATATCCGCGATAGCCTCGTAAATGATTCTGTAGGTATGGATTTCAATGTTTTCCCGCTCAGCCATACTAATAATATTTGCAGGAGGTCTTACATTAAATCCGATAATTACAGCATTGGATGCGGTTGCCAGTAGAATATCCGATTCGGTAACCGTTCCCACTCCGGAATATACAACTTTTACCGTTACTTCTTCGTTTGAAAGCTTTGTAAGCGATTCCGTTACAGCTCCCACCGAGCCCATAACATCGGCTTTTACAATAATATTGAGCTCCTTTGTATCACCTTTCTGTATCTGGCTGAACAGATCTTCGAGAGATACTCTTGATTTCTCTTTAATTGTTTCCTCTCTGAGCTTTGTCAGTCTGTTGGTAGCTATTGTTTTAGCTGCCTTTTCGTCTCTTACAGCATCAACCTCATCGCCGGCTTCCGGAACATCCTGAAGACCCAGGATTTCGACAGCTGTTGACGGACCTGCCTTCTTAATCGGTTCGCCCTTCCAGTTTGTCATTGCTCTTACTCTTCCGCTGCATACTCCGGCAACAATAGGCTGACCTATCTGGAGAGTACCCTTCTGAACAATTACTGTAGCCACAGGACCCTTTGCCTTGTCGAGACGTGCTTCAACAACAGTTCCCTTTGCGGCTCTGTTTGGATTTGCTTTTAATTCAAGCATATCGGCCTGGAGAAGTACCATTTCCAGCAGGTTATCAATACCGTCACCCCGTTTAGCCGAAACAGGAACACTGATGGTTTCCCCGCCGTAATCTTCCACAAGAATCTCATACTGCATAAGATCCTGCTTAACCTTTTCCGGATTAGCCTCCGGCTTATCTATTTTGTTGATGGCAACGATAATAGGAACTCCGGCCGCTTTGGCATGGCTGATAGCTTCTATTGTCTGCGGTTTAACACTGTCATCGGCAGCAACTACCAGTATGGCAATATCCGTAACCTGTGCACCTCTGGCTCTCATCGCCGTAAAGGCCTCATGACCCGGTGTATCGAGACAGACAATCTTGTTACCGTTTGAATATACTTCCGAAGCACCGATATGCTGGGTAATTCCTCCGGATTCTGTCGCGGTTACACTTGTTTTTCTTATAGCATCCAGCAATGATGTTTTTCCGTGGTCAACATGACCCATTACCGTAATGATAGGCGGTCTCGGGACAAGCTCATCTTCTCTGTCTTCATGAGTATCAATGCCTTCTTCAACTATTTCTTCATCGACATTACCTATAGTAACCTCAACTCCGAATTCATCTGCCAGCATAAGCACGGTATCTTCATCAATATTCTGATTGATTGTTGCCATTACTCCCATACCCATCAGCTTCATAATAACTTCCGCTGACGATTTATCTATTTCCTCCGCAAAACCTTTTACGGTAATAGGAACATTGATAACTATCTGTGAAGGATCGAATACTTCTTCTTCAACCCTCTCCTGCTTCTGCTTTTTCTGCGGCTTTCTGTGCTGCGGCTGAGACAGGTCTCTCATTCCCTTGTGCTGCTGATTTCCCGGCTTGCCACCGTTAAATCCTTTTTGTCTGTTTTTATCTCTTTCTTTATCTTTGTCTTTGTCTCTTTCACGCTCTTTTGCCCTGTCGGAACCGGGTTTTTTCAGCATCGGCTCTTCCATTGTCTTTGAACGCTGCTGTGAACGCTGCTGCTGAGGCTTTCTGTATTCATCGCCCTCGTTTCTGTTTCTCTGTCCGCCCTGACCCTTCTGAGGTCTGTCACCTCTCTGTCTGTTTCCGTCATAATTTTTCTGACCGTCATACTGTCTCTGAC
>DCHZ01000020.1:21323-21445 GCA_002315385.1 Firmicutes bacterium UBA1739 | reverse complement strand
GGTCTGTCGCCCCTCTGTCTGTTTCCGTCATAGTTTCTCTGACCGTCATACTGCCTCTGACCGTCTCTCTGGGGTCTGTCTCCCCTCTGTCTGTTTCCGTCATAGTTCTTCTGACCGTCATA
>DCHZ01000020.1:0-21268 GCA_002315385.1 Firmicutes bacterium UBA1739 | reverse complement strand
TGACCGTCTCTCTGGGGTCTGTCGCTTCTCGGTTTATCACTTTTAGGTCTGTTTCCGTCATAGCTTTTTCGTCCGTCCTGCTGAGAATTCGGACCGTTTTTATTTTCGGTTCTGATTTCTCTCTTAACTTCCCCGGTCTGAGAAACTTTTTCTTCAGTTTTATTCTCGACTTTATTCTCAACGTTTGCAGCTCTTCCGAATTTGCTTCTTACAATCCGCTCCTGTTCATCATTCATAGCATTAAGATGACTTTTCAGCTCCTGATTTGCATTTTTCAGCACCTCAAGCACATCTTTACTGTTTACCTGTAATTCCTTTGCCAATTCATATACCTTATACTTGGACAAGTCCAACACCTCCCGTTACTTTCTCATACTTTCGATCTCCTTTGTCATCGCCTTTGCAAAATTTATATCGGTAATTCCAAATATGTTCCTTCCCTCCAGACTGTCCGGCAGCTTTCCCGCAATAACATTTCTGTCGATTTCATACATGGGAACACCGTTATTTTCAGTCAGCCCCTTAAACCTGTCTATGGTATTCTCAGAGGCATCTTTGGTTATCAAAATGAGTTTTATCTTTTTTCTTTTTATTAAATTTAAACACGTATCGTACCCGGATACAAGGCTTCGTGATTTTGCAGCAAAACCAAGATACGTCTGAAGCTTACTGCTCATACTTTTTAAACTCCTCTGAGATTTCATTATATCTTTCTTCCGATACGCTTACTTCCAGGTTTCTGGAAATGCTTCTCTTTTTTCTTGCCAGCTCAAAACAGTTTCTTGACGGGCAAAGATATGCACCCCTGCCCTGTGCTTTTCCGGTATCATCCATAATAATCTCGAGTTGTTCATCGGAAACAATCCTGACCAATTCCTTTTTGGGTTTTGATTCCATGCATCCTATACATCTTCTCATGGGTATTTTTTTAGTTTTCATTTAAATACCTCGGTTAATTGCTCTCTTGCTGTTCATTTTCCGGTGAGTTGTTTTCCTCAGGCATTTCAATCATGCCCTCAGTACCGTCTTCGCCGAAATCATTAAAGAATTCCTGCTCTTCATCGTATTCGTCATCATATTCTTCGTCATATTCAGGTTCTTTTTCAGGGAACAGAGGCTCTCCGTTCGCAACTGCCAGCTCGTATTTACTGTGGCTTTTGATATCAATCTTCCACCCGGTAAGTCTTGCGGCAAGTCTTACATTCTGACCTTCTTTTCCTATTGCCAGCGAAAGCTGATGATCCGGAACAACAGCCACCGCCATTTTTTCTTCTTCATTTATTATAACACTCTCTGTCTTGGCCGGACTCAGTGCACTGCTGATAAGGATTTCCGGATTCTCATTCCAGAGAATAATATCTATTTTCTCACCGAAAATCTCATCTACAACAGCCTGAACTCTTGTTCCCCGGGTTCCTACACAGGCTCCCACAGCATCAACATTGGGATTTTCGGCATACACCGCCATTTTTGTTCTGGAGCCGCCTTCTCTTGCTATACTTTTTATCTCAACCAGTCCGTCGTAGATTTCCGGAACTTCACGTTCAAACAGTCTTTTAACAAATCCCGGATGTGATCTTGACAGATAAATCTGCGGGCCTTTAGTAGTGTTTTTAACGTCCATGATATAAACCTTGATACGTTCGTTTTCCATATAACTCTCACCCGGAACCTGCTCCGCATATGTCAGAATTCCTTCGGTCTTGCCGAGATTAACATACACTTTATCATCAGATACTCTTCTTATAGTTCCCACCGCTATTTCGCTTACTTTATTAATATAATCGTTGTAAACAAGCTCTCTTTCCGCTTCACGAATTTTCTGAACCACTACCTGTTTTGCGGTCTGGGCCGCGATACGTCCGAAATCCTTCGGCTTAACCACCGTTTCCACGATATCTCCGGCTTCATATCTTTCATCAATTTCTTTTGCATCTTCTATATGAATTTCCGTTGAGTCACTCGTAATTTCATAAAGAGTTTCCACAACAGTTCTTCTCATATAAACGCTGATATCACCGGTCTGTCTGTTAATATCGACTCTGACATTATTTCCCGATCCGTAATGCTTTTTGTACGCAGATGCCAGAGCTGATTCTATGGCTTCCAGAATTATATCTTTTGAAATATCCTTTTCTTTTGCAAGCTCATCTATTGCGTAAATGAATTCTCCGTTCACTTTTTTTATTATCCTCCTTGATACTATAGAGATTATGATATTATTATCAGAATATAACGGCAAGACATACTTTAGCTGTAAGTTCTTTCGGAATTCTCATTTCGTTTTCTTTCTCGTCAGCTATAACTATCTCTTCATTTTCAAGACCTTTTAGTATCCCGCTATATTGTTTGAATCCATCGATAGCCTTATATAGAGTAATGTCTATCATCTCTCCCTTATACTTCTCAAAATCGGAATCTTTTATTAAAGGTCTGTCCAGTCCGGGTGATGATACCTCCAGGAAATAATTTTTCTCGATAGGATCAAGCTCATCCAGTCTCTTGCTCAGATACACACTGACTTTTTCACAGTCCTCAATGGAAACACTGCCTTCAGCCTTGTCAATGTATACTCTGAGATACCAGTCTTTTCCTTCCTTAACATACTCACAATTAAAAAGCTCCAGGTTATTTTCGACGAAAAATCCGGCAAGCTCTTTTTCAACAATTTCTGTTATTTTCATTTTCCCCACATTCTCACCACCTTTCATATAAAACACAGAGAGTGGGCTTAACCCACTCTCCTGCAACAACAAATATTTTCTTTATCTTATCACTTTTATATGACCCTGTCAATCATAAATATATTGTATCACCTGCGCAAAACATTCATCCGACAGGCAAAATCCCGGAATTAATTCTCCTCGCAGTATTTTTCTATTCTATCACAGATTTCTCTTGCGGAAGCAATAGCCTGCACTACTGTCTTCGGTCCCGTAACCACATCGCCTGCGGCAAAAACACCCGGAATTGAAGTGTTACCCTCTTCGTCAACATCTACCAGACCTCTTGCCGTTCTGGTTACCTTAGTCTCCGAAAGAACAGCACCCTGCGGTCCCTGACCAACGGCAATGATTACATTATCAGCTGGGATATACTCTCGGTTTCCCATTTCCTCTTCATATGATTTGCTTCCGTCTTCGTTAACAGTCTTTTCCACTCTGACAGCCAGAATGTCTTTTTCTCTGATACGAAGTGTTGATCTGAGCTGAACAAACTTAACACCGTCTATTCTTGCCATCTCAAGCTCATGTTTCGTACCGGTCATATCCTCCTCGTCCAGGTTGTTCATCATGATAACATCTGAACCCGGAGCACAACGGATAGCCATTCTTGCAGCATCGACAGCAACATTTCCCGCTCCGATTACTACTATATTTTTACCGAGATTATAGCTCAAAGGACTTCTGAGAAAATCAACAGCGTAACATACATGTCCAAGATTTTCTCCGAGAAGACCGAGTCTGTTCGGTTTAGCTGTGCCTACGGCAACAAACACCGCCTTGTATCCGTCATCAAACAAGTCTGTCAGCATTGTGGTGGCACCGACAAATGTATTAGGTTTAAAATGAACTCCCAGATCATTGAGAATTCTTGCATATTTATCTACAATCGTATTCGGAAGTCTGAAATCAGGAATTCCGAATCTGAGAACTCCGCCTATTTTTTCTTTTGATTCAAATAATGTGACATAATATCCCTTTAATGCCAGTCTTATACTTGCATAGATTCCCGCAGGCCCGGCTCCGATAACAGCCACTCTGATTCCGTTTGAAGGCGGAGGAGTAAGCTTAACCGCATCTAAATACAACTGGGAAATGTACTGCTCTATTTTATAGAATTCAATCGGTGCTCCTTTTGCTCCCAGTACACAATGACCGTAACAGTTATTTTCATGAGGACATACTACACTGGTAATAGCCGAAAGCGGATTATTTTCAAACAGAATGCGCCCTGCTTCCATAATATTGCCTTCAAGAAAATTATTAACCACATCCGGTATTGGTGTACTAACCGGACAGAACTGAGAGCATCTGGGTTTCTTGCACTTCAAACATCTTATTCCTTCATCAAGTATACTCATAATAACTCCTTCCTACTACAGTAATCAGATATCACTTTACTATGTTTTGATTATATAGAACAATACTGATTATTTCAATTCTTTTTTTGTACGAATAAAATTCATCACTTTCATTCAGTGTCTGTCACCCTGATATGCGTCAGAAGAAAGAAATCTGATTTGTTTTCGGAATTCCTTTCAGAACACCGCTTTTTTCCAGTGATTCTATCGCAGTTTTGTTGAGTCCTGTTCTTTTTTTCATTTCTTCTATTGTACCGAAAGGCCCGTTCTGAACTTCATTATACAGCGATTTCGCCGCATTCTCTCCTACTCCGGCCAATGCCGCAAAAGGCAGCAGCACCTTTCCGTTTTCAACATCAAATCTGTCATAATGAGATTTCCGGAGATCCACCGGCAGAAACTCATATCCTCTGCACAGCATTTCGAGAGCAAGCTCCAGAACAGGAAGCTCCGACTGCTCCTTCTGAGAAGCGGATTTACCCTTTGCTTCCGTTTCCTTCATTTTTTCGAGAATCGCATCTATTCCTTTCAGAATAACCTCAGAATTGAAATCACTTACCTTCATGGTAAAATACGTAGCGTAAAATGCTGCGGGATAGTATACTTTAAAATAGGCAATTCTGTAGGAAAGCATAACATATGCCACCGCATGAGCCTTGGGAAACATATACTGGATACGCCTGCAGGACTCAAGATACCACTCCGGCACATCGTTATCCAGCATTATCTGTGCATCCTCGTCGTTTACTCCCTTTCCTTTTCTGACACTTTCCATTATTTTGAAAGCTTTTGAGGATTCAACCCCTTTCTTCTGGAGGTAATTAAGAATATCATCTCTGACAGATATTACGTTTTTCAGTTCCGCAGTTCCGTTCAGAATGAATTCCTGTGCGTTATTAAGCCAGACATTCGTGCCGTGAGACAATCCCGCTATTCTTACCAGATCCGCAAAGCTTTTTGGCTTAGTATCCTCCAGCATCTGACGCACAAACTTCGTTCCGAATTCCGGAATTCCCAAAGTTCCTTTATCAACAGTGAATCTTGAATCTTTAATATCAAGGCTTTCGTTACAGTTGAATAATAAATCCACCTTACTGTCTTTCAGCGGAACGGTCAACGGGTCAACACCTGTAATATCTTTAAGCATTTTTATTATTGACGGACCGTCGTGTCCGAGAATATCAAGCTTCAGAAGATTTGCGTCTATTGAATGATAATCAAAATGAGTTGTAATGATGTCGTTTGAATTATCGTCGGCCGGATGCTGGACGGGACAGAATTCATGTATATCATTTTCCTTCGGAACCACTATTATTCCGCCGGGATGCTGGCCGGTTGTTCTCTTTACTCCCTCGCAGCCCCTTGCCAGTCGTGCGACTTCCCATTTGCTGACACTTTTACCTGCTTCTTCATAATATTTCATTACATATCCGTAGGCCGTTTTTGCCGCCACAGTACCAATAGTCCCCGCTCTGAAAACGTGGTCTTTTCCGAATAATTCTTCAATAAACTTATGGGCCACAGGCTGATACTCCCCCGCGAAATTCAAATCAATATCCGGCTCTTTATCACCTTTGAAACCCAGGAACACCTCAAACGGGATGTGAAAACCATCTTTATTATATGGTGTTCCGCAAACCGGACATACCGCATCGGGCAGGTCTACTCCGCAGTCGCAGTCAATGTCAATATCGAAATCCGAATGCTTACAATTCGGGCATACATAATGCGGCGGAAGCGGATTAACCTCTGTTATCCCGCTCATGGTTGCGGCAAAAGATGAGCCTACCGACCCTCTGGAGCCTACAACATAATCATCCGACATTGATTTTGCCACCAGCTTGTGAGCAATAATGTACATCACGGAATATCCGTTGTTAATAATCGAATTCAATTCTTTTTCAAGACGCTTTTCTACTATTTCCGGCAGCTTATCTCCATAGATACTATGAGCTTTATCATAGCAGAGCTGTCTGAGGGTTTCTTCTGAATTTTCGATTTTAGGCGGGTACTTCTCGGCAGGCACCGGATTGAAAACTTCAACACTGTCCGCAATTGTTTTCGGATTGCGGATTACAACATCATATGCGGTCTCTTCACCTAAGTAGGCAAATTCATCCAGCATTTCGTCCGTTGTCCTGAAATACAGCCCGTCTTCGGATTCGGCATCTTTGAATCCCTGGCCTTTCATAAGTATTCTTCTGTAAATACCGTCTTCGGGTTCCATATAATGGACATCTCCGGTGGCCACCACCGGTTTGCCGAGGTCCTTCGCCATATCCACAATTGTCTTATTGATTCTTATCAGTCCCTCTTCGCCGTCAACCCGTCCTTCCCTCACAAGAAATTCATTGTTCGATCTTGGCTGCAATTCCAGATAATCGTAAAACCCTGCGATTTCCAGGCATTCTTTATAATTCTTTCCATTTAATACACTCTGGAACACTTCTCCGTCCTGGCATGCTCCTCCTATGATTATTCCTTCTCTGTATTGTGAAAGAACCGACTTCGGTATTCTTGGTTTTCTGTAATAGTATTTCAAATGAGACATTGAAACCAGTTTATATAAATTTTTTAAGCCTGTCTTGTTTCTGGCAATCAGAATTATGTGATTTGTATTTCTTGATTTATAATCAATTCCTATGTTTTTAACGCAGGGAGCTTCATTTACATTCCTTATCCCCGCATCCGTCATCATTTCAAACAGCTTAAGAAGAATTTTCGCCGTGGTTCTGGCATCGTCATCAGCCCTGTGATGGTGCTCCTGAGGAATCATAAGATGTTTTGCAAGTGCATCCAGTTTGTGTTTTTTCAGCTCCGGCAACAGCACTTTAGATAAATACAGGGTATCCACATCTTTCCTGTCAAAATCAATCTGCAGCTCCGCAGCTTTTACTTTAACAAAAGACATATCAAATGAGGAATTATGTGCCACCATTATTGCATTCTGTCCCACATATTCCAGAAACCTTGGAAGAACATCGGAAATCGGATCCGCCTCAGCCACCATTTCATTAGTGATATCAGTAAGCTGAACTATATTTTCGGGGATTTCTTTATCCGGTCTGACAAATGAATGGAATTCATCCAGTATTTTACGGTCCTTTACTCTGACCGCACCGATTTCAATGATTTCGTTTGTTACAGGAGAAAACCCTGTGGTTTCAAGGTCAAAAACGACGAATTCCTCATCTACATCTATTCTGTCTTCGGGGACTATATCATTAACCAGATATCCTTCCATCCCGTAAATTATTTTCACGCCGTTCTTCTTTCCGGCATTCATAGCTTCCGGAAACGACTGAACTATTCCGTGATCTGTTATCGCAATGGCTTCATGTCCCCATTCGGCGGCCTTTTGCACCAGTTCCTTCGCTGTCACCAGACCGTCCATTTTGCTCATTTTAGTATGGGCATGAAGCTCTATCCTCTTTTCGGGGGAGGTGTCCACTCTTTTTTTATCCTCAGCCTCTCCGCTGTATGACACAGTTTTTGCCATAAATACATTGCAGTTTTCGAAGCTGTCCATTTGAAGATTTCCGCTGCACACCACATAACAGCCTTCATGTATTGTATCAGGCAGGGTCAGTGCCTGTTTTGCACCGAGAAACTTCTTCACTTCTACAGTTTCCGTATAATCCGTTATCTGAAGAACCAGCATGGATCGGTCTTTTTTAAGCTTTCTTAAATCCTTAAATATGACCTGACCTTCAATAGTAACCGGGCTGTCCGTCGGTCTGAGATCTTTAATCCTGATTTTCCCATCCTTCATTTTCAGAGGTGCCGGAGATTTTTTTTCAAGCTCCACCATTTTTTCATAGTGAAAATTAAAAACCACCTCCTCCACTCCTGTTATTTTATCTGTTATCGATGATTTAACGGCATTTAAAATGTATGGAGGCACAACAAAATTTGATGTCATCATCAGAGTCAGCATACCCCTGCTCTCCGAAAAATCCGCTTTATTCAGATAGATTGAAGGCTCCGAACCTTTCGGAAACCCCATTTCATCGGCATCAATATATTTTAGTATAAGTTCTTCCATTGTTGCTAAAATTCCTTTATTACCGCCATCAGCTTTTCAATCGCCGAATTGCTGTCAAATGTTTCAATAATTTTCCCTTTTTTAAATACCGCAGCACGATTATTGCCGAATGCAATACCGCAGTCAGCCTCTCCGGCTTCTCCGGGACCGTTCACCTCACAGCCCATTACCGCCACAGTAATATCCCGATCAATGCCGGCCGTTTCTCTTTCTATCATCAGAGCTACGCTTTCCAGGTCTCCGTGAGTTCTCCCGCAAGTCGGACATGAAATAATATTCACACCGGATTTTCTTAAACCGCAGGCTTTAAGGATTTCTTTTGCATATTCCACTTCTCTTATCGGATCTCCGGTAAGACTGACTCTCATTGTATCGCCGATTCCGTTCAGCAGCAGTGCCCCCAGACCGACAGCAGATTTTGTTTTTCCGCTGTTCACTGTTCCCGACTCTGTAATTCCAATATGAAGCGGATAAACAGTCTTATCCGCCAGAATTCTGTGAGCATCATAATTCATTCTGACATCCGATGATTTTACAGATATTACCAGATTATCATAGCCCATGGTTTCAATGCGGCGCACATTCTCAAGAGCACTTTCCGCAATTCCTTCGGCAGTCACACCCGAATATTTTTCAATAAGTTTTTTCTCCAGAGAGCCTGAATTAACTCCCACTCTTATAGGTATTCCTCTGTTTTTTGCCGCTTCAACTACGGAAAACAGCCTGTCATCATTTCCGATATTTCCGGGATTGATTCTGACTTTATCCGCTCCGGATTCTATTGCCGCCACCGCAAGTCTGTAGTCAAAATGAATATCCGCAACTATCGGTATATCAATCTTCGATTTAATATGCTCAAAAGCCATTGCCGACTTCATATCGGGTATCGCTGATCTGATAATCTCACATCCCGCATCCTGAAGCCGCCTTATCTGTTCAACAGTTTCATTAATACTATCTGTTTTTGTATTTGTCATTGACTGTATGCTTACCGGAGCTCCGCCTCCTATGGGAACATTCCCGCACATTATCATTTTGCTGTTTCTCATTTCTTCACCTATTTAAAAATAAACTGATTTACATCCTTTATTGTAACTAATACCATAAGTGCCATTAGTAACAGAAATCCCAGATAATGAAGTCTTCCCTCCGCTTCCGTACTGAGCTGTTTCCCCGTAATTCCCGCAATTAAAAGCAGCAGAAGTCTGCCCCCGTCCAATGCCGGAAAAGGAAGCAGATTCACAATGGCCAGATTAACGCTTATCAGTGCCGAAATATACAGTACATATATCCATCCCTGTGCCGCCGCGCTGTCCATCACACTGACTATTCCCACCGGGCCTACAACATCCTTTACCGAAGCCTCTCCCATAACAAGCATTTTCAGAGATTTAAACATGACTTTAATCAAATCGAAGGAACCCAGTACTCCGTTTTTTACAGCATCGAAAATATTTCTTTCATATGCGGCATATATTCCGATAAGCTTCTTTCCGGTTTCATCCTGAGAAGCTCTCACATTGTCAAAAACGATAAGCCTATCCCCTCTTTCAACCTGAATACTCACGCCTTTATCCGGATTGCTGCTGTTTATCGATGATGTTATATCGGTCCATGATTCCATCGGATTGCTGTCAATTGAAACTATCACGTCACCGGCTCTGATTCCGGCGGAGTCCGCGGCTCCTCCCGGAACAACTTCCTTAACAGCGGTTGTTGGACTGCCGACAATCATCGCTATGATAATCAGAAAAACAATTGCCATCAGATAATTCACAATCGCACCGGCAGCAACTACCAGACATTTTGCCGGTATACTCTTTCTGCCGAAGCTTCTTTCATCTTCGGAATCATCGTCCTCTCCTTCCATAGCAACATATCCGCCTATCGGAAAAGCCCGCAGTGCATACACAGTTTCTCCTTTTTGTCGCCTGAACAAAGCAGGTCCCATCCCGATAGAAAACTCATTAATCTTTATCCCCACTTTTTTTGCCGTAATAAAATGTCCGAATTCGTGCCCAATGATAAGAAGCTCGAACATTATTATAACTATTATAATAGTTTTCAGCATTTCCCCTTTACCTTTCTTCTTATTTCTTCATCCAATCCTATTATATCCTCGATTGAATTAATGCTGCCCGGAGAATATTCATTAAGAATTTTTTCCACACCATCCTGGATATCGGTAAATCCAATCTGTCTGCCAAGAAACATTGAAACCAGCTCCTCATTTGCCGCATTCAGAACGCAGGTAGCTCCTCCTCCCGCTTCCAATGCATCATAAGCAAATTTCAGTCCTTTAAACACTTCCAAATCCGGCCGTTCGAATGTAAGACTCCCAAGCTCAGCCAGATCAAGGCTTTTTTCTTTTAACTCTATTCGATTCGGATATGAAAATGCATAAGCAATCGGCACTCTCATGTCCGGCAGACCCAATTGAGCCATTACGGCCCGGTCTTCATATTCCACCATTGAATGAATAATACTCTGTGGATGTACAACAACATCTATCATTGATGCCGGCACTCCAAATAAATGATGTGCTTCTATTACTTCCAGACCCTTGTTGAACATAGTAGCCGAATCCACAGTAATTTTGGCGCCCATGCTCCAATTGGGATGCCTGAGTGCATCCTCAACACGTACATTCTTCAGTTTTTCAAGGCTATAGCCTCTGAAGGGGCCTCCGGAAGCTGTTAGTATAACCTTTTTTATCCGGTTATTCTCATTTCCCTGAAGTGATTGAAATACCGCACTGTGTTCACTGTCTACAGGAAGTATTTTCACACCTTTTTCGGCTGCCGTGCTCATTATTATATCCCCTCCGGCAACCAGAGTTTCCTTATTTGCCAGAGCTACATCTTTTCCGGAGCAGATTGCATGATATGTCGGCACCATGCCCTGCATTCCCACCAGAGAATTCAACAGTAAATCCGAGCCCTTATACTCCGCTGCATCTATCAGACCCTGTTTTCCCCAGGAAAATTCTATATTCTTATACTTTCTGCACAGAGAAAGTGCATCTGATTCTTCTTTTACCACAACAACATCCGGATCATTCTCTTTTATCTGCTGTTCCAGAAGCTCTGTATTTTTAGCGCAGGACAGCACCGCAGCCCTGTATTTATCACGGTTTTTACTTATAATATCTATTGCCTGTGTCCCTATGGAACCGGTGGAACCCAGTATTGCAATGCTCTTGATTTCACTCATACAATTACCCCTGTTATTCTTTTTCCGCTGTTCACATTCCTTACGACAGCATTATTTCACAATAGCACTATTATAAAATGAATATCTGTATATACCAGCAGATAACAGGTGCGGTAAATAAGATACTGTCAAATCTATCCATTATTCCGCCGTGGCCGGGAATAAGATTGCCATAGTCTTTTATATCCGCTTTTCTTTTGAATATTGATGCAGTTAAATCTCCCAGCTGACCGGCAATGCTTGCCAGAATGCCCATAACCAGACAGTGAACCCACAATCCATCGGTAAAAATCAGACCGAAAGCCGCCGAGCATGCCGCACAGATTACAACTCCGCCTACAGCACCCTCTCTTGTTTTTTTAGGACTGATATTCGGGCAAAGCTTCCTGTCTCCGAAAATATGATATTTCCCGAGAAAATATCCGGAAAAATATGCTGCTATGTCTGTAATGAAAGCTGTTATCAGTACCATCCATATCAGAATCTTATACTCTTTGAAATCCACCATCCATGCCAGATGGAACATGAAAAATACTATGTACACAATTCCCGTAATTGTAAGCATTGCATCTTCAATTATTCTTTCATTTATTTTAAATAAATACAGTAAACATACCATCACGCTGCCGGCCAGCCATAACATATAAAACTTGGGATCGACCTGCAGGAAATTCATCAGGTATAAAACCACTGCCGAGGCAATCGCTATCGGAAATGATGCCCTGATATCAACCTTTTTATGTATTTTAAAGAATTCATAAACCGCTATAATACTTACAGCAAAAGCAAATGCCTTCAGCACTATTCCTCCCAGAATTACAACAATGAGAAGCGGGGCCATAATCAGCCCGGAAATAATTCTTGTTTTCATTTATCTTCCTCCATAATTTCTCTTTCTTTTCTCAAAACTCTCCAAAGCTTTCACCAGAGACTCTTCATCAAAATCAGGCCACAACTGATCTGTAAAATAAAACTCGCTGTAAGCCGATTGCCAAAGGAGAAAATTACTGAGTCTTAGCTCGCCGCTGGTTCTTATTATCAGATCCGGATCCGGAACATCAGCTGTATACAAAGATTTGCTGATTAATTCTTCCGTGATGTCCCCGCTTTTCAGTTCACCTTTTTCTATCTGTTCGGCAAGTTTAACTACTCCTCTTCGAATATCATCTCTGCCTCCGTAGTTCAGTGCAATATTGAAATTCAGCCCTGTATTGTTTTTAGTTAATTCAATAGCCTTATCAACAGCAGCTACGGCATTTTCCGGAATTACAGAATAATCTCCCAGAATATTTACTTTTACATTCCGGGCATGAATTTCCTGTATTTCTCTCTGCATGTAGTAAATAAGAATCTTGAAAATTCCGCCAATTTCTTCTTCTGATCTTTTCCAGTTTTCTGTGGAAAAAGCATAGACAGTAAGGTATTTCAATCCCAGCTCCCCGGATTTACGGACTGTTTTTTTTAAAGCTTCCATACCTGCCTTATGACCCGCAAACTTGGGAACGCCTTTTGCCGATGCCCATCTTCCGTTTCCATCCATAATAACGGCAACATGTTCCGGCATACAGCTTATTTCATTGCATGAAGAATTACTCATTTTTTTCTCCTTCTTATTCTATGACAAAGGGACGGCCCTCATGATATGATAGCTGTCCCATTTTTTGACTAATATCTGCATAAGGTAATATATAATACGTTATCCTTAATTACCTGACGCACTATTCGTTTTTCGTCGCCTTCAACATCATTTCTCGGGGAAGATGTCTCTGAGAAATGATATTCTATTCCGGCATCCAGTAGTATTTTTTCCGCATCTTCAATAAGATAGCCAATCAGGTCAGGAATCCGAGTCAAAACTAAACCTCCATGATTTCCTTTTCTTTGCCTGCCACTATTGTATCAACCTTTTTGATATACTCATCAACAATCTTCTGAGCTTCATCAAGAGCACCTTTTAAGTCATCTTCAGTGATATCTCCGTTTTTTTCCATCTTTTTAAGCTCGTCATTGATATCTCTTCTCAGATTTCTTACAGCCACCTTGGCTTCTTCGCCCATTTTCTTTGCTGACTTCGTCAGTTCTTTTCTTCTTTCTTCAGTAACCTGCGGAATAGCAAGTCTGATTACTTTTCCATCGTTCGAAGGATTGATTCCGATATTTGCCATATTAATTGCTTTTTCCACATCAGAAATGCTCTTCGGATCAAATGGAGCAATCATCAGAGTTCGAGGATCCGGAACCGAAATGTTTGAAAGGTTCTTCAACGGTGTAGGTGTACCGTAATAATCCACCATTACTTTATCAAGTATTGCAGGATTCGCTCTGCCTGCTCTGAGTGTGTTTAAATCATCCTTCAGAAAATTCAATGTCTTTTCGATTTTTTCAATCATAGCATTATGCTGTTCAAAACGTGCCATAATTATTCTCCTTTCATTGGTAAAGTATAGTACTTTCCTTTTGTTACTTTATCAAGGTTCCGATTTTTTCACCGAACACTGCTCTAAGCACACTGTCTTTTTCGTTTAAGCCGAAAACATGAATAGGGATTTTGTTTTCCATACACAGTGAAGCCGCAGTGGAATCCATTACTCCCAGTCCTTTGTTTAATAAATCCATATGAGTAAGTGTGTCGAATTTTTTTGCATTCGGGTTAATCTTCGGATCATCATCATATACAGCATCAACATTTTTAGCCAGAAGAATTACTTCAGCATCAATCTCCGCAGCTCTAAGCGCAGCAGTAGTATCAGTTGAAAAGAACGGATTTCCTGTACCTGCACCGAAAATCACCACCATGTTCTTCCTGAGATGGCTCATAGCTTTTCTTCTGATGTACGGTTCCGCAACTTCTCTCATTTCTATCGCAGTCTGCACTCTCGTAGGAATTCCGTTTCTTTCAAACGCATCCTGAAGTGCAAGTGAATTGATAACAGTAGCAAGCATTCCCATGTAATCAGCTGTCGCTCTGTCCATAGAATTGCTGGTCTTTCCTCTCCAGAAATTGCCTCCACCTACAACAACGGATACCTGAACACCCATTTCAAGTACACCTTTTACCTGGAGAGCTACCATCTGAAGCATTTCTTCGTCTAATCCAAATCTTTTTTCTCCTGCCAAAGCTTCTCCGCTGATTTTCAACAAAATTCTACTATATTTAGGTTCCATTTTTCCCTCCGTCTTTTGCATACATCAATAACTTACTAATTATATCATTTATTCTTCGTACGTACAACAGCTTTCAATATGAGTACCGCAGTAATCACAGATTTTTCTGCCGTCAGAATACAATTTTATTCTCTGCTTCAACGGCGGTTCAATCTTAGTTATGCACTTTGGATTTGTACATTCTTCAGACTCTTCAGTGCTTATTACAAAACCGGCTGTTTCAGATGCCATATTCTGATAAAAGCTTCCTGTTCTGTCAAGAAGCAGCATCAGCAGCGCCATTCTTACATACATTCCGTTTTCGGCCTGAAGGAAATAGCAGGCTCTCTTATCATTATCAACATCATGATGAATTTCATTTACCCTTGGAAGCGGATGAAGAACAATCATATTTTCGCCTGCAAGCTTCATTTTTTCAGTATCTAAAATACACGAGTCTTTTACTCTGTCATATTCATTCAAATCGGTAAAACGTTCTCTCTGAATACGTGTCATATATAAAATATCAAGTTCAGATATTGCTTCCTCAATAGTTCTGCACTCATGATAGCCCGGTTTATTATCAGAAGCCAGTGCTTTTTTAATGTTTTCAGGCATACACAACTCTTCGGGTGAAATAAAAACAAATTCATTTCCCGGATATCTTGACATGGCATTTACCAGTGAGTGAGTCGTACGTCCATATTTCAAATCACCGCAAATACCTATCTTAAGATGATCAAG
This sequence comes from Firmicutes bacterium UBA1739, assembly GCA_002315385.1. Lineage (GTDB taxonomy): Bacteria > Bacillota > Clostridia > Peptostreptococcales > Anaerovoracaceae > UBA1739. The sequence goes on along the minus strand of DCHZ01000020.1, from coordinate 6,038 downwards.
TCTTCCGAACTTTGCTCTTATTGTATATAAATCTGTTAATGTCTGTGTAGGATGCTGATGCCCTCCGTCACCGGCGTTGATAATAGGAACATTTGAAAACAACGATGCTGCCTTAGGGCCGCCCTCTACAGGATGTCGTATAACCACAATGTCGGAATACCCGCTGACAATTCGAATAGTATCAGTTAATGTTTCACCCTTTGTTGTCGAGCTTGAATTTGGATCGGAAAATCCAAGAACACTGCCTCCCAGTCTCAGCATTGCCGCTTCAAAACTGAATCTTGTTCGTGTACTGGGCTCATAAAACAAAGTAACAAGAATTTTACCTTTACATTTAAATGAATATTCAAGTGGATTTTTAATAATAAGGTCTGCCAGCTTGAACAGTTCTTCCAGTTCCGTAATGGAAAAATCCGTTGGTTCTATTAAATGTCTTAGCTTCATATTGTACCTCCGATTGCAAAATACCTAATATCAGTATAAATTATTTTACGAAAAAATCAAGCAAAAGCACTGCGAAAGAAAGAGTAATAAACGGGACAAAAGGAAGCTCTGAATCCATAATACTGTCATGTTTTCCGGTAACAATAATTCTGACTGTGACTGACAGAACTATAAATATTCCACTCAGAATAAACGACAGGATTTCCAGTTCTATTATTGTTTTTACTCCGCAGAAACAACCCAGCGCCGTAAAAAGCTTAATATCCCCGCCTCCTATTCCACCGGTGATTAATGCTACGGCCGTAAGCGGTACAAAGGCAGCGGCCATACCACAGGCACGCTCTGCAATCCCGCTGTCCGAAAGAATACCGGCAATAACAGCAATAAACAGTAACAGAAAAATCCATGCTCCGGGAACTATTCTTTTTTTTATATCAATGAGACTTAATATCAAAAGTATTGAAATAACAGATAACGAAAAGAAATAATTATTCAAGAGAATCTCCTTAATTACAGATAGAATAATCTAAAGCCATATGTTAATATTTATTAGTATAAGATGAAAGGATACAGGTTAAGAAAATGAAATTAGCAACATTAAAATACAAGAATACAGAACTGACTGCCGTTATTACGCCTTCCGACGATGCTTTCATTCCACTTGATTCCGGCAGTGTAAAAAGCATGCAGTATCTGATTGAAAACTATGATGTTCTCAGACAATACCTGCTTAGAAAATCATCGGACAGCGGTTCAGCCATTCCACTAAAGGAAGCGGTTATACTTGCCCCTATACCTTATCCCAAAAGAAATATAATTTGTCTGGGAAAAAACTATCTTGAACATGTTAAGGAAATAAAAGGTATTACAGGCGGTCCTAAAGATACCGCACCCGAATATGCGATATATTTTACTAAATCCGCTTATCCCTGTAATCATCACGAAGGCATAATAAAACGTCATCCGGGAATTACGGAGAAGATAGATTACGAAGTTGAACTGACAATTGTAATTGGTAAAACAGGATTTCAGATACCAAAAGATAAAGCCTTCGACTATGTTTTCGGATATACAATAGGAAATGATATCTCTGCCCGGGATGTTCAAAACAGACATGTAAACTGGTTTATGGGCAAAAGCCTGGACTCTCATTGCCCCGTTGGCCCGTGGATTGTAACAAAAGATGATATTCCTAATCCCCGGAATCTGAAAATATCTTCAACTGTCAATGATGAAATAAGGCAGAAAGGAAACACTTCAGATATGATAAGAGATATTCCTCAAATAATACACGAAATCTCACAAGGTTACACTCTGTTTCCCGGAGATATGATAATGACAGGAACTCCCAAAGGTGTAGGCATGGGCTTTAATCCTCCGAGATACCTGAAAGCCGGAGATACTGTCAGCTGTAAAATAGAGAATATCGGAACACTGACAAACTATATAGAAAAATAACCGATAGAATTCTGTTTGAATAGAATTCTGTTTGAAGATTCCCTTTTTCGGGAATCTTCAAATTCCGGGAATCTTCAAACATTCTTATTCTTTGCAATTCGGAAAACGATTTATAAAACACAGGCTCCCAGAACTTCGCCTATTGAATCATTAATTACCAGAGAAGCCTGACTGTCATACTGAGTCTTAGATTTATTTATCAGAATAAGATTCTTTCCTTTAAAATATCTTATCAGACCTGCTGCGGGATACACAACCAGAGAAGTACCGCCCACTATCATAGTGTCAGCCTGTCTTATCGCATTGATTGCTCCGTTTACCACATTATCATCAAGCATTTCTTCGTATAATACCACATCCGGCTTTATTGTTCCTCCGCATGAGCATTTTGGAATACCATCCTGTTCCAGAACATCATCAAGTGAATAAGATTCATGACATCTCATGCAGTAATTTCTTAATACAGAGCCGTGAAGTTCATATACCTTCTTATTCCCCGCAAGCTGGTGCAGTCCGTCAATATTCTGTGTGACAACTCCTATAAGCTTTCCCTGTTCTTCAAGCTTTGCCAGAGCCATATGTGCCTTGTTTGGTTTTGCATCTTTATATATTAAATTCTTCTTGTAATACCTGTAAAAAGTATCCGTACAGTTTGTAAAGAAAGTATTACTCAGCATTTCTTCAGGTGATCTTCCGAATTCTTTCTGAGCATTGTATAATCCCGTCTCCGATCTGAAATCCGGAATACCGCTTTCTGTTGAAACTCCTGCTCCACCGAAAAAGACAATGTTCTTACTTTCATTTATTATCTGTTTCAGTTCTTCAATTTTATTATTATCCATATTCTCACCTATTTGTCTAAAAGCTTAGGCACTCTTGGTGCTCTGAGTTTAGCTGTAGCTCTGATACCCGATCCCAGCAGAGGTCTGCAGTACAGACGGAATTCATCTGTAATATTATTACCCTCTTTATTAATAAATTCTTCAGGCATGCTTCTTGGAATTCTGGCAACATCTTCTAGTTTATTAAGAACATAATCCACAGAATAGTTTCCCATTCTCTTAATACCGACAGAACCGTCCTGCTCTCCCCATACGGCAAACTGCACAGCTCTCTCGCCTACTTCCCGTGCTTCATTTCTGTCTACATCAGAAACACATTCAAAGAATGATCTCTGAAGATAACCGAATGTGTCGCATCTTACTCTTCCGGAAATTTCTTTCTTAAGCTCCGATACGAGTGCTTCACCTAATGCGGCTGTACCCGAAAGAGAGACATTTCCGTGAGGATCAACTTCAAGGTCATTTTTCAATGATGCCACAAACAGTTCCCCTGACTCAGTTCTTATACCTTCAGATACGGCAACAATACATCTTCCGTATTTTTCTTTAACTTCAATTACGTCTTTAACAAACTTATCTCTGTCAAACGGACGTTCCGGAACATAGATAAGATGTGGGCCGTCATCGTCAAATTCTCTTGCCAGTCCCGATGCTGCGGTTAAAAATCCCGCATCCCTGCCCATTACAACTCCGATATAAATTCCGGGTAATGAACGAACATCGAGATTTATTCCCTTAAAAGCCTGCACTACAAATCTTGCGGCGGAACCGAATCCCGGAGTATGGTCATTGTTTCTCAAATCATTGTCAATCGTTTTTGGAATGTGAATGCAGACCATATCGTAATCCGCTTTTTTCGCTTCTTCATTAACTATTCTTACAGTATCAGCTGAATCGTTTCCGCCGATATAGAAGAAATATCGGATATCATGAACAGCCAGAACCTTAAATATCTTTTTACAGAATTCTTCATCCGGTTTTAATCTCGTTGAACACAGAGCTGAAGACGGACAAAGTGCCACTTCTTCCAGATTATGGGTGGTTTCCTGAGTAAGATCGAGGAAATTCTCGTTCACGATACCCTCCACTCCGTTAACAGCTCCGTACACCTTTGTAATATTATTGTATTTTCTTGCTTCCTGAATAACTCCGACAAGTGTCTGGTTAATAACAGCTGTCGGGCCTCCGCCCTGAGCAATAAGTGCTTTTCCTGTAAGTGCCATTATAATATCTCCTTTCATTTATTGCAGTCATTATAATTTATTTCTATTTTATCAAATCAATCCCGTTTTGTAAAATCCAAAGGAGATATTATGCGATTTTTTTCTGATTTTTCATATTTATTTACAGTTTTCGCATGTCAGTATCAGCATTCCGGGATCATAAGCTGCTGTCCCGGAAATATCACACTGTTTTCTATGCCGTTCAGCTCACATATTTCGTAAACCATCTTCCTGACATCCTCCCTGTCTTCACTGTAGGACTGAGCCAGACTCCATAGAGAATCCCCTTCCGATACTATAATGGTTGTATAGCAGATTTCTTTTTCTTTATCCATATATGAATATGCCGTGTCTCCGTAAACCGCGCCGTAAATAGTCAATGCTGAAAAAACTATCAGAATCGTCAAAATAATTGCCGCACCGATAAGCTTCAGCCTGCTGAAATAAAAACCTTTTCCCGAATAATACATTGCTTCACCTCATTTCAAACATTTGTTCGTTCGTTTTCTTTATCATAACAGAACGAATGTTCTTTGTAAAGCACTTTTGAATATATGTTCTGTTTTTTTTTTTTTTATTTTCTCATTCCTTTATGTTTTCCTCGGCTGCATATAACTTAAAACCGCCGTCCCGGCAGCTCCGGAGGCGGCGATTTTCATTTTGCAGCATATTCTGACTGCTTATATATTTAATTAACAGACAAGCACTTTACAAAGCGGCTTTTTCGGGAATATGACCGCAGGAAATACCGAGATTTCCGTTTCTGCAGCGAAGCTCGTCTATAAATGCCTTGGATACCGAACCGCCTTTGACGTTAATATGGTAAACCAGCTCGTACAGTGTTCCCATGTTTGTTGTTTTTACTTTGACTAAATTTGAATTATCTGTATACTTTACAAAAATATCATCGAAAATTCCGTCATATTCCAGGTTTTCGGGAATGGTAATTACAAGCTCCAGCTTCGAGCTGTCACTTCTTCCGAAGCTGGTAAGACTCAGTATCAGCAGATAGACAGCTATGATAATGAAGAAAAGCACAGCCAGCAGCACATATCCCATGCCGCAGGCAAGACCTATTGTCATGGAAAGGAAAATCATGACTATCTCTCTTGCATTTCCCGTAGTGGATCGGAATCTGACAAGACTGAAGGCTCCCGCAACGGCTACACCGGCACCGATATTTCCGTTAACCAGCATGATAACCATCTGAACTACCGCCGGAAGGATAGCTATGGTCAGTGCAAAGCTCTGAGAAGTTTTGTTTCTGAACATGCAGATAAATGCGGTACTGAGACCGAGAAGCACCGAAACCCCGGTGCAGATCAGAAATGTGTATAGCGTAATACAATCCTGTATAATTGAATCAATCATTGAATAATTCCTCCCTATAAAATGATGTTTCTTTAATCAGATATTTTTTATAACAGTTACCGTATTTTGAAAACGCGGTGGGAAATGCACCTGCGATACTGAGCATCCGACTCAGCCAGAGAGGTGCGGCTCCCGGGATTTTGATTTCCATAAGTATCTGATTATCCTCCATAATGGGAAATCCGTAATTTCCGTGCCTAAGATCCAGTTCTCCGGTTCTCCATTTTAAATCGGAATCAAATGTGATTCTCAGCTCCGGATCCTCAATTCCGGCAAAAGCCTGCCGGTTGTAGCCGATGAATACCCGCGGCTGTGAGTTGTATTTTTTCTGAAACCATTCTATTTCCCTGCCGATCTGATTTCCCGGCGAGAACTCATGATTCCCGGCAAGATATTCGGGAACCTTCGCTGCCTTCATTCTAATTCGTCTTTTGTAAACAACATCGCAGCATTTCTTTTTAATCTCAACGAAAACCTTATCGTTGTCTCCCGGTACTCCGTAGCTTCTTACACGAAGCTTTTCCTTGTAAACCGGTTTTTCGATGGATGCTCTGATTATTGCCCAGTCCGGCGTATCATAATATATGTTACTGATGGCATATTTACCGTACTCGTCACTGACCATATGATTTTTTATCTCATCGAGAATATAGCTGTATTGAGACTGTGTGAGCAGATATTTCTTTTCGCAGCGTTCAAA
>DCHZ01000036.1 GCA_002315385.1 Firmicutes bacterium UBA1739 | reverse complement strand
GGGAGTTGTGAGTTACCTATAAACTGCTCTTGCCGAAATTCCGTTAGGAATTTGCTTGTACTAAACAACAATTATGTCATACTGAGCAAAGCGAAGTATCTCAACCACCCCCTCAGTCTCGCTTCGCTCGACAGCTCCCCTATGGGGCGCCTTGTTCAAATTCCACTTTAAAGCTGCCCCTTGGGGAAGTGTCACGAAGTAACGAAAGGGGTGAATTCTGTGTTGTCCAATTTGCTCCGCAAATTCGGCAGGAGCAAGGCCCACCGTCCTACACAACTCTGTAGGATAGAGCGTAATTGTGCATTGTGCATTAAACGGACGATGAGATACTTCGTTTCACTCAGTATGACATGATTTAAGGCTCCCTGTGGGGAGCTGTCACGAAGTGACTGAGGGGGTAATTTTTGGACGATGTGGGCATCGTCCACTACGGAAAAATTGTAATTTCTGATGATATTATGGCGACAAGTTGTCGCCCCTACAAGTATGTTATTCTCAGGAGCAAAGTGACGAAGAATCTCATTTGACCACTAATTTTGAATTCTCCCTATCTTATGTTAGAGCATATTTTCTCCATATATTTGTACAAAATAAATAACTTTATTTTAAAAATTCGCATAAATTCAAAAGTATTTCGTTAGTATATCCAAAAATTAATCAAATATTCATTGTAATAAATTTATTTTTAGTGTTGTATTTTCAATAGTTTTGTTATAAAATAAAGTATAGGTATTTTTGCAATCAATCGGAGGTACAGTATGAACTATAAACTTACCAAAAAAGAAGCGAAAGAGCAGATTACTAACAAGCTCTCTCACTATTTCGGTGTTTCGCCCGAAGAGGCAACATACGAGCATTACTATAAGGCTATTGCCCTCATTCTTCGTGACATGATGATGCAGGGCAGAAAAGAATTTCATAATCAGTCAAAAAAATCCGATTCAAAGAAGATTTATTATCTCTGTATGGAATTTTTGATGGGACGTTCTCTCAAGAACAACCTCTACAACCTTAATCTTACCAAAACTATGGAGTCCGCTTTAAAGGATTTCGGTATCAGACTCGAAAAATTGTACGACTGCGAGCCTGACGCAGGTCTTGGCAACGGCGGTCTCGGCAGACTTGCCGCCTGCTATCTTGACGGACTTGCAACACAGGGATATTTTGCAAAGGGATATTCCATTCTTTACGAATATGGTATTTTCAAGCAGAAGTTAGTTGACGGCTGGCAGACAGAGCTTCCCGATTTCTGGCTCCCCGGCGGTGAAGTTTGGCTTGTTCCGCACGAGGAAGAGGCTGTTGACATCAAGTTTGAAGGCTGGATTGAGGAGCAGTGGGACAACCAGTACCACCACATTGAACACAGAGATTACAAGACAGTCAAGGCTGTTCCGCACGATATGTTTGTTGCAGGTAAGGACGGCAAGGGTATCAGCGTTCTCCGTCTTTGGAGTGCAAAGTCACCCGGACTTGATATGGATATGTTCAACCAGGGCGATTATATGCGTGCTATGGAGCAGAATGCTATGGCAGAGGTTATCAGCAAGGTTCTTTATCCGTCTGACAATCACCCCGAAGGAAAGAGCCTTCGTTTAAGACAGCAGTATTTCCTTGTTTCTGCTTCAATTCAGGATATCGTCAACAATCATCTTCGTATTTACGGCAGAATTGACAACCTTGCAGAGCAGATTGCAATTCACATCAATGACACTCATCCGACACTCGCTATCCCCGAGCTTATGAGAATTCTTCTTGACGAATGCGGCTACGGCTGGGACGAGGCATGGAAAATCGTTACAGATACAGTTGCATACACAAATCACACAGTTATGGCAGAGGCTCTTGAATGCTGGCCCGAGGATTTGTTCAAGCGACTTCTTCCGAGAATTTACGAAATCACAAAGGAAATCGACAACCGTTTCCGCAAATTTGTATGGGATTCAACAGGTGATGCAGGCAAGGTTGAGCGTATGGCAATCGTTTCAAACGGCGTTGTTCGTATGGCAAATATGTCCGTTGCAGGCTCACATTGTGTAAACGGCGTTTCGGCTCTTCATTCCGAAATTCTTAAGGAAAGCGTTTTCAAGGATTTCTATACAGTTACACCCGACAAATTCACAAATGTTACGAATGGTATCGCTCACCGCCGTTGGCTTTGCCAGTCAAATCCCGAGTTAACCGCACTTATCACGGATTTAATCGGTGACAAATTTATTTATGACGGCAGAGAGCTTGAAAAATTAAAGGCTTACGCTACCGACAGCGAAGTTCTCAAGAAAATGGAAGAAATCAAGCTCCACAACAAGCAGCGACTTGCTGAGCTTGTTAAGAAAACCAACGGAGTTGAGCTTGACCCGACATCAATTTTCGACGTGCAGGTTAAACGTCTTCACGAGTACAAGCGTCAGCACTTGAATGCTTTCCACATTCTTTCAAAGTACCTTGCAATCAAGGAAAATCCCGACGGTGATTTCACACCGCACACTTATATTTTTGCCGCAAAAGCCGCTCCGGGTTACTTTATGGCAAAGAAAATTATCAGCTTCATCTGCACACTCGGTGATTTAATCAACAACGACCCCGATGTTCGTGGCAGATTAAAGGTTGTTTATCTCGAAGACTACAACGTTACAATGGCAGAAAATCTTATGCCTGCCGCCGACATAAGCGAACAGATTTCTCTTTCGGGTACAGAGGCAAGCGGTACGGGTAATATGAAGCTCATGATTAACGGTGCAGTTACACTCGGCACTATGGACGGCGCAAATGTTGAAATTTACGATTCCGTCGGTGCTGACAACATTCTCATTTTCGGTATGAGCACACCCGAGGTTAATGAGCTTAAGAAAAACGGCTACAATCCGCAAAATTATTACCTCAACAATTCCGACATCCGCAAGGTTGTGGACTTCATCAACAGCGGAATCAATGGCAAGACCTTCCCCGAAATCGGTGGAACAATCACTCACCACGACCCGTATATGGTTCTTGCTGATTTTGCAGATTACAAATCAGCACAGAGAAAGGTCGAGGAGCTTTACAAGGACCGTGAAACCTGGAACAAAATGTCACTTATGAATGTTGCAGGTGCAGGAATTTTTGCCTGTGATCGTGCTATTAACGAATATGCACAGAATATCTGGCACACAAAACCGCTTAATTTAAAATAAAACTGTTAAAGGGACGATGAATTTAATATCGTCCCTTTATTGCACAATGATATTCTTCACTTCGTTTAGAATGACATATTTTAAACTTTTCGTAGTGGACGATGCCCACATCGTCCAAAAAAGCAGGAACAAAATCAAAGACGAAGGATTGTTCTGCTTTGTTTCCCTTTGATCCCTCAGTCACTTCGTGACAGCTCCCTTTTTCCGTGTGACGGAAAACAGGAGCCGTAAAAGCATTTCATACTGAGCGAAGTATCTCAATTACATAAATGTAATTTGTTCCTTAGAATGACAAGGCTTAGTATATTTTGTAGGGCAGGGGCTCTGCTCCTGCCGATTTGCGAAGTAAATTTATTAGATTCTTCGCTATGCTCAGAATGACACGCTTGTAGTGGCGACAATCTTGTCGCCTGAGGTCTGCACAATCTCAATTTATTTCAAAATTAAACTCGCTCTCAAAATGAGGGCGAGTTTGTGTTTTCTAATTAACCTGACAAACCGGGATTTATTGAATCAATATAATGATTTTATCATACACAGAGTTTCCTCCAGCGCTGCATACGGACCGTAAGAACGCATTTTTGTAAAACCGGCTTTCAAATATAGATTCTTTGCGTTCGGCAGTTTTTCATTTGATTCCAACACGGCATACCGATATCCTTTTTCCTTTGCCAGAGAAAGACACTTTTCAAGCAATGCTTTACCCATACCCGATGCCCTTTTGGAAGGAATGATATACATTCTCTTTATTTCGGCGGTATCGGGTGAAAACGGTCTCAAGGCAATACACCCTATTACAACATCGTTTTCAACAGCTATTATCACATCTGAAAAATCATCGGTCATATTGGCTCTGGTAACAATCGGATTGATAGGTCCCGAAAGAATTTCGTTCAGTTCGCAATTTAACTGACAACATAGATTTACAAATATTATATTGTCTTTATCGGTATAAAAATACTCAAGCATAATCAATCCCTCTGAAAATTCTGATTTATTTACAAAATTATCTCGATATTAAAATATTGTTCCTGAAAAAATGTTGCTTTAATAATATCTTCTTTTGTTACAGTATATCCTTCGGGGGCAACAATCCATTTATCTTCAACATCATTTATTCTGCGAATCACGGCAACAACTCTGCCCGTAAACTCTTTTATCGGCATATCAACACCCATTATATATACATCCTGCTCTTCACCGTCGGGAGCAATTATTCCGTTCACATATCCGTAGTTAAGTGGATAAACTATATTTTTATGTTTAGGGTGAAAACTACCAAGCGGTCTGTCCACTGTCACATTTACCATTTTTCCTAACATAACGTAACTCCATAATTTATGATTTTTCATAAAAGCCTCCCTCGGGGGAGGTGCCGCTTCAGCGGCTGTGGGGGTTGTTGCATGCCAATCTGTTGTTCACTTCTTTATCAATCACAGTACATACAGCTTCAAAATCCTCATTAACTTCATTGTTTGCAAATCGCAAAACTTTAATTCCGTAATCTTTAAAAAATGCAGAACGGCTTTCATCATATTTTATGCGTTTTTATTCAGACTGTTTTTATAAGGTATCACAGTTTTACCCCCTCAGTCGTCTATGACGACAGCTCCCCAAGAGGGAGCCTTTAATCCCCGCAAATTCTGATTTATCTATATCTTCTCTTATCTTAACCCGATTTCAAACACGGTTGTCGAATCATTTTCGGTTATCGTTCTGTCACCGTCTGCATCAGCCGCAAGAATTTGTCTTTCGGTAAAAATTGTTGAGTTATCTAAAATACAGTTTATCAGCACGCAATCCGTTCCGTCAACCACGTTATCCTCGTTAACGTCACCGCGAATTACAATCGTATATGTTGCAAGAAGAATATCGTCTGCGCTGTATAGCTTCAGCTGACTTCCCGAAAGAATTTCATTACATACTATCTTACCGCCCTCTGTTGTATCAAGATACAACGAAAGTGCTACTGCATTGAGCGGTAAACCTATAATATATCCGTCACGGATTTCAATGTCTGTGCCTTCCTTCGCAAGAATTTTTGCAACAGGGAGCTGGGGCATTTCTTTTGAACGGGTCACAACCGCACCGCTTGAAAGTGTTGCCGACACAACATAAACCGTATCACCATAGATATACATATCAGCTGACTGAACGGAATCGCACGGGTTGCTTCCGAGCTGTTTCCACTCGCCATTTTCAAGATACATTACCTCGGATGAGCTTGTTGAGGTAAACAATCCGACAAACAAGGTGCCGTTATCGTTGACCGCTATACCTATATCAAGAATATTTTCTATGTCAGTTGTCACTTCTTTTTTCGTTACTGTTCCGTCTGAATTAACAGAAAATACTATCGGTGTTGTGTCGTAACCCGATGCTAAAAACCACACTTCACCGTTATTGTTTGCCGCCTTGTGAACAACTGTGCCGTTCGGAGCATTCGGAATAGTAATATTTTCCCATGCTTTTGTTGTAAGATTATATCTTTTTAGTTTTGTTGACGTGTCCGAACCGAAGAAATCACTGTACACCGCATAAATATAATTACCCGATGCGGTCAGTGCAGGATTGGAAAAATACGAGGCTGTCAGCGTACTGTTGACCGCCGTCATTGACGATGAATTTATTTTCTTGATTATTACTTTATTTCCGTCACCGTTTACCCATCCGCAATAAAGTGAATCTTCCGATTTAAAAATCTGCAGATTATACGCATACTGCGATGAAGTATCGGTTGCAATCGTTTTCCACGCTCCGTTTTCGAGCTTTGCAATTACAGGATAATAACTTGAATTCTGATAAATAACATACAATTCATTGTTGAATGTCTGTATGTTTCCGTCCATTGCTCCGCCGAGAGATGTGCCGACCTGTTTCCATTGTCCGTCAACGAATTTATAAACATTTGCCGAGCTTGGATAACTCAATGTGTTCAATGACATTGCATATTTGTTTCCGTCATCATCAACCGCACCCTTGACAACCGATGCACCCGAGCTTGTCGATGCGCCTACATTTGACCACAAATCCATTGTTGAATAGTCCTGATACTCAACGTGGAAGCTGATTTGCGACTTGTCAGAGCTATATGAAACATTGCTGATAACAATTCCGCTGTTCTTTCCGTCAGAATAGAAAATTGTATCGTCTGTGAAGCTCGCATCCATATCAGCACTGCCGTACGATGTTTCACCGTCAAGCGGATTGATTGCCGCTGCAGTTATGTCGCCCTTTGATGCGATAAGCCCTTCTTCACCGGGACGGAAAACGTAGATATAATCGTCTCCCGAAATATTCGTCAGATATTCAACAGAAGTGTTTACACGATAAATTAAAAGACCCGATGACGGAATTTTTGCATCCGTTTTCTTTGCAGCCGAGGTCATTCCTGTCTGCTCAACCTTACTTCTGTATTCAAGCATAAAGAATTCACTGTTTGACAGCGGAGTTTCGAGCTTGTAGAGAATTCTGTCTGAATCATCATCCGAAACTGCATCAAGAGTATAGTCACCGCTGACAGAAATTGTCTGCATCGGAACCCATCCCATTGTATAACGAAGATATGACAACGGGTACTGCTGATACATACTGTTTGCCGCCATAATATCCCATCTGCCGACAGGAACACCCGACATATTTCCCCCTCTGTATAAATCTGGGAAACCGACTGTGTGTAAAAATTCATGCGAAATTGTACCCTGCTCGGTCATCGAATACATTCCGAAAAATGTATCGGCATTGATAAAATTATAATTACCGATATTGTATGTGCCGTTAATCTTTGTCTGAACAGGACAAATACTCTTATGCGGCCACATCATGCCTGCGTCATCCTGATTTTCGACATCCTGCAAAATTACCGTTACATTGTCAATAATTCCGCTTGTGCGATAGTCAAGCTTTTTGTTTGAAGGTAAAGTAATTCTTCCGCTGTTAAATGCGTCAATTACCTCCATAAGAACTGTGCCGTCATCATAATATTCATAAGGCCTCGACAAATCAAGCGGTGTTATGACTGTTCCGTCATACTGCGGAAAATAGTTTTCAACATTCAACAAGCCTCGTGAAATTTCACTTATGTAATGCTTAAACGAATAATCATACGGATAGTAAGAATCAAGCTCCGTTGTATCGTTATACAAACTAATCAATTTGTCTGTACCTGTTGCAAAGCTGTCTGTTGTATCACCCGAAAAGCGGACACAAACTATTACATTTGCCAATGTACCCGTCGTTGCATCCTTTGCGACAACCGCAATCGACAAACTCGTTAACAAAATTATTAAAGAAAAAATTACACAAAATACTTTCTTCATCGAATCACCTCTTTTAGTTTATGGTATCATTTTTTATTTTCTTTTTCAATATTGAATTGAATAAATTACTTAAATTACTATTTCAACTTCGTTCGGTTTTTCAATTATCTCTGTCTTGTTTCCCTTTACGCTGATTGTAATTTTGCCGTAATCCGTCGGGAATGAAACATTAAGATACTCCAAATCATAAATATTCGGATTAATTGAAATTTTCTTCATTCCTGGTTCAAGTATTTTTATTTGTAAGAGCTTATTCGACATCTGATAAATCGGAGTACCGCCCCATGCGTGAGAATGGTCAAAGGAATATGTTTCCTCGGGCTTATGCCAGCCTTCTGCAAGACCCTTGTCGCAATCCTCAACTATCGGAATCCATTTGCGTAGAATTTTCATTCCGTATTTCGAGAATAAGCCTGCTTTGTAAATTGCATCAAAAACAAAGTGAGCAAAATAAGGCTGATAGTCAACCATTTCTTCATTTTCCAAAACCTTTTCGAGTATCTGTGCTTCCTGCTCTTTTTCGCAGACTCCGTACAAAGCACAAAGAATATTTGCGTGCTTCGTATAATATATCTTTTCGGAGTTCTTCGGAAGATAGAAATATTCGGGAACTAGATTCGGAGTGTTTAGACCGCTTATGTACAAGCCTTTTTCGGTATCGAATAAATACTTATTCATTGCATTTTTCAAATTTACTGCTCGCTGTTGTACTGCGTTTTGTTGTTCTTTCTGATTTACTATTTCATAAATCTTTTCTGCAGTCTTCAATGCGCCATAATAAAATGAACATAAAACTGTCTGTCCGAGTGCCTTCGGAGGATGATGAAGACTGTAGCCGTCGCAGACCATCCAATCCATAAACATAAAGTCTTTTGACTTTTCAATCAAGCCGTTTTCACCAATATAACTGTTAAACCTCGTGAGCAACAGCTCTAATGCTTTTTCGGTGTCCTTAAAGATTGTGTAATCTCCAGAATACATATAATAATCATAAAGCATCTGAATCCACAGCATACTGTAGGTTGTGTGGAACATATATCCGTCACCGATAATCAATCTGTCTGCTGTACGAACAAGGTCAATTCTTGTAAGACGATTATCGCCGAATGTGTAGTAATTCATAAGGCTTTCAATCATATAATCGCCTGTACAGCCAAGCGGTTCCTGGTGCATAGGGGAGTCAAGATGAAGACTTTGTCTGCATAACTTTAATGTGTGTTTTGTAACCTCATAAACCTTATTTAAACCTTTGTCGCTGCAATCAAATGAAGATGCGTTATCATCGCAAGGGTAATGAATAAAAATAAACTTAATATTTTTTATCTCAAAATCGTTATTGTTTGTGAGATTTTTTATTGTAATTCTGTCACAGCTTTTCATTGTAAGATGGCGGAAAGATGAGTTAGAATCTGCAATGAATTTCTGCGGTGTATCTTCTCTTTTTATCTCGTGATAATGAATTTCAAATTCTACCTTTTCCTTTGTTTCTACATCAAAGCAGATGAATCCGCAATATATTTTATCAAAAATTATTTCAATTTCGTTTTCTTTTCTCACCGCATTATGTTGTACTGTTTCTTCTGTAAGATTCGGCAACGGAGAAATATCGAATTGCTTTAACGGATACGGGAATGTGCTGACATTAAGATAATCACCTGCGGACTTTGTTCTGTCAACAGTTTCATCATCTGCATACTGCTCGTTATATTTCGCAAGCCAGGTTTCATCGGAGCTTATGGTTTTCTTTTCGCCGTCTTCAAATATTAAATCTGCTTCAAACCACAAACCGCCGTGACCTAATCCTAAATCCGAATATACTACAGGTTTATTATAAACTGTAGCTTCAACTGTAAATTCGTTTGAATTTACATCAATACTGTAACAATTATAATAATGTCTTAACATTGTAGTTGTGAAATCAATATCACCACCGCAATCAACCGGACCTCTTCCGATATATTTTTTGTTAACCGAAAGCAAATATTTAATGCTTGCACTTACTCTTATTTCCGCAGAAATAATTTTTTTATTATATTTATATTCCTTAAGAAAATCTGCGACAGCATAATTATTATATCTGTTGTCGCTTAATGCATTGTTTGTTTCCTGTAAGTCAGGATATTTTTCTTTATTTAACCAAATCCACATATTTACTCCTATGAAAAAAGGCAACCGAAACGATTGCCTTAATTTTTTATTTTATTTAATAATATCTGTACCCATGTAAGGAACAAGAACATCCGGAATTGTTACTGTGCCGTCCTCGTTCTGATAATTCTCAAGGATTGCCGCTGTTGTTCTTCCGACTGCAACACCCGAACCGTTAAGTGTATGAACAAGCTGTGCTTTTGCTTTCGGGTCTTTCTTGAATCTTATCTGTGCACGTCTTGCCTGGAAGTCCTCAAAGTTTGAGCAAGATGAAATCTCAACATATCTGTTGTATGAAGGCATCCATACTTCGATATCATATGTCATTGCCGAACTGAATCCCAGATCACCTGAGCAGAGCTTAACAACCCTGTAAGGAATTTCGAGAATCTGGAGAACACTCTCCGCATCCTGCAGAAGTGTTTCAAGCTCATCATATGAAGCTTCTGGTTTAACAAGCTTTACTAATTCAACCTTATTAAACTGATGCTGACGGATTAATCCTCTTGTATCTCTTCCCGCTGAACCGGCTTCCTTTCTGAAGCACGGGGTATAAGCTGTATAATAAACCGGGAGCTCCGCTCCGTCGATAATTTCTCCCATTCTGAGGTTTGTAAGAGGAACCTCTGCTGTCGGAATAAGGAAAAAGTCTTTTGCCGGAACATGGAACATATCCTCTTCAAATTTCGGAAGCTGTCCGGTTCCCGTCATAGCAGCCCGATTTACCATAAACGGCGGAAGTATTTCTGTATATCCGTGCTGTTCTGTATGTAAATCCAGCATAAAATTCATTACAGATCTTTCCAGTCTTGAGCCAAGCCCTTTATATACAGTAAATCTCGCACCCGAAATTTTTGCAGCTCTTTCAAAATCGAGGATTCCCAGGTCTGTTCCGACATCCCAGTGAGCTTTAAATTCAAAATCAAATTCTCTCGGTGTTCCCCATTTCTTAATCTCCACATTATCCTCATCACTGAGACCAACAGGTACCGACGGATGCGGTGTATTCGGAATACCGAGGAGTGTGCTCTGAAGCTCCGCCTCTACGGCCTTAACCTTCTCATCCTCTTCCTTTATTTTTTCCGACAGAGCCTTCATTTCAGCCATGAGCTCTGTTGTATCCTGTCCCGCTTTCTTGAGCTTTGGAATTTCCTTTGAAGATGCATTCTGTTTATTCTTAAGAAGTTCCACATCCGCCAGCAAAGCTCTTCTTGCTTCGTCCAGTTCCACAGCCTTTGGCAGATTAAAATCCCCCTGTCCTCTTGACTCAACTGCATTTTTTACACTGTCAAATTCATTTCTTACTCTTTTAATATCTAACATATATCTTCACCTTCCTTAAAAAATATTCTTTTTATATTCGTTGTACTTGTAAATTAGCTCTTCCACCTTATTATGCATTTCAATCTGAAGCTTTGATGCAAGCGAAAAATCACCGGAATTAAGCGCATCTCTGGTTTTTGAAAACAGGGATTTTCTGTCCGTGCTGTCTTTCATCAGATAGGATTTCAGCCTCTGTACCTCTTCCCAGTTCGCTCTGTCCAGTTCATTCTCCTGATCGTCTTCCAGCTTAACGCACTCAACCACTACATCCCGATATTCATGAATTATTCTGAATGACAATTCCGTAGCCCACATATCTATCATTGCTTCTTTATATGATTCAATGGTAAGCTCCGTAAATACCTCTCCCTGATACAGAACTTTGAGTTTTTCCGGGTTGGTATCCAGAGCTTTTATATTCTCCCATACCGTCTCCGGTGCTCTTCCGAAAAGTCTGTTTCTTTCCTCCGGAGAATATTCCGTAAACACGTTCTTCTCGCTTCTGTATATCCTGTTTTTTTCAAGATAGAAGCCTTCTTCTCCGTAGTCTTTCGAAATTTCTTTTTCAAGTTCCTCAGGTGTTCTACCTTCTTTTAATACCGCCCTTATTCCGTCCAGCATAGCCATATAAGCCGATGCTATTACCAGATAAGTATTGCTTTTCGGATTGGGTGAACGAAGCTCAAATCTGGTGGAAAACGGATTTCCGATTTCCCTTACCAGACCCGCCAGCACGGTTCTGTTTCTGGATGGAGTAACGGAATCATGACCTAATGAAGTTACAATACATACAGGTGCTTCAAACCCCGGCTTTAATCTGTTAAGAGCATCATTTGTAGATGCAACAAAAGGATTTACTATTTCATAATTCTTCAAAAGCCCCATAAGACCGCCGTAACCGACCGGTGTCATAAACTGTCCTTTATCGAGAGAAGTAAACAGATTGATCTTTCTGCCGTCCTTCAGCTTTGCGGCAACGCCCAGATGAGTGTGCTCTCCGTTTCCTGCGGCAAGCTCAATCGGTTTTGCCTGGAAGGTCACATCCAGACCGTCATGTCTGAATACATCCTTCACTACATTTTTTACCTGAGCTTCATTGTCCGCCGCCTGCAGTGCCTCTGCATATTTCCAGTCAATTTCCAGCTGTTCCATTACATGGTCAAAAGAGCCTGTTCCTATCAGCTTCGCCTTTACACCTCCGACCTCTTTGTGCCCCATTTCAACTTCAAATCCGTAGTAATCCAGAATTTTCAGAGTCTTTTCCAGCGCCGATCTTACCGGGCCCACTGTTCGTTTCCAATACTGCTCCTTCAAAGTCTGAGATGTTGCCAGCTGCTCCCTGTCCGCAATATCATCCGGTGTTTTAACCCAGAATTCAAGCTCTGTAGCCGAAGTCAGTACAATTTCTTCAATGTCTTCCGCACTTTCTATTCCAAGATAAGGGCAGATATAGTTGTATTCGGAGATCAGTTTTATGATTTCCTCTTTAAACTCTTTTATTGCGTGTTTCAGAATTACACGGGAACCTACTTCCGTTTTTTCATTATGCACAAGAATCGCGGGAATTCTGAGTGTTCCCACCGGCAGACCCGTCTCATCACTTATATGCCCGTAGTTATAATCAACATACCAGTTAACCTCTTTATCCGGTATGATATCTACCTTTGCATTGTTCAGATCCGCAATTTTAGGAAGCATTACGCTGGAGCCGTCTGTTTGAACCCCGTTTTTCATTATCTGCTCAAAATCCTCGAGAAACAGCCTTACAGGAATCTTTTCATCTGTGCTGTACCCCCAGATATCAACACCCACCAAAGAAACGAATTCCACTTCCGGGTGCTGATTCAGAATACTCTTCACGGTTTCCTTTGAGTTTTCCCGCGGAGTAATCTTATATAACATTCTTTTTTTATCCATAAGCCAACTCCTTATTCATCTGCATTTCCTTCAAGCTGCTTCAGATATGTCCTGAGTTCATCAAGATATTCTCCGTATTCAGCCCAGTTTCCGTCTTTCTGTGCGGAAACCGCATTATCAAAAGCTTCATTTGCTTTTTTTATCAGCTCTTCACTGCTGCCTGCGGAAGCGGTATCACTGCCTTCATCACTGCCGGCTGCTTCTGCACCGACAGCCTGCCTGTCTCCCGCTTCTACATCTACCTCGCCTACATATGCAAGCTCACCTATTTCCTTACCGAATAATGTCTTAAGAGCCTCCCCCAGGGTTGCTTCATATGCAATTGTATCTTTATACACTGCCACCACCCGTTTAACCTCCGGCAGGCTGCTTTCATTGTCCGCCTGAAGATAAATCGGTTCAATATACATCAGTGAATTTTCCACAGGAATCACGAACAGATTTCCTCTCTGATATGTGGAGCCTCTCTGACTCCAGAGAGAAAATTCTTTGGAAATATTAGGATCCTGGTCTATTTGAGCCTCAATCTGAGCAGGTCCGTATACGGTCTTTCCTTTCGGCATTCTGTAAAGCTTAAGCTGGCCGTAATTTTCTCCATCGGATCTGGCAATCAGCAGACCTGTCATATTGTTCTTACTTACAGGGGTATACGAAATCGTCGATACAAACTCTTCTTCCGTGCTGCCCGGCAGCGACATAATGAAATAATTTGAGCTCATCTGAGTTTCTTCCTGCCCGTATATTTCATTTGCGATATCCCACTGATCTTCACCCTGATAGAATACGCTGACATCAGTCATATGATATTTCGTATACATTTTTGCCTGAATCTCGAAGAGTGCCTTGGGATATCTGACATGCTGAAGCAAATCGGCCGGCATTTCCTCTATGCTCCTGAAAAGCTTCGGAAATACACCTGACATTGTTGCTACCAGCGGATCGTCTTTATCTACAATATAGAAATCCACGCTACCGTTATAAGCATCAACCACAACCTTGACCGAATTTCTGATATAATTCAGATTATCCGAATACGGCTCGGAATACGGATAATAGCTGCTGGTGGTATATGCGTCCATCATCCAGAATAGTTTTCCGTCTTCCGAAATCACGAGATACGGGTCTGAATCATAAGACAGATACGGGGCAATTTTTTCCACGCGTTCTTTAATTCCGCGATTAATCAGAATTCTTGAATCTGAATTAATATTAGTGGAAACCAGAATTTTGAGACTGTGCTCCCGAATGGCAAACAGTATTCTGTTGATAAAATTCAGCCTGATTCCCGCAGTGCCTTCATATTCGGTATATACATTCTTTTCTCCCTGAGGATAATCGAATTCTTTTTCATCCGTATTTACTATGCTGTAATTTGTCGTAAGCTCCCCGAAATATATCTCCGGTCTGGTAATCTGAATTCCCGGAAGGCTTGATTCCGGAGGTACATTCTGTATCAGGATATCCGGCTGACCGGATGAGGTAATACTGTTTACTTTTGATAAAGTAAGACCGTATCCGTGAGTATACTTCAAATGCTTTGTTATCCATTGAGAATTTATTTTGCCTTCATCTATTTCTCTCGCAGACAGGAACACCTGAGTCAGATCCCCGTCAATATTATATCTGTCAACATCCACATCATTGAAAGTATAATACTGTTTTATACTCTGCCTCTGATTGTAGAACTGTTCGGTAGGCTCGAAATCGTTTATTCTGATATTGTCAAATATAGCCTCATTCTTTATTATATCCGCCGCACTCAGCTTATCATCAGCGGCAAAGCTGTTTTCTTCAATTTCATCTATTCCGTATGCAGCCTGAGTCATTTTAATATTGTTTTCGATATATTTGCTTTCTTTTGATATTTCATCGGGAGATACAATGAAATTCTGAACAAGAAGGCCTATTCCACTTCCCGCGATGCCTACTGCTATCATTGCCGCAGGTATTATCAGTGCCATTTTGTATTTTTTCTTTGCCATACCTATCGCAAAAAGAACTGCGGCAGCAACAGACATTACCATGAGAATTCTGTATTCCCACAGATAAACATTGGCATCGGTAAATCCCGCACCATATACAACACTTCCCTGTTTATAGACAAGGTTATACTGCTTAAGCAGGTAACCTATACACAGCACTACAAAGAAAATCACACCGATAATAATAATCTGTCTGACCGCCATATTGAGAAGCTCTTTCCAGTTTCCCGAAAGGAACTTCCTGCCTGCCGCTCTTCTGTCTGCCGCATCCCCTTCTCCAAATGCCGTCTGTTCAAATTCATCCTGAAACAGCTTCGGCCGTCTTACCGCAATCAGAAATGCATAATACAGAACAGTCATAATTACCAGCATCATAATAAGAGTGGTAGCAATACTGTATATCTGATTTGCAAGAGGAAGCGTAAATGTATAGCTGCTTATATCCATTCCGAAAAGAGGGTCTTCCATGTTGAATTCTTTCTTTTTTATAAAGCTCATGATTTCATACCATAGAGATGTAGTGGTAAGCATCGTTGCTATAATGGAATACAGAATTGAAAATCCCCAGGAAACCCGGTTTACGGTTTTTTCTTTTACATTGTAGCTTACTATTTCCATTTTGTTTCCGTAATCCTTATTCAGGGCTTTCAGATACAACCTGATCAGTGCTGTAATCACAACAAAACATGGTATTCCCAGTTTCAATTGAGATAAAAGCTTGGTAAAGAATACATTTACATATCCCAGCTCACGGAACCAAAGAAAATCCGTAATGAAGGTTATAAGGACACCGGCCAGTGCAGCCAGAAGAATAATCACAGCCGCAGCTATTAAAATCACCTTTGTTTTCTTTTTCATAATTATCTCCCTTTGATATTATTCAAATTCAGTTTCAAAGTTTATTATATCCCTAATAAGCATAAATTACCATCTTTTTTACAGGCAAACAGCAAAAAACAGAAAAATTCCGATGACTGCGCATCGGAACCACATAAGAATATTATGCTTCGGTAAATAAATCAAGCTGCCGGAACCCTGACAGCTCTATTTTATACTGAATGTTCTCCTTGTATTCAAAAACATCCTCAATTCTTCTTTTTCTCTTTCGTTCCAGTCCTCAAAGCCCTGAAACTCCCATACAATCTCCTTAAATCCTTCTGTTTTCAGAAGCTTTATAAGGTTTATCCGTTCATCGCGATTCATTGTCAGAAATACGGATTCCTCTTCGGCAGCTTTTTCCTCTTCAAGAAAATAAGCTGTCGTTTTACCCAGAGCCTCCGCCAGATCCATTAATCTGCTTACGGAAGGATGGCTTCTTTCCTTTTCAATATCACCAAGATAGGAAATAGAAATATCCGCTTTTTCCGATAAAGATCTAAGCGTCAGTTTCTGCTTTTTTCTTTCTTCTCTGATTCTACTGCCAATGCTCATATCCTTATACCTCTTTAAGCATTATTTTGCTCATTTTTTGTTAGTATATCTCAGCAAATATTAAAAAGATAGCTCATTTTTAACGTAATATTTTTACATAAATTGTGTATATAATGCAATGCTGCAGTTTTTTTTTCGACATTTTAAGTTTTTTTCGACAAATTACGACATTTACGCAATTATTAAAATGTTGTATTATGATATATAGGAGGTGAAGGTGAAATATGTCAGAAAAAAACAGAGAAAAAAACTCGGAGTATTATAAAAAAATTGCCCGTTCCATAGGACTGCGTCTTTACTACGCACGCATAACAAAAAAAATAAGTCAGACCGAGCTGGCAAAAGCCGCAAACCTTTCTATTGCATTCATATCTGAAATAGAACACGGAAAGGTTATTCCCTCGATTCTGACTTACTGTGATTTGTGCCGTATTCTTGAATTAGACACGGTGATTCCCGACGGCAGTGAACTTGTGAATTTTATCGATAACTGAATCCCGGTATACGCTCATCAAAGCAGCAGATGCTTTTATATCTGCACCAGGTACAGGCCTTTGTATCATCGCTTATTTTCATCGGTCGAATATCCGCAGCCCCGTTTACGAAATCCCGACAGGCTTCTTCTGTCAGGTTTAAGGTGTTTTTCATGGTATCGTCAAACTCTTTCAATGTCAGGGCAGTAAAACTACCGCTGCCCCTGGTTTCTCCTGATTTCAGTTTTCTTACTTTGATTATTTCCGAAAACCCGCTGAAATCCGAATCAAGGGCATCAACTGTATCGGGTTCGTTTACAACAATCCCTTCCATCTTGTATGCCTTTCTGAACTCTTTTTCCGCAAAGGCTTCCACTTCCTCCGGTTCCGGAGATTTACTCTTCTCCGCATCCGCCATCGGCTCCTGTATTCTGAAATAAAAAACACCTGCCGGCTTCATACTGCCGTATTGCTCCTTTAAGCCGTTCATCGCCGCATTCATATACAACATAAGCTGCAGTTTATAACCGGAAAGAATTTCCTCTTTAACAGCCTTCTCATTTCCCGATTTATAGTCAATAACTTTAATAAGCGTGCTTCCGTTTAAAGATGCAATGTCTATTCTGTCTATTCTTCCTTCAATATAGAGCTTTCTTCCGTTTTCGGCTTCTATTTCTATCGGCGGCAGCATTCTGTTTGGACCAAAAGGAATTTCAAAATAAAATTTATCAAAGCTGCCCCGGTTAATATGCTTTGAAATCATAAATGCCGTTTTTTCACATACGGATTTCACTCTTTCTATTCGATATTTGCCCATTTCTCCTTCAAACATAAAACCTTTTTTATATTCAGAAGCAATTTTTTCGGAGAGTTCATTCATATACTCCGCGCATTTTTCACGATTCATTACACTCCACATTCCCCGTTCGGAAATTTCCTCAGAAAACCGCATCAGAATCTCGTGGAAAACAGTACCCATCTCAGAGGGAGAAATTTCAAACACAGTTCTTTCCTCTGCTTTTATTCCGTATCTCATGAAAAATGAAAAAGGACATCGCATATAAGCTTCCATTGAAGTAGGACTCAGGTGAGGATTTTCTCCGTACAGCTTCAAAAAACTGTCTTCCGAAATGCCGGGTTCATCCTTAGCGGACTTTATTTCTTTTTCCTCAGACAGAAAATGAACGTTTTCCTCCGCCGATGAATCTGAGAATATTTTTTCGATTCTATCCAGAAGCGGAGATTTCTGTGCCGAATCCTCTCCGGAAGACGAATCATAATAGCTCAGTATCAGTTTTTCCTCGGGAATGCTTAATGTCTGATAAATATTAAGCTTTTCCTGAACAAGCTTATTCTTTCCGCCTATGCATACCTCTCCCGCAATTTCATTCAGCTTCAGCTTTTCGGAATCACTGAAAATTCCCGATGATGTATCTGATGCAGGAATCACACCGTCATTAAATCCCGCCGCTATCAGAACCTTTGCCCGGTTCATTTTTACGGAAGACACATCCCCTATTAAAACCTGGTCCGCAGTAGTGGGAACTATACTAAGCTCCATGCTTTCAATACCGCTTCTCAACACATCAAAAAACTCCGCCGGTGTACATTCGTAATCTCCCAGGATTTCGCCCAGCTGTTCCAGTACAGACGTCATTCCGTTCCATAGCTGAACAGTTATCCCGGCATATTCGCTGTATTCACAGTCTTTAAGACGATCTCCGTCCTCCTGTATCAGAACGTCCATATGAACCGTTTCCTTTAAAAACTCAAAAAAGCTTTTGCTGTATTCCCTACCCGTACGGCACGACTCCAGCCTGAAATATAAATCCTCAGCAATAGATACAAATTTCTCCCGGACGTCATTAACCGCACTCAACTCCCGTGCAGCTTCTTCCTCCGATTTTCCCCGATAATCAATTTTGTAAAAACCGCTTTTCCATAAATAACCTTCTGCCGCATATTTTATCAGATAATTTTCGAGAAGCTCGGTTTCATCATGTGAAATATCCAAAACTCCACTTTCCAGCACCCGAAGTATGCTGTCCCTCGAATAATATATTTCGTCCTTTCTGCAGAAAGCCAGAATAAACTGCATGAATTTATTATATATTCCGGCATATTTACTCCCGTCAAAAAATTCTATACCGTATTCGGGGAAAATACGTCTGATGAGATTCCTTCTCGAAGGCAGATCATTAACCGCCACGATAATATCTTTAAATCTCAGACCTCTTTTCCGAATCATCTTCTGAATTTCACAGGCAATTTTTCTTGTTTCCGTTTCCCGGTCATCACAGTGCCACAGCTCTATACTTCTGCTCCTGTCATTGCAGTTTCCGGTTTCTTCCGGTAATTCATACTTCCCGAAGGGAAATGCATACAGATTTTTTTCCAGAAACTGTATTTCCTCAGCCTGTTTTTTCCTGTATTTCAAAGGTATATTTTTCATCGAAAAACCGCTTCCGCACCGTTTCGATATTTCTTTAAATCCGGCAAATACTGATTCCATAGATGCAAACAGATTATAGTCCCTGCTGCCGGGCTCATCATAAAGCATAATAATATTGAGCTCCTCTGCCTGCTTCAGCAGCTCTTCCATAACGGAAAAAAGCCTTTTGGAAAACATGTCAAAACCCATAATCCATATGTTTTTCTCTTTCAGCTCTTCCGATCTGTTTATCGCTTCACTGAGAAGCATCAGATAATCCTCCGTGTCATAGTATCCTTCTTTAAGAGCTTCCTCGTATGCCCCGAAAATTACTCCGGCATCCTTCAGCTTTTTCATCAGCATAATGTCCGAATACTTCTCATAATTCTGTTCGGCTATGGAAATTACTTTCTCCGGAGTCGTTTTATACTGTTTAAACTCCTGTATCATACTTCCCATCATTTTTACGAACTCGCCTTTTCCGGCAGCTCCGCCAAAGGCTCTCAGCTTTTCATAATTACCGGAAATAATTTTTCTCAGCAGCATACTTCTGCCCAGATCGTCAATGAACACTTTTCCGTCGGGCTTGCCCAGCAGTTTCTGCGCCAGTCTGGTAAAACTCATTACTTCAATATCCGTAATCCCTTTAACGTTTAATACCCTGAATGCAGACTTCTCCGCCTCCAGGGTATACTGATCCGGCACAATAACAAGAGCGGATTTCCCGCAATCCGCTTTTGCCTGCGCAATATTCTCATACATGAACCGTGCACGATCCAGGTCTGACCGTCCATAAAATATGTTTAACATCATCTATTATCCATTTCTCCGTTCTGTTTCAGAATCCATTCAAATATTTCATCGGCTGATTCGGCAATAAAATCCGGTTTAAGTGAAGCCCTTTCTTCCGGTGACAGAACCGACCAGTCCACCAGCACAGATCTGCAGCCGGCATTTCCGGCACATTCAATGTCAAAGCTGCTGTCTCCAATCATCACCGCTTCCTCCGGCTGCAAACCGAAAGCCTCCAGACACAGCTCAATCGACTGCGGATCCGGCTTATAACGTATAATGTCATTATATGTAACAATTAAATCAAAACACTCAAAAATCTCAAATTTTTTCAGAAAGCTGTATGCACTTTTCCTTACTCTGGATGTGACAAGAGCGACTTTATAGCCGCTCTCTTTTAATCTGAGTACCAGTTCTTTCATACCGGGAAAAGTGTTTACCAGTTCCGGAACCCTGCTGTTCTGAAAGGCTCTGTATACGTCTGTCGCCTCACGTATATTTTTTTCTCCGAACAGTCTTCTTACGGATACCTCAAAAGGTTCTCCGAAAAAGCTTTTGACCTCCTCAACGTCTATTTCGCTTCCCGTAAAAGTACGCCAGGTGTGCTGAAAACTCTTAAAAATAATTTCATTTGTATTTCCGAGTGTTCCGTCAAAATCTATCAGTACAGCTTTTATTATCATATCTATTTTTCCTTAACTGTTCCTTTCAGCTTTTCATTTATGAAAAAATCAATGTCGCCGTCCATTACAGACTGGACATTTCCCACTTCGGCACCGGTGCGGTGATCTTTTACCATCGTATACGGATGGAAAACGTATGACCTTATCTGACTTCCCCAGGTAATCTGTCCGTAATCACCTTTTAACTCATCTATTTTTTCCTTATGCTCTCTCTCCGCCAGCTCTATCAGCTTTGATTTCAGCACTTTCATGGCAACTTCTCTGTTCTGATGCTGAGATCTCTCATTCTGACAGGTTACAACAATATTGGTAGGCAGATGGGTAATACGAATTGCCGACTCTGTTTTGTTTACATGCTGGCCTCCCGCTCCGCTGGAACGGTACGTGTCTACACGTATGTCATCAGGATTGATTTCAAAATTAATCTCATCATCGATTTCAGGCATAACATCAAGGGATGCGAAAGATGTGTGACGTCTTCCGGATGAATCGAAGGGCGATATTCGGACTATACGATGAACTCCTTTTTCATTCTTCAGATATCCGTAGGCATATTCACCTTCAACGAAAAATGCCGCACTTTTGATTCCGCCTTCCGTATCATCCTGATAATCAATAGTTCTGATCTTATATCCCTTTCTTTCGGCCCATCTGAGATACATTCGCATAAGCATTTCCGCCCAATCCTGGGCATCGGTGCCCCCCGAACCTGCATGAATGGAAATAATAGCATTATTTCTGTCGTATTCTCCCGACAGCAGCACTTTGATTCTCATTGAATCCATGTCACTCAGTAACTGCTTATATGCTTCCTCTATTTCTTCTATCATGGATTCGTCTCCGGCCTCCTCCGCCATTTCAATCAGAGTCTCCACATCGGAGAGAGCCGTATTAAGATCATTGAATTCCTGCAGTCGGATTTCAAGAGATTTTTTTTCTTTAAGAAGCTTCTGGGCATTCTCATGGTCGTCCCAGAATCCTTCTTCTTCAACTTTTTTATTATATTCTTCTAAACGGCTGCTGATACTTGCCGGGTCAAAGGGAAACACCCAATTCTTTTATAATTTCAGTTTTTTGATTAAGTTCGTACTTGATCTGGTCTAACTGTACCATTATTATTCACCCTTTCCACAACAGTTCTTATATTTCTTTCCGCTTCCGCATGGACACGGATCATTTCTTCCTACCTTGGGGCCTCTTCTTACAGGTTCCTGAGACTGATCCGGATTATTCAGAGGGGCCTCCACTCCCTGTGCCGAATTTACCTCCTCATCCACAAATTCCTGTTTGATGCCTGAGCCTACAGTCACAATCTCTTTTCTGTCGGTAGATGTTTCCACGGTTGCATTAAAGCAGTATCTCACCATATCATCTTTTATTGTTCTGATCATGAGCTCGAACATCTCAAAGCCCTCTTTTGCATATGCCGCAGCGGGATCCTCATGGCCGATAGCTCTGAGACCTATACCCTGTTTAAGCTGTTCCATGGCATCAATATGCTCAATCCACTTGGTATCGACTACCTTCAGCAGAATCATTCTTTCGATTTCGCGAACACGTTCCTCTCCGATGAGTTCTTCTTTCTGACGATACATTTCTTCAAAAAGCCTGATTATTTCTTCCTTGATATCTTCAGGCTCCAGCTGAGATAAAGTGTCTATTTCTATCTTAGGTGCGTTCGCACAGATTTTATTGATATTTCTCTGGAGTTCTTCAAAATCCCATTCCTCCGCATATTTTGAAACCACCGACATCATATCAATATATTCTTCGACAATTTCATCCAGCATCGAGAACAGGTGCTCACGAAGATTTTCACCCTCCAAAACTCTGGTTCTTTCTTTATAGATTATCTCTCTTTGTTTTGTCATTACATTATCGTACTGCAAAACATATTTTCGTATTCCGAAGTTCCTTCCTTCAACCTTTTTCTGTGCATTTTCTATGGATTTGGTAAGAACCTTTGCTTCGATGGCATCATCTTCCTCCATACCCATTCTCTGCACCATATGCTGAATTCGTTCGCCGCCGAAAACTTTCATGAGAGGGTCTTCCAGAGATACATAGTACTGCGATGAACCGGGGTCACCCTGTCTTCCGGAACGGCCTCTGAGCTGATTGTCCACACGCCTTGATTCATAACGTTCCGTTCCTATTACATGAAGGCCGCCTAATTCTATGACTTTATCATGCTCTTCTTTTCTTTCAGCCTTAAATCTTTCGAAAAAGCTGTTATATTCTTCTCTGGCTTTAATAAGCTCCGGATCTTCCAGGAATATCATACTTGAGGCATATGAAATTGCCTCATCGTCATAGCCCTTCTTTTTCATTTCAAGCTTGGCCAGAAATTCGGGGTTTCCTCCCAGAATAATATCCGTTCCTCTGCCGGCCATATTGGTTGCAATCGTAACCGCTCCGTATCTTCCGGCTTCGGCAATTATCGCAGCCTCTTTTTCATGATGCTTTGCGTTAAGTACGTTGTGCTTAATACCTCTCTTTTTGAGGCTCGCACTGATTTTTTCGGAATTCTGAATGGAAATTGTACCCACCAGCAGAGGCTGTCCCGTCTTATGAGTTTCCTCTATTTCCTTAATTATTGCCTTATATTTCCCGGTCTCGGTGGCATATACGGCATCAGGCGCATCAATACGTACCGTAGGTCTGTTTGTAGGTATTGATATTACATCCATATTATATATTTCTCTGAATTCTTCTTCTTCTGTTTTTGCCGTACCGGTCATTCCCGCGATTTTATCGTATCCGCGGAACAGATTCTGAATTGTGATTGTTGCCAGGGTTCTGGATTCGCGCCTTACTTTTACATTTTCCTTTGCCTCTATTGCCTGATGAAGTCCGTCACCGTATCGTCTTCCGAACATTAATCGACCCGTAATTTCATCTACAATTACAATCTCTCCATCTTTGACGATATAGTCAATATCTCTGGTCATGATATCCCGGGCCTTCAGTGCTATCATGAGATGATGATTCAATTCCATGTTTTCCGGATCCGAGAAATTCTCGATGCCGAAGGCTTTTTCTATTTTTTCAACTCCTGCTTCCGAAATAGCTATGCTCTTATCTTTCTCATCAACTTCGTAGTCTTCCTCACGCTTCATATTTCTGATAAAAGTGTTTGCCACCTGATACATTTCCGTCGATTTGTCGCCTTCACCGGAAATAATCAGAGGTGTTCTTGCCTCGTCCACCAGAACACTGTCGACTTCATCGACGATTGCAAAATGTCTGCCTCTCTGCAGTCTCTGGTCCGCATAAATAGCCATATTATCCCTGAGAAAATCGAAGCCGAATTCATTATTTGTACCATAGGTAATATCACAGGCATAAGCGGCCTTTCTCTCCTCCATAGACATTCCGTTTACTATGCAGCCGACTGAAAGTCCGAGAAATTTATACAACCTGCCCATCCATTCCATATCTCTTTTGGCGAGGTAGTCATTCACGGTAACGATGTGAACTCCTTTGCCCTCCAGCGCATTCAGATATGCCGGCAATGTGGCTACAAGAGTTTTACCTTCACCTGTTTTCATTTCGGCAATTTTTCCCTGATGGAGAACAACACCGCCGACAAGCTGTACATAGAAATGTCTCATTCCCAGTGCCCTGTCAGAGGCTTCGCGGCATACCGCATATGCTTCCGGCAGAATATCATCTAAAGTCTCACCCTCCGCAAGTCTTGCCCTGAATTTTTCTGCCATTCCCGCTATTTCCTCATTTGTAAGCAGTCGCATTTCATCTTCCAGCCTTGCGGCTTTATCTGCAATTTTCTCAATTTTTTTAACTTCTTTTTCGTTTAAATCTCCCAGTATCTTTTCTAAAAATCCCATTTATCTCTCCTTTGTCCAGCTATTCCCGAAGGTCAGACAGCTCAGGTTATCTTACGCCAAATATATCCGCTCCGCAGGCATGAAATGCATACCAGCATACCAGTGTGATAAAAAGAATCAAAGCGACACCCTTAAGTACACCCATGCTGTTGTCTTTTCTCACTCTTCCTTTTTTATCATATTCCACTCTTCGTTTTTTTACAGGCTCCGGTTTCTGAAACTGTGGAGTCGGATTCATCTCCTCCACTGATTCGACGGTATCATTTTCAATTTCATAATCGTTATATACATTCTTCATACTTTCACCCCATTATAAAAGTTAATCCTGCTTTCCGTTAAGGACTTTCTTTTCCACGAAAGCATCGTAAATTGCCTTAATGGCTGTTTCAAAATCTTTTTCTTCAACCCCGACAATAATATTCAATTCGCCTGAACCCTGGTCAATCATTCTAATGTTAACACCGGCATTATATAAAGCCGTAAACAGTGTTGCCGAAACGCCCTGTCTTTGAATCATTCCGTGACCTACGGTGGCGATTAATGCCAGATTCTGACTTACCTCGAGACTGTCCGGGCTCATTTTTTTCTGGATGTCTTCCAAAACATCTCCCAGAATTCCTTCAAGCTTAGTAGTGGAAATTATTACCGATACGGTATCTATTCCCGACGGCAGATGTTCAAATGAAATATTATAATTCTCCAGAACCGTCAGCAGACGTTTAACATATCCTACTTCCGAGTTCATTCCGTCTTTATACACACCTATTACGGTAAAGCCTTTTCTTCCCGATATTCCTGTAATAATTTCATCGGATTCAACACATTCATCCTCACCGACGATTATTGTTCCCGGGTTATCCGGTTCATTGGTATTTCTTATATTAATCGGAATATTGGCTTCTTTAACCGGAAATACCGCCTCATCATGAAGCACCGATGCGCCCATATATGACAATTCTCTCAGTTCCTTATACGTTACCTTTGAAATCGGTCTCGCATTCGGCACAATTCTCGGATCCGCCATCAGAAATCCCGAAACATCCGTCCAGTTTTCATATACTTCGGCATTTACTGCCCTCGCAACCAGAGAGCCGGTGATATCCGAACCGCCTCTCGAAAATGTTTTAATACTTCCGTCAAGCTTTGCTCCGTAAAATCCCGGAATCACGGCATATTCGTGCTTTGCCAGTTCTTCTCTCAGTAATTCGTTTGTTTTTTCCGGCATAAATTTACCGTTATCATCAAATTTAATGAAATCCTTCGGATCCACAAAATCAAATCCGAAAAATTTTGCTGCCACTACCGCACTCAGATACTCCCCTCTGCTGGCAGCATAATCATTGCTGGCACCGTTTTCAAGCTCTCTTTTGATTTCGACAAAATACGGATCAATATCCAAATCCAGTTCGAGATTCATAACCATAATCTTGAATCTGTCCCAGATTACCTGGAAAACCTGATTAAACGGTACATTGTGCTCAATATGTGTTTTGCACAGATAGAGCAGATCTGTCATTTTACTGTCCTCGGCAAATCTTTTTCCCGGTGCCGATACCACGATATATCTTCTGTCCGGGTCGGCAGTGATAATATCTTTTACTTTTTTCATCTGAATTGCATCCGCAACAGATGAACCTCCGAATTTAGCTACTTTTATTCCCATTTTATTGTCTCCTTGAAATTTAATTATATATGTAAAAAACTGCATTAGCAACACTTTGCCGCTATATATTTGCTTCTTTTCTTAAGATCTCCGTTCTGTCGGTTTTTTCCCAGGGAATATCTATATCGGTTCTTCCCATGTGCCCGTAAGCCGCAATCTGTCTGTAGATAGGTCTTCTCAAATCCAGATCTCTGATTATACCCTTCGGTGTGAAATCAAAAATGTTCGATGTAATTTCGGCAATTTTCTCATCAGGAATTATTCCTGTTCCGAAAGTCTCCACCATTACGGATACAGGCTCGGCTATTCCTATTGCATATGCCAGCTGAATTTCACATTTTTCCGCAAGTCCCGCAGCCACAATATTTTTTGCGGCATATCTTGCGGCATAAGCCGCACTTCTGTCCACCTTTGTAGGATCTTTCCCCGAAAAAGCGCCGCCTCCGTGTCTCGCATATCCTCCGTAGGTGTCGACAATTATTTTTCTTCCGGTAAGCCCGCTGTCTCCGTTAGGTCCGCCTACCACAAATCTGCCTGTGGGATTTACATGATATATAGTTTTATCATCCATAAGTTCTTCGGGAATAACATCCTTTATTACATATTCTATGAGATCTTCTTTAATCTGTTCCCGACTGACTTCCGGATCATGCTGGGTAGAAATCAGCACGGTATCAACACGCTGCGGTTTTCCGTCTATGTACTCAATTGTGACCTGAGTCTTGCCGTCAGGTCTGAGATATGGAAGTATTCCTTCCTTTCTTACACCGGCAAGTCTTCTTGCCAGTTTATGGGCAAGGGCTATCGGCATAGGCATTAACTCCTCAGTTTCATTGCAGGCATATCCGAACATCAGGCCCTGGTCTCCTGCCCCGTCACGGTCAACTCCCATGGCAATATCTCCGGACTGTTCGTCTATTGTAGTCAATACCGCACAGTTTTCCGCATCAAAGCCGAATTTACCTCGGGTATACCCTATGTCAGTTATAACGCTTCTGACAATTCTGGGAATATCTATGTAACAGTCTGTTGTAATTTCTCCCGCAACCATTACCAGACCCGTAGTTACCATTGTTTCCGCCGCTACTCTTCCGTTTGGATCCTTCTCCATAATAGCATCTAAAATTGCATCCGAAATCTGGTCGCAAATCTTATCCGGATGTCCTTCGGTTACTGATTCTGATGTAAACAATCTTTTCATTCTGCACCTTCCTTTTGTTATATAATTTTCGCGGTTCCTTTTTTCCGAATACAAATAAAAAACCTCTTGCATTGAAGAAGAGGCTTGAATTCTGTTTATGCTCCTCATCTTCCAGAACCGGTCTGCAGGAATTAGCACCTTGAATAATTCAGGTTGCCGGGCTTCATCGGGCCTGTCCCTCAGCCACTCTTGA
>DCHZ01000014.1:395-35747 GCA_002315385.1 Firmicutes bacterium UBA1739 | reverse complement strand
GTCCGAAATCTAGTCTAGCACCAAACTTAAAACAATTGATGTGAGCAGCTTTGACACCTCTAATGTTACAGGTAGTGGTATGGCATACATGTTTTACGGTTGCAATGCAGTTACGGAGCTTGATGTGAGCAGCTTTGACACTTCGGAAATTACAAGCATGTTTGGATTATTCTGGGGCTGCTCCGGTCTTTCTAAGCTTGATCTTAACAGTTTTGATACTTCAAAAGTCACAATGATGAGCTATATGTTCGAGGGCTGCACAAATCTTGAGAATCTTGACCTGAGCGGTTTTGACACCTCTAATGTTGAAAACATGGCTCGTATGTTCAAAGACTGCAGCAGCCTTGAATGGATAAACATGAAGAATTTCAGCACGGAATCATTTAATCCTGCAGCTGTATCAGGATATTTATATGCTTTGTATAATGCTTTTGACGGATGCACCGCTTTACAGAGTATAATGATTTCTCCCGAAATGATCATTTATGAAGATTCCGGTATTAACAATTGTGCAAATCTTTCACGCATAGGTCTTGCCGGTTCATGGAGTGATGCAACCGCAGCCACTGTATCCACCATATTACCTCAAAACGGAAGAACACTTTACTGGATGCCGGATGCCACATCAAAGGAGAATCTGTTTACTCCGGAACCTATACAGCTTAATACGGGCACAATGTCTGTAAATATCTGCGGGCAGAAATATCATTATTCTCCAGGTTCGGGATATACAGGTACTCTTTCAACAAATGATACAGATTCCATTAAAACCGACGAAGAAATCGACATTACAGTAGGTGTTACACCTGAGCAGAGCTCATTAACAGTATATGGAACACAGTTCGCACTCAATTATGATACAGATAAATACGAACTGTTAAGAAGCGACCTTGATTCAGAACAGTATACCGATGACAACGGAAGCATTAAAGTAAAAAAATTCCTGAGTGAAGTAACATACGGAACTGATAATATTGAACTGGCTTCCTTTACTTTCAAAGCAAAGGGTCAGAAAACTGACGAAGTAGATTCATCCTTTACAGTTAATTCAATGAAAGTAGCTCCAAGCTATACTTATTCTACAGATTTTACAGATGCCGTAGCTGCCAATGTCATATCAGGTACAATAAACTCATATGAGAATGAATGCATCAGATGGAATGACGGTCTTGCGGAAAGACTTAATATACCTCTTTCGGCAGACAGAACCTTCAACTACGACGGACAGGAACACACAGTCGCTCAGATCACTGTGAATCCTGTGCAGGATTCAGATGTTACTGTCATGTACGGCACCGAAAAAGGCAATTACAAGTATGACACTGCCATAGTAACAGCATCAAATGCGGGAAACTACACCCAGTATTTTTATGCAACAAAGCCGGGTTACTACCCTGTGGAAGACAGCTATGACCTGATAATAAATAAGGTCCCTCTCACAATAACCTGGAACCGCCGCAACGAAACCTCATTTCGATATAACGGCTCAGAAATTACCGGTCCAAAAGGTATAGTATCAGGATTTGTCAACAATGAAGAGGGTACAGGTTCTGATAAAAAATGGTCGTTAAGCGGAAACACAGGAAAAGAAATAGGACATTATACAGCTGAGATTACCTTTAAAAATGGAGACTGGCAAAGAAACTATGTGATACCGACAGACCTCACGAGAGAATGGTCAATCGTTAAAGGCTCCGGAGGCGGAGGCGGAAATGTACCCATTCCTGTTGATCCGGCAGATCAGCTGAATCTGTCAGAAAGTACCTGCCCGCGTGATGCAACATGCCCGATAGAACCCTTTGCCGATACCCTTAATGATTTCTGGTGGCACGATGGAGTTCACTTCTGTATTGAAAACAAGCTGATGAAGGGAATTTCATCTACGGAGTTTATTCCAAACGGAAACACCACCCGTGCAATGGCGGTTACGATTATATGGCGTATGGCAGGCAGTCCGAGTTCTGATTATGCTATGACCTTCACAGATGTGCCATCGAATCAGTGGTATTCTGAAGCAGTCAGATGGGCCCAGTCTGCAGAACTGGTTCAAGGCTACAGCAAAGAAACCTTCAGCCCCGGCGATTGCATTACCAGAGAACAGATGGCAGTTATTATCCGGAGAAATGCAGAATATCTCGGAATAGATGTAAACAGCACCAATATGACGGCCAGCTTTACCGATGAAGGCGAGGTATCAGACTGGGCACTGCCTGCAATAAAGTGGGCGAATAATGTGGGTCTGATACAGGGTAAAACCACTACAGCATTAATGCCGCTGGCATACATTACCCGTGCGGAAACTGCCACAATTATTCAAAGATACTGCTCAATACTATAGCTGTTTCGATGTTATTCACGGTGTTTTAAACAGATTAATATGAGATTCGGGGTGGCTGCAAGCAAACAACAACAAATATACAGTCATTCCGAATCCAGCCAACATCAGTCATAGATTATTAATTTGAATTTTACCTGACATCATAAACAATAAGCAGTTCTATATATTAATAAAAATGCATCCTCTGCAATGTACCGACCTCCAATTGTTTGATTCCGATATAGCTTTTGGAGATTGGTACATAATAGGGTGCTTTTTATTACCTGTCACATACCACTATTGTGGGACGAACATTCCAGTAATCTGTAATTTTTACCAGCTGTTCTTTTGACGAAAGCTTCGGTTTCCCGGTGTTTACCGCCCGTATCATAATATTTTTTGCGGTATGCTCCAAAGAGGTAAACTCAATCATGGAAACATCATATCCCCATTCCTCAAGCTTCAGCTGACGGACAGTGTCTGTCAGAATTGCGCAGAAGCGTTCCCGAAGGATTCCCTGGCGAAGCATAGGGGAATGCAGCTCGTTTTTCATCTGAGAAAAAAGCTCATGCTGGCAGCAGGGAACCGACAGAATTACCGAGGCATTCCAGTTTTTCGCATTTATGAGGGCAAAATCCGTTGCCGTGTCGCAGGCATGAAGTGTTACCACCATATCCGCATGAGTGTCCTTATACTCGGCAATATCTCCGATTTCAAATCTGAGTCCGTCATAACCGAGAGAAGATGCCGTTTCGCTGCAGAACTGAATTACATCGGCCTTCAGGTCCAGACCTACAATATCAACATCCATACCAAGCTCTTTATTTAAATAGTAATACAATGCGAATGTGAGATACGCCTTACCGCATCCGAAATCAATTATCTTCAGAGTTCTGTCTTTTGGGAGATAGTCAATGACATCACCGGCAATTTCCAGGAACCGGTTAATCTGCCTGAATTTCCTGTAATGCTTATGCAGCACCTGTCCGGCATCATTCATTACCCCGAGCCTGATAAGAAAATCACATGGCTTACCGTCGGGAATGATGTATTTCTTCACATTATCATGTGTATTACTCTGTGCCTTCATCGAAGGAGGCAGCTCCGAAATTCTCGGTTTGTCAGGCTTTGCCGCCAGAATCTGGTAATCGGCTTCCGCAGTAAAAATATTAGCCTGCCTGAATTCGTTATGAATTAAATCCGGTATCAGTTCGCATAATTCAGCTCCCGTAAGATTCTCATGCATTACCTTTTTTTCATATACATACTCTGCCTGATACATCAGACCACCGGATGAATTAAACGGTCTTACCGTAACCTTCCTGCAGAGACTGCTTTTCTTTCTTTTATTTCCCAGAACAAGACGAATCAGGTTTTCACTTTCGACAATTTTTTCAATCAATTCAATAATACTGTTCATTTTATCACCTGTTTTGAAATAAACTTAATTCTGCTTCAGACTCTTTTTTGCTTCAAATTCCATAGTGCGTCAGATAATAAATAACCGGCTCAATGACAAAAAACAGGCGGGTCAGTGGGTTAGTTGTTTATTTTTAAATGAAGCAGTCTGTTCATCTATAATCATATTGCGTATCGTATCCGATAGATTTCTGATTTCTTCCCGGGATAAACTGTCGGTTCTGACCGGAGGCAGAAATGTTATGTTTACTTCCGCAGGCTTCAGTGCAATCCCGTTTGCTTCAAAAATTTTATAAGTTCCGTCTATCAGAAAGGGGACCACCGGTACTCCCGCTTTAGTGGCAATCATCATTGCACCCTGTTTGAATTCACCTATCTGATCCGACTTGCTTCGTGTGCCTTCCGGAAAAATATAAATACTTCTTCCGCGGCTGACAAGCTTAACCGCCTCTCTTATTGCTTCAATACCCTTTTTGGCGTTACCCCTGTCAAGAAAAACACAGTCAATGGTTTTCATCCAGGAATGAAGAAAGGGGATATTTCCAATTTCACTTTTGGCCATATATCCGTACATAGGTTTAACATTACTTAATAATGACAGGACATCAAAATAGCTCTGGTGATTTCCCACCAGTACACAGGGCTCATCCGGAATATTTTCCCTTCCGTGTATGTTTACTCTGGCTCCTGAAAATCTCATTACCCATCCGCACATATATCTGATAATCTTAGGTGCGGTTTTATCCCTTTTTTTCAGAGATTTTTCATCTCCCTTATCCGTCAGCCTGCAATAGTACAGCATCCACGGCGAAAGCACAATAAAATTGATTACCACACTTATTAAAGCCAGCAAACTTCTCAGTATTCCCATAACAACCTCCTGATATTGTCAAGCCTTCATACGATTTCACATAAGAATTTAACATTAGAATTATATCATATGCACTGCTGATATGTAAATATTACTGTTCACAGTTTGTTTTACAAAAGCACCGCATGCATACAGATAACAATACCGGATTCGAAATAACTTAATCAAAAAGTAACTGTTTATTGAACCTGTGATTTGATAAAATATAATATCATAACAATGGCTCATGCCGGAAAGGATAAAAGATTATGGATAACACAAAAATGCCCGGCAATAAAATAATGCCTCTGACGGACAGTCAGCTGGGTGTGTACCTTGAATGCGTTGAAAAACCCGAAAGCTGCAAGTATAACATTTTTCTTATTAACAGCTTTCCCAAAAATAAAATTAATATATTGAGGATTGCGGAAGCTTTTGATAAAGTTGTTGACCATTATTCCGCCTTTTCAACGATTATCAGAAATGTTAACGGTTCACCGGTAATAATGCAGTGGGACGGGGAACTCCCGAAGATAGAAATCAGAAAAATCAATGAAAAAGAATACTGTGAATATAAAAAGGATTATATAAAACCGTTTTCGTTTGAAGAAGGTCTTCTCTGGAGAGCGGAAATAATTGAAACGGAGGAAAATATACATCTCCTGTTAGAAATCCACCATACTATTATGGATGGGGGCTCATTTATGATATTTCGCAAAGCATTAGCTGATGCGTACGAGGGAAAAGAACTTCTGCCTGAAACAAAAACTCATTTTGAACAAAGCGAGGAAGAAATCCGTCATAAGGAAAGCAGCAGAATAAGAGAATCTTATGAGTATTTCGAAAGCTATATAGGTGGTGTTGAAGCAGACTGTACTTTAATTCCGGATAATCAGCCCGAAAGCACTGATGAAAAGCTTGAATTATTTGAAATGATACTGGATATAGATGAAAGCACAGCAGTTAAGTTTTCAAAAAGTAACGGAGTCACGGAAAACGTTTTCTTCATGGGAGCGCTGGTGTATGCGTTGAGTGAGTATTGTGCTCAGAAAGAGCTGATGTTTCTGAGTGTCGAAGGCGGACGCCGGGGCGGCGGAATGGAAAACTCAATTGGTATGTTTGTCAGAAGCTTTCCCGTTTTTGTAAAAGTTGATAATAATCAGAAAACAGAAAATTATCTTGCAGCATTAAAGAAAAACTATTATGAAACTATGTCTCATGATGATGTGTCTTTCCCGGAACTGGCAGTAAGGCATTCAATTTCAACAAAAATCAGTTATGTATACCAGTCTGATTTGCTTGGCGGGTTTTTTATTGACGGAATTCCTGCAAAAACTGAAATTTGTGATGCCGATGATGCAATTTCAGATCTGGATATAATGATTTTTAAATATAACGGAAGATATACTCTAAGTCTCAGATATAAATCAGCCCTTTATACCGGGAAAATGATTACTGTATTTGCTGATTTTTATAACCGTATAGTAAGCGAGATGATAGCTGCGGAGTGTTTGAAAGATATAGATCTGATGTCCGAATCAGCTATGAACTTCCTTAATGAGTGCAATTCTAACGAAACCGGAGACAATCTGTATGAAACAGCAGACAGTATTCTGTCGAAAACAATAGAAAAGTATCCCGGCAGAAGAGCTGTTTCGTTTAATGAAACCGTGCTGACTTACAGAGAATTCGATAAAGTAACGAAAAAACTTGCATCTTATATTTCATCAAAAAATCTTGGAAAAGACGATTATATTCCAATACTTATTTCCAGAAACGAGTTTATGCCCGTTACTGCCTGGGGCGTGGTCAGAGCAGGTGCGGCATACCAGCCTCTTGATCCGACCTATCCGCAGGAAAGACTGAATTTTCTGGTCAGCGACAGTAAAGCGCGACTGTTAATTGCCGAAAGAGGCCTCAGAGACTTGCTGACAGAATATAACGGCGATGTTCTGTATACCGACGAAATTGCGGATTTACCGGAAGCTCCTGATTTCAAAGCTGATATCGCAGCCGAAGATGCGCTGGTTCTGATTTACACCTCCGGAACCACCGGACTTCCGAAGGGATGTATACTGGAAAACAGAAACATTACGGCATTCTATTACCATCACAAATCGGTTATGGAAATTGACGAAAAGACAAAGCTTGCCTCATACGCCAGCTTCGGTTTCGATGCCGGAGTAATGGACATTTTCACAACACTGATGGCCGGCGGTGAGCTTTGCATAATGCCTGAGGAAATCCGTCTTGACCTTGCTCTGATGGATAAATTCTATATTGAAAATGAAATTACTCACGGGTTTATGACAACTCAGGTCGGCAGGATGTTTCTTATGAATACAAAATGCCCGACACTGAAAAAATTTGAAATCGGTGGAGAGGCCCTGGTACCCATGACTCCTCCCGGTAATTTTGATGTGGTCAACGGCTACGGCCCGAGTGAATCCATTGCATATGTTACAAGTTATATTGTGCGGAATAATAGCAGAATCCAGCCTATAGGCAAACCCGGTATAAATATCAAAGCATATGTGGCAAACTCAGCAGGCAAACTGCTCCCTCCGGGCGCCTGCGGTGAATTATGCATAGCCGGGGAACAGGTTGCCAGAGGATATCTCGGCCGTCCGGAAAAAACAGCGGAGGTTTTTGTTAGAAATCCATATACCGATCAGAAAGGGTATGAACGGATGTTTAAGACCGGCGATATTGTCAGAATGCTTCAGGACGGAAATTACGAATTTGTAGGGAGAAGAGATTCACAGATAAAGATCCGTGGATTCAGAGTTGAACTAACAGAGGTCGAACAGGTGGTCAGAGATTATCCGGGCATTAAAGACGCGGCAGTAAACGCATATGATGACGGAAATTCAGGCAAATACATAGCCGCTTTTGTTGTTTCGGATACGAAAATTGACACGGATGACATGAAGCGATTCATTGCGTCGGTAAAACCTCCGTACATAGTTCCGGCAGTTATTATGCAGATAGATAAAATACCTCTTAATGCCAACAGTAAGGTTGACAAAAGAAAGCTGCCAAAACCCGAAAGGCATTTTGAAGATGTGATAAAACCTCAGAATGATATTCAGAGAAAAATTTTCGACATTGCCGCACAGGTAATCGGAACCGGAGATTTCGGAATACTGAACAGCTTCTATGAAGCCGGCCTTACATCCATAGGCTGCATTAAGCTTATTTCTGTTCTTGGGGATGAATTCGGAATACCGATTCAGATAAAAGACATAAAGAAAAATGATACCGTACAGAAGCTGGAAATATTTATTAACGAAGCCCGAAATTCAGAAGGTCCGGAACCCGATAGAGAAATTTCCGACAGTTATCCCATAACCAAAACCCAGGAAGGTATTTATATTGAAAGCATCACCAGACCGGACAGCACTTTGTACAATATCCCGGTACTTATGAAGGTTGATGATGCTCTGGACGAAAACAGGCTTAAAAATTCAATAGCGGCGGCAGTTGAAGCACATCCTTATATCAAGACAGAATTATTCACTGACGAAGAAGGAAATATACGTCACAGAAGAATGGATGCTGCGAAATTCACCGCCGATGATATTGAAACAATAACAGCCGAAAGCCTTGATGATATTAAATCAAAGCTGGTAAAACCTTTTACCCTGAGTGAAAACAGATTGTTCGAGTGGAAAATTATTCGTGCCGGCGGTCTGTACCTGTTTTTAAATATCCATCATATTATTGCCGACGGAACCGGTGTATCAATTCTTCTCAGAGATATTGAAAAAGCCTACTCGGGAGAAACACTTTTCCCCGAAAAATACAGCGGTTTTGATGTGGCTTATGATGAACAGGTAAAGCGGAGTAAAGAGAATCTCGGCGAAGCCGAAAAATACTATTCCGGACTGCTCTCCGGTTTGGATCTTGATTTTCTTCCGAATCCTGACAGAACCTCAGATCAGCCGTTAAGCAGCGGGAAGCTTGTTTCAGAAGAAAAAGCGGCAGGTTACGTCGAAGTGCGGAAATTCTGCGAAGCCAACGGTATCAGCATCAACGGACTCCTTTGTGCGGCCTTCGGTTTCGTTATTTCAGTATATTCAGGTTCCGATTATGCGGTATTTAATACCGTATATAACGGCAGAAATGATTCAAGACTCATGGATACAGTGTCAATGCTGGTAAAAACATTTCCGGTAGTATGCAATGCGGAAAGCGGAAATCCTGCGGAAATCGCCCGTAAGGTGTCAGACCGGCTCATCGAAAGCATGGCAAATGATGTGTATTCCTACGGCGAAATAGCCCGGACTTTCGGAGTGAAAAACGATATTATATTTGTATATCAGGGTGAAAGCTTTAGTTTTGACAGTTTCTGCGGAAAAAGCTCTCAGTATATACCTATGGAGCTTTCAGATGCCAAGGCTGAAATAACCTTTCAGGTTTCGATAAAAAACGGAAAATTCATCTATGAAATCGAGTATAATCCGGAGAGATTTACGGAAGCTATAATCAGAGCGATATCCGGTGCCTTTGATATGGCAATATCAGGCTTTATTAATGAAAAAGATATCAGCAGGGTTTCTCTTGTTTCACCGGAAGATATTAAACTGATGGACAGAATCAACGAAACCGAACGTGAATATGACGCAGAGCTTACAATCACGGATCACTTCCTCCTGCAGGCGGAAAAACATCCGGACAGTATCTGCGTTTCATATAAAAATAAAGCCTTTTCCTTTGCGGAAATCCGCAGACTGACCGGAAACATTGCTTCCTGTCTGAACAGACACGGAATAGGGAAGGGTGACATTGTTGCCATACTCATTAACCGTGACGAGAACATGGTAACGGGAACCCATGGTGTTCTCAGAGCCGGTGCGGCATACATGGGGCTGGACCCGACATATCCGCCGGAAAAGCTCAACTTCATGATGAAAGACAGCGAAGCAAAAATGCTCATCGCTGACAGAAAGCTCAGACATCTGGTGAATGAATACAAAGGTGACGTTCTTTATACAGATGAATTCGTAAATCTGCCGGAAATGGATTCTCCTTCCGCAGTGATTACACCGGAAAATGAAGCAATTGTAATTTATTCATCCGGAACCACAGGTGTTCCTAAAGGATCCGTGCTTACCCACGGTAATATTGTCTGCTTCTTCAACAGTTACATAGAATACATGAATATTACTCATAATTCCCATATCGCTTCCTACGCCAGCTTTGGTTTTGACGGAGGAGCTATGGATGTATTCAGTGCACCGATGGCCGGAGCGGCATTATATGTAATTCCCGATGAAATAAGACTTGATCTTGCAA
Organism: Firmicutes bacterium UBA1739; assembly: GCA_002315385.1. GTDB lineage: Bacteria > Bacillota > Clostridia > Peptostreptococcales > Anaerovoracaceae > UBA1739. Next base: position 25,863 of record DCHZ01000014.1, on the reverse strand, counting down.
GGCTGGAAAATTTTTACATAAATAACAAAATTACCTCCGGATTTATGACCACTCAGGTAGGCTGTATGTTTATGGGCATGACCGGATGCAGGACTCTGACTCACTTTATGGTGGGAGGCGAAAAGCTGATACCGGCAGAGTCTCCGGAATGGGTGACTTTCTACAACGGTTACGGCCCCAGCGAAACCTTCTGTTTTGTAAATAAATACGAAGTGACTAATACAGGTTCCGTACAGCCTATCGGAAAAGTCAACTATAATACAAAAGAATATATTATTGATCGTTTCGGAAACAGACTGCCCTTCGGAGCATGCGGTGAGCTCTGTATTTCCGGCGGTCAGACGGGAAAAGGCTATCTGAACAGGCCTGAAAAAAACATCGCCGCCTTCGTTGAAAATCCATTCTGCGATGAACCTGCATACAGAAGAATGTACAAAACAGGTGATATAGTAAGAATGCTGCCTGACGGAAACTATGACTTTGTGGGGAGGCGCGACGGTCAGGTGAAAATCAGGGGATTCCGGGTAGAGCTCTCTGAAATCGAACATAAAATAAGACAGTACAGAGGAATTGAAAGCACTGTCGTTCAGGCCTTCGACAATCCTTCCGGCGGCAAATACCTGGCAGCATATGTGGTCTCCGGGAATCCGGTGGATACGGATAATCTGAAAGCTTTTATTGCGTCGGAAAAACCTGCATATATGGTTCCTGCGGTTATTATTCAGCTGGATGAAATTCCGCTTACATCCAACGGAAAGGTTGACAAGCGTGCTCTTCCAAAGCCTGAAAGCATAGAAAGAACAGCAGGTTCCGAACCTCAGAATGAAACCGAAGAAATCTTCTGCGACATTTTCGGGGAAATCCTGGGCATCGATAAGGTTTATGCCGATGATGACTTTTTTGAAATAGGCGGCACATCGATTTCGGCAATCAAGGCTGTTGTAAAATGCGAAGAAGCGGGTTTTTCCGTAGTATTTAAAAACATTTTCGCAAATCCTACACCTCAGAAACTGGCTCAGTTCATTCACACAGGCAAAAACGAAGATGTTTTTGCACCTGACGAAGAAGAAAGTAAAAAATATGACTATTCCGCACTGGAATATAATGTTATTGAAAATCTCCAGAATATTACTTACAATGGAGTCGGAGATGTTCTTCTCACCGGAGTAACAGGATTTCTCGGCAGTCATATTTTCAAAGAATTAATGAATCATACGGACGGAAATGTAATATGTCTTGTCAGAAGCAAAAAAGATCTTCCAGCAGAGGTTAGATTCCGGATGATTATGACATATTACTTTGAAGACTGGTATTCTGATGATTTTTCAGACAGAACCACGATTATAGACAGTGAACTCGGCGATGAGAGTATTCAGTCAAAGCTCTCCGGGCTGCATTTTGATACAATAATAAATTCCGCTGCAAATGTTAAACACTTTGCTGCGGGAGATGAGCTTTTAAGAGACAATTACTCCGGAGTTGAAAACCTGATACTGCTGGCAGAAAACACAGGAGCAAAGCTCATTCAGCTTTCGTCACTGAGTGTTTCCGGTGAATCGGTTAACGGTAATATTCCCGCTGATTTTGTTTTCAAAGAAAACAACCTTAATATAGGACAGTCTCTTGAAAACAGATACGTATATTCAAAATACCTGGCAGAGCAGGCAATTATTGATGCTGTTTCAAAGAGGAAAATAAAAGGTAAGATTATCCGTCTGGGCAACCTTATGGCCAGAATTGACGACAGTGAATTCCAGATAAATGCCAATACCAATGGTTTTCTCAGGCAGTTTACCGGTTATAAAAAGCTCGGATGCTATCCCGTGGATATGCTGGATGCCGAAATCGAATTTTCTCCTATCGATTCGGTGGCCGAAGCAGTTGTACTTCTGTCGGGAACCCCTGATGAGTTTACAGTTTTCCATGCCAAAAACTGCAACAGTATCCATTACGGATATTTTATGAATGCAATGAAAAAACAGGGGATGAGCATTGAAATTGTCGAAAATGATATTTTTGAGCAACGTTTTAAAGATGCTCTTAAAAATGATTCGGATATTGCCGATTTCTCCGGATTTATCGCTTACATGAACCGGGCAGATTCATCCACCAGTGAAGCCCTGAACAGCGAAATCTCCGCTCAGAATGAAACTGACCTTGAAATGAGAATCAAGGTGCCTTCCGGAACTCAGTTTACAACAAAAGCACTTTACAGACTTGGATTTGCATGGCCGCTTATCAGCGAAGAGTATCTGGAAAAAATGGTTGAGGTACTTAAAGATCTGGATTTCTTCTATACATTATAGACAATCCTGAGGATTATTCATATTTTGAAGCATCTGCCCCCACACAAGGGAGGATGCCTCTCCCCGATTAGATAAAGTAAAGAAAGAAGAGGATAACAGAATGGCTATAAACGTAAAAAAAGACGGAAACAATGCAACCGTATCATATTCCGGAAGATTGGATACTACCACATCCGGCGATTTTCAGAAAGCACTCAATCAGGTGATTTCCGAAAGCATAGATTCTCTTACCGTAGATTTAAGAGATACTGACTTCATTTCATCAAAAGGAATCAGAGTACTGGTGGCGGCAAAAAAGGAAATGGGCGAAAAAAATGTTACAATAATTAATGCAAACCCGGCGGTAACCGAAATTATCAGAAATCTCGGTCTTCTCCGCCTGTTCGGAATGAATTAATATGAATAAGAAAGAAGAAATAAACAGGCAGACGGAAGAGCTTTTTACGGAAAACGAATGGCAGAGCAACAGGCTTCTGTGCATAATAATGTTCGGATATGCCTTGTTCCTGTTTATATTTATGCTGTCCAGCTATATGGGACTTATTTCCCTGACACCCGGAATGATGATAAACGCCTGTCTGATTGATGCCATAATCATTATGATATCTTCCGTATACGGCTTTTTTTTCGGAAATAAAGGTATACACATCAAATACCTGCTCATGCTGGTGCTGATTATCGGTGTAAATGTCACACACTTCTGTTTAACAGTTTTTTCCATGTTCTTTCTGATGGGGCCTATTGTTATCAGCACTAAATACTATAATCGGAAGTTTACATTGATTACGGCAGCAGCCAACTGGGTATTTCTGATAGCCGGCTGCACCGCAAACATAATTCTTGAGAAAAATTTTGCCGCAATGCGTCTTTTTCACCGGTATCAGGGCATTGAAATATGGGGTTTCCCGAAAGATGCAATAATGTACCGGTTAATTCCCGAAACAGTTGTAATGCTGATTCTGCTGATCATATGTCTTAATATTTCGGAAAGCGGCAGAAGGCTTGTGCGCAGGCAGGCGGAAATCGGCTACAATGCACTGGAAATGAAAAATGAAATAGACACTGCCGTGGAAATTCAGGAAAGTGTTATTCCGGAGAAAAAATTCATTACATCCGGAAACGAAATACAGATTACTGCGGCAATGAAGCCTGCAAGAGAAGCTGCCGGGGATTTTTACGACTATTTTATGGCAGATGAAAACACTCTGGCTATTATTACAGCTGATGTTTCAGATAAGGGACTTTCCGCAGCCATGTTTATGATGTCCGCCATCAATACATTAAGATTTGCGATTAAAACCGGAAAAGACATCGGTCAGGCATTTTCCGAAGTCAACAGAGTTCTGGCGGAAGATAATCCGGGCTGTATTTTTGTAACAGTGTGGGCAGGTCTTATAGATATTCGCACAGGCGTGGGTAAATATGCAAACGCAGGTCATACATTCCCTATAATCAAACACAGTGACGGTGAAATTGAAGTATTGACAAATAATCCCGACACTTTTATCGGCGTATTTGATGATTTTGAAATAAATACTCATGTTTTTAAACTCAGAAAAGACGACATTATTGTACTTTACACTGATGGTGTGACAGATTCCATGAATCCTGCCGGAGAAACCTTCGGAGACAGGAGACTCCGGGAAGTGATTAAAACAACAGAAGGCGGAACTGACGAACTGTGTGACAGCATAATCAGAAAAACCGAAGAGTTTTCCGATAATGAACATCAGTTTGATGATAAAACACTGTTGCTGGCACGTGTTAATTCAGACTGCAAACCCGATAAATATGAATGGGTATATAATGTAAGCGATATCGATATTGAGCATGTTATTGATAATACCGATTTAATCCTGAATGCAGTATCATGCCCCGATAATGTGAGAAGGTTAATAGATACGGCAATCGATGAAATCCTGGGAAATATTACAGAATATGCTTATGAAAACGGCCAGGGTGCTATTGCCGTAAAAATTGAAGCCGGGCATAATTATATTGAAATGAGTTTCCGGGATAAAGGACTGCCTTTTAATCCACTAAAAACAGCAGAGCCTTTGTTCGAAGACCTGCTTCAAATCGGCGGGTATGGGATTTATCTTGTGAAAACAATAGCGGACGAAACAAATTACATATACGAAAACGGAGAGAACATACTTACATTTATTAAAGTATGGCGCTCGCAATGAGAAAAACAGAATCCTAACCGAAACGGGAGTTATTATGAACAGAATATTAAGCAAAAAAAAGGTAGTTCTGGGAATGAGCGGCGGAGTGGACAGTACCGCATCCGCTGTCATTTTAAAAGAAAAAGGCTATGACGTAACCGGACTGTACTTCGATGTTCTCGGAAAAAACAGCGACAGTTATCAGGCTGCTGAAAAAGCCGCGGAAATACTTGACATTCCTCTTATTTATAAAGACAAAACATCAGATTTCAAAACATCTGTAATTTCATATTTTTACAACGAATATGCCGCAGGCCGTACACCCAATCCCTGTGTTGTATGCAATAAAGCCATCAAATTCAGGGTTTTACTCGATGCTGCCGATGAAATCGGTGCATATCATATAGCCACCGGCCATTATGCACATACCGAAACTGATGCAGCCACAGGCGAAGCCTTTATCAAACGCCCGCAGAACAGGAAAAAAGAACAGTCCTATGTTCTTTGGAGGCTCGGGCAGGAAGAATTATCGCGAGTTCTTTTTCCTCTGAACACATTTGAATCCAAAGACGAAATCAGGGAAATTCTCAGATCAAAAGGTTTTCCGAATTCCGAAAAAAAAGACAGTCAGGAAATATGCTTTGTTGAGAATAATGATTATGTTTCGTTTCTTACAGAAAAAATGGGAATGCGTGCTCAAAAAGGCATCTTTACCGATACACAGGGAAACAGAATAGGTGAGCATAGCGGGATTATCAATTATACTATCGGGCAAAGAAAAGGTTTCGGCGTAACCTTCGGTAAACCTGTTTACGTCACCGGGATAAATGCCTCTGAGAATAAAGTGGTATTAGGCAGCAACGAAGAGCTGCATAAAACACGGGTTTTCTCCGTAAATAACAGTTTTTGCGGAACCGACAGATATTACGGAAAAAATCTTAAAGCTAAAATAAGATATGCCGCTCCTTTATCCGAATGCACCATTTGCGAAACAGAATCCGGCACGATTGTTACGGAATTCACAGTTCCGCAGAGAGCACCCGCACCCGGCCAGTCCATCGTCTGGTATGACGATGACAGACTCATCGGCGGAGGTTTTATCGAAAGTGCGGAATAAATAAATGAATAATTATTAATTACCTGCAGATAATACTATCAAAAGAACACAATGATTACAGTAGGCACCATGGGAGCTGCGGCCAGTCATGCTCCATGTCTCCGTTCGGTATTTATTTAAACATTATATTAATTGTTTATTTTTTTATTCCGTTTATTTCAAAATCCTTGATGAAAAATGCATTATGTACTAAAATATATAGGAATCAATTTAGAGGAGAGAAGAATTGGAACTATTACTTGTATTACAGAAAATACTCTCAATGTTTTTAATAATATTTGTCGGAGCATTCGGATTTAAAATCAACTGGCTTCCCAAAGAAAGCGAAAAATACCTTACAACTTTAATGATAAACATTTCCTGTCCCTGTCTTGTGTTTTATTCCATGCAGGCCCAGGAACGCACACAGGTTATGGCAGGCAAGGCAATACAGTCAGCTGTATTTATGGCCGTAATCCTGATACTCTGCTGTTTCATCTCAATATTTATCGTAAAACTTTTAAAAGCACCCCGTGAAGACAGGGGTATCTATCGTATGATGATAGTATTTACAAACTGCGGTTTCATGGGATATCCTCTGGCCGAAGCAGTATTCGGCTCCGAAGGCCTGTTTCTGGAAATAATCGCCAATATGATTTTTAACATTGTGATTTTCTCCGCCGGAGCTCTGCTGCTCATATACGATCAGGAAACCACGGGTACTCTGAAGGATACAATTAAAAAGATTTTTTCGATTCCTCTTGTATCGTGCATAATAGGATTGATAATATTCTTTACCGGAATCAAATTCCCGCCTCTTATTGCCGATACCTGCGAGCTTCTGGGGAATATGACCGCACCTCTGGCTATGCTTCTTGTAGGTGTACAGCTCTGTCAGAGTAAGGTATCTAAAATTGTCAGAAACTACAGACTGTTAATTATAACTATAATCCGTCTTGCTGTTGTTCCTGCCGGACTGTTCTTTGGATTAATGTGGGTTCCTAAGGTTCTTCACATAGATCCGCTGGTATTCTGCGTGGTATGCTTTGCCATGTCCATGCCTGCGGCTGCTTATATCGCCGTTCTGGCAACACGATACGACAGCAATAAAATTCTGGCGGCAGAGGGAATATTTTTAACCACCATGTTTTCTCTGTTCACTATACCGGTTTTCGGAATGATATTTAATATTTATCTTGCAAATGTATGATTAGCTTCTGCACTAAAATCAGATAATACAATGTTGATTTAGTACAGATAATAATTACATGATACTGTCAGATAATTAATACCGATAAAATGCAAATACAGGAAGGAGAACATACCGATGGATTTACAGCAGGAAGCTTTGAAGCTTCACGAAGAATGGAAGGGTAAAATAGAAGTTACAAGCAGAGTACCTGTAAACAGCAAATATGATTTATCTGTTGCATATACTCCCGGGGTTGCCGAACCGTGTAAGTATATTCATAAAAACACCGGTGATGTATACAAATACACCGCAAAACACAATATGGTTGCCATAGTGACCGACGGGACAGCGGTTCTGGGCCTCGGTGATATAGGTCCTCATGCGGCTCTGCCTGTGATGGAAGGAAAGGCTGTCCTTTTTAAAGAATTTGGCGGCGTGGATGCATTTCCCATCTGCCTCGATTCCAAAAATGTTGACGAAATAGTATCTGCGGTAAAGCTGATGGCTCCCACCTTTGGAGGAATAAATCTTGAAGATATTTCCGCACCGAGATGCGTGCTGATAGAAAACCGTTTAAAAGAAGAACTTGATATTCCCGTTTTTCATGATGACCAGCACGGAACAGCGGTAGTAGTTGTTTCGGGACTCATTAACGCATTGAAATTGACAGGTAAGAAAATTGATGAAATCAAGGTTGTTCTTTCGGGAGCAGGTGCTGCGGGCTCGGCAATCATTAAAATGCTGATAGGCTTCGGTGTGAAAAACATCCTTGCCTGCAACAGAAAGGGCATTCTGTGTGCCGACACTCACTATGACAACTGGCTTCATAACGAAATCGCTTCATATACAAACAGTGACCGTATTCAGGGAAGCCTTGCGGACGCATTAAAAGGCGCAGATGTTTTTATTGGAGTTTCCGCAAAGGGACTCGTTACCGGAGAGATGATAAAATCAATGAACAGTGACCCGATAGTTTTTGCCATGGCTAATCCGGATCCGGAAATCGATCCTGCCGAAGCAAAGGCTTCCGGTGCAAGAATCGTCGGAACAGGAAGATCCGATTATCCGAATCAGATAAACAACGTACTTGCATTTCCCGGAATCTTCAGAGGTGCCCTGGATGCCAGAGCGAGTGATATAAATACTGAAATGAAACTGGCTGCGGCATATGCCATTGCCGGTCTTATCAGTGACGATGAGCTGAATGAAGATTATATTATAGTTCCCGCTTTTGACGAAAGAGTGGGTGATGCCGTATCAAAAGCAGTATATGAAGCGGCAGTAAGCTCGGGAGTTGCAAGACTATAGATAAAGTACAGATTAATAAACTGAAATCAGGATAAAGTAATAAAAGAAATAATCGGAATTTATCAGGAGGAAAAATGAGTTTAAAATTTAATTATAATGTACCTACAAAAATTGTATTCGGAAAGGGAAGCCTTGATAAACTGGCGAAGCTTAAGCTTCCCGGAAAAAAGGCATTGATTGTAACCGGCGGTACATCAACAACCAGACTTGGATATATTGACAGAATCAAGGCACATCTTGATGCACGCGAAATCGGTTATGAAGTGTACAGTAAAGTTCAGCCGAACCCAACAAACGTGAATGTGGACGAAGGTGCGGAAATTATCAAAAACACAGGCTGCGATTTCATCATCGGCATCGGCGGCGGCTCCAGCATAGACTCCGCAAAAGCAATGTCCATGGTTGCATCTAACGAAGGAAAATGCTGGGATTTCTTTACCGGTGTTTCCAAATCAAAAAATAAGGCTATTCCTGTTGTGGCTATCCCCACAACAGCCGGTACGGGAACCGAGGCAGACCAGTGGTTTGTAATTACCAATGAAACACTTAATCAGAAAATCGGATGGGGCGGCGATAAGTTTTTCCCGGCACTTTCAATAGTTGATCCGGACTTAATGATGTCCGTACCTCCAAAATATACTGCTTACCAGGGTTTTGACGCAATGTTCCATTCAATCGAAGGCTATATTGCAAAAACAGCCAATCCCGTTACCGATTTATATGCACTTAAAGCTATTGAGCTTATCGGCAGCAATCTTCCGGAGGCTGTAAAAAACGGCGGAAATGAAGATGCCAGAGCGGCAGTGGCTATGGCAAGTACATTGTCCGGTATGGTAGAAGCTATTTCATCTACCACTTCAGAGCATGCGATGGAGCATTCTCTGAGTGCTTTTCATCCCGAGCTGATTCACGGAGCAGGCCTTATTATGATATCCGTTGCTTATCACAGTCATTTTGCACCTGCAGTACCTGAGCGCTACATTGCTATGGCAAAGGCTCTCGGTAATGAAAATGCATCAGATCCTATGGATTTTGTCAGTGCACTGAAAAAGCTTATCGATGACTGTGGGGTTTCCGATCTCAAAATGTCGGATTTCGGAATTAAGGAATCTGATTTTGACGAGCTGGCCGAAAATGCCATGGCAACAGGTTTCAGCATGCTGAAAGCTGACAGAGCAGCGCTTTCAAAAGAGGATATTATTAAGATTTATTCAGAGTCTTATAAATAATCAACGGCATGAACTCAGCCCGGAAACAGATATTCATCATTCATACAAATACAGATCCGAATCCGAAGCTGCCATAATACATAAACATTCATTCCGAAACCGGAAATGAACGAAATACGGCAAAAATTGCATCGGGCCGAAAGAACACTTGTTCTTTCGGCCCGATGTGTTAAAATAATCAAAACAGGTTAGTTTTCGTAATCACAATCATTTCAGGTATAGAATATGGACTTTGAACAATACTGTATTAATAAAGGAATCCGTTTTAATCCGGAACAGCGAAGAGCTATAGAGCGGACCGACGGACCGACACTGATGATCTCTGTTCCCGGCAGCGGAAAGACCACAGTAATCATCTCAAGAATCGCTCATATGATAGCTGTCAACGGCATTTCTCCCGACAGTATACTGACAGTGACTTTCAGTGTGGACGCAGCTAAAACAATGCGGGCAAAATATACAGAGGTTTTCGAAGAGCTTACACCCGACGCGGCTCCCGAATTCAGCACTGTTCACAGTGCCGCTCTGAAAATTGTCCGTCATTATCACAGGATACGTGGTCTTAAGCAGGGCAGAATAATGGAGAATACACATTCCGTCATTTCCATGCTGATAAAAGAAAACAATGAAGGCAGGTTTTCGGACAGAAGTGTTACGGAAACTGTAAATCATATATCAAAAGCAGCAAACGGAATGCTGTCAAAAGACGAAATTGCAGACATCAGTATCAGGGGAATAGATTTCGCCGAAATTTTCGACAAATACACAGAATATAAAAAAGAGAATAATTTAATGGATTTTGACGATATCCTCGCATTCTCACTGTCAATACTCCGAAACAATCCGGATATTTTAGCTTATTTTCAAAATAAGTACATATATTATAATGTTGATGAGGCTCAGGACAACTCACTTATCCAGAACAGGATTATTGAAACTCTTACATCAAAGCACAACAATCTTTTTATGGTAGGGGATGAGGATCAATGCATCTACGGATTCCGCGGAGCCTATCCTAATGCTTTTTTTGAATTCAGTAAAAAATGGGGCGAAGAAAACATAATAAAACTTCAGACTAATTACAGAAGTGATGATTTGATTCTTCAGGTTGCCGAAAGCTTTATTTCCCAGAACCGCAACCGGTATTTTAAAAAACTCACCGGAGTTCAGAACAGACCCGGCAGGGTGGAGACAGTAACCTTTACAGATGCCGCGGAAAGAAATGATTATATTTCTTCCGATTGCATATACTATTCCACCGCCGCAGTTATCAGCCGTAACAACGATTCTCTTATTTCCATTGCGGATTCTCTTATTCAGAAAAATATTAACTTCAGTATCAGAGCCGGAAAAAATGAATTATTCTCTTCTGTTATTACAAAAAACATATTAAAAATTTTAAAAGTATCTTCCGGAATGGAGGATTACGGGGATTTGCCCGGTTATATTAAAAGAATGATAGGGGAAAGCCGCAGACTTTACGAAATGAATAACATGAATGCCGCGTCAGCCATACGATATCTGGTAAAAGAACTGAATTATTCGAAAATTCTTTCGGCTTTTTTCATTGACGGATACGGCAGACAGGGCATGCTCAACAAACTCAATATTCTTACATGCCTGGCCGAAAAACTCAGTATTACCGATTTTATTATTAAAACAGAGAATCTTAACCGTGTTTTTAGCGAAGGAAGAACTGCAGATAATTCAACTCCCGCTGTTTCTCTGCTGACCTGCCATGCATCTAAGGGACTGGAATTTGAGAAAGTATATATTATTGACTCAATTGACAGAATTTTTCCGAACTGCGGTTTTTTTGAAAGCGATAATACTACAAAATCAATGGATTATGAGGAGGAAGTAAGACTTTTTTATGTGGCACTTACCCGTGCCGAAAGAGAGATTGAAATACTCAACACACGGCAGGCTTACTGGGGAAACAGCTCGCCGTCGATATTTGTAAAAGAAATCAGGGGGTATATTAATGGGATACAACAAAAGAATTCTTATCAGAGACTCAGATCATAATAAAGCGGGAATCAGATTTACTGTATTTACCGCACTGCTGATGATAATAATACTGATGGTTTCAGGGTGTTCCACGGTGTCCGGTGAAAGCGAAAACAACATCAATACTGCTGCGGAAGAACCTGCAGTACAATCAGGAAATTTGGAGATTTCTGTCAGAACAGACAAAAAAGGAGATTATCTGCACCCGGGCAAAGCGAACATCAGCTGGGACTTGCCATGGATTTTACGACCGAAGCTCTTGGTTACATTAAGAATCCGAAGATATTACGGGATATCACTATGAACCCTGGCATTTCAGATACGTCGGCAAAAAAATTGCAAAAAAATAATGTCGGAAGGAATAACTCTTGAAGAGTACTTTTCATCAGGCGGCAGATAAAATCCCCGCAGGTCATTAGACATCTACGTCGGTCGGCGTTTTATCCGACCTCCGGATGTCTGAGCTGCGAGGAATAAATAAAGTCATGTATTTATCGATGACAGAAGCATGGTGTACTATCTCTTAATAATAGTCCCGTTATCATAAAGCTCGGCGATTTCATTATCTTCGTAATCTCCGTATGATTTTAATATGTATTCGGTATCCGCACCGAGACGGGATGAAGGATCGAATCTGTCAATTTTTGTTTCGGAAAACTTAATAGGACAACCGGGCATTTTGATTTTTCCGCCGTAAGGATGATCCTGTTCTATTATCATTTCTCTTGCAAGGATATGAGGATCTTCCACAAGCTCGTCTATTCCGAGTATTGGTCCGACAGGAACCTTTGCTTTATCAAAAATCTCGCAGATTTCCTCTGTAGTTTTCTGCGAAGTCCATTCCTCAACTATAGGCGTCAGCAAATCTTCGTTATCCTTACGGTTCTGATTATTAATAAACCTTTCATCGTTTATCAGTCCCGGGTTATCAATTGCATTACAGAACCTTTCAAAAAGTGCATCGTTGGCAACGGCTATACAGACATATCCGTCCTTTGATCTGAAAGTATTAAAAGGGGAAGCGTTCTGATTTGAGTTTCCGTTTCGCTGCGGAGTCACTCCGCCTATTGTCTGAATAACCACATGGTTTTCCAGGGTGGCAAAGCATGAATCCATCATGGCAATGTCAATAAACTGACCTTCTCCGGTTCTGTCTCTGTGATAAATTGCGGACATAATCGCAAAAGCCATATGTACTCCGGCTATAGAATCTCCCATAGAAGTACCAAGTTTCATAGGCATTCCGTTTTTGGGTCCCGTAACGGCCATATATCCGCCCATTGCCTGAGCAATAATGTCATATGCGGGCTTGTTTTTATACGGACCGTTCTGACCAAAACCGGTAATTGAACCATAAATAATCCTAGGATTATGCTGTTTCAAATCTTCATAGCTGATTCCGAGCTTTTCGGTAACCCCCGGTGCATTGTTTTCAACAACAATATCCGCCTTTTTACATAAACGATAGATTATTTTTTTTGCTTCCGGGTCTTTGAGATCCAGTTCTATACTTTTTTTGTTTCTGTTCATATACATGAAATACCCGCTGCCCTCAACTGTATTGGGCTTAGGACGGAAAGAACGGCTGTCATCACCGGTGTTTTTCCTTTCGATTTTAATAACCTCTGCTCCCAGATCAGCTAATAACAAGGTACAGTACGGACCGGAATACACTTTTGTAAAATCAAGTACAACCAGTCCCTCTAACGGTCTGCTGCTCATAATTCTTCTCCTGTTTCGTCTTTTTTCAGTTATTTTGAAATATTTATCAAAATTATTGTTTAAATATTATAACACTTTTTTTACAATATCGTAAAAATTTTTTGTATTTGTTGACAATATGGAATTAAGCACTTAAAATGGTGGTTAATTGAAACAGAAGGAGGAACTGAGCAATGAACAGAAATACGATTCTTTTTAACTCGGAAAATATGGAAGCTGAAATCACAAAAGATATTGTGAAAAGAATTTATGCGGCTCTTGAAGAAAAAGGTTATGATCCGATAGCACAACTTTCAGGGTATTTACTGTCAGGAGATCCTTCTTATATTACCAGTCATAATAATGCACGCTCTTTGATTAAGCATCTTGACAGGGATGACCTGGTTGAAGAGCTTCTCAGAAGCTATCTTGAAGTCAAATAAACACGTTCACGTGAGCGGAGTATTTCCGCTCATATTTTTTGCTGCTGCAAAACAGGAGGATAACATGGAAAAAGAAATTGAAATAAGGGAAAATGCCTGCGGCGGTTCCGGTAAAATGATTATCGAACATCTTTTAAATAAAGAACAGCTCAACGGAATGTGCAGAATATATGCACGGGTAACTATGCCTGCGGGAAGTTCATTGGGATTCCACGAACACTTTAACGAATCCGAAACCTACTTTTTCATCTCCGGTAAAGGAACTTTCACAGATACAAATCACAATGAAATAGCAGTACAGGCAGGTGATACAACTTTCACAGGAAGCGGAGAAGGGCATGGCATTGCAAACGCAGGAGACGAACCCCTGGTATTCATGGCTCTGATTATCAATGACGAAAAGAGGTATCTGTAATGAGAGCAATGGCACTGGACGTGGGAGATGCCAGAATAGGTGTTGCTCTCAGCGACCCGCTTTTTATTACGGCACAGGGTCTGAAGACCATAAATTGTGTAAGCATACGGGTCGACACAAACGAGATAATGGAAATAATCCGGGAATATGATGTTGGAGTAATCGTAATAGGCCTTCCTCTTAATCTGTCGGGGAACGATACAATACAGACACAAAAAGTCAGAGACTTCAGAACAAAACTCGAAAACAAAACCAGAAGCTGGGGTTTCAAAGTTAAATTTGATTTCTTCGACGAACGCTTTACAACAGTAATGGCCGAGGATGTTCTCATAGATGCATCTGTTCGCAGAAAAGACAGAAAACTTGTTGTCGACAAAATGGCAGCTACAATTATACTTCAAAGCTGGCTGGATTCCAAAGCCGATGAATACAAAAAAAGCAGTTCAAAGACAAACACAAATGAAGAAAATCATTCATATAAAGATTAATCTTAATATTTTTAAATTCATATAGTAAAAATTATACAGGTCCGAAGGCCTGTATTTTTTTATTAATTTTTTTTCGCTCCCAGAATCACATCGTTTTAATATATCACAGATTCCGATACAAAAGGGGAGTGGCTTCGGCATTTTATTCACAAACTTATCCACAGAAAATTCCCACAAAGTTATCCACAGAACGCAATCTGACATAAACATAACTATTCCTTAAATGTCTATTTTGGGAATAGTTGCATCAAAATTGAATCACGGGCCGTAATTCTACGGTTTCCGAACTCATAAGCCCGGTTTCCGGTCTTATTCCCGCATCTGCGTAATTATGAAAGCCCCTGATTTTGTCTATGACAGGCTTTTTTTAATTTAAGATATAAATTCATTATTACTGCTGTTTCTTCCCCCAGAATCAAAAATAACTTCTGACAGAATTTCGGTTCATCCCGTATCAAAATAGTTATCATGGTATGCTGTTTCATATTTTCATAATAATTTTATGGTAACCATCTTACCCCATCATATTTCGTATAAACGATGACCATATCATCCGAAGAATAATCAGCTTTAAATTCATCTTTACGAATTATAATTAAACAAAAACAAACCCCATACCGTTTATTGTATGAGGTCTGATTATTTTTGTTACGTTTTATTCGGATTATTTCTTCCTTCCCGGCAACGCAATAGCCCGGCTAGATCAGTTTAAGCTTTTTCATCGCTTTGACAAGACCGTCGTTATAAATATCATCAGTTACATCAAATTTTTTCTTCAGTTCTTCCGGAGCGTTTCCCATCACCACAGCATGTGCCGCACGTTCCAGCATCGCCAGATCATTCATACTGTCCCCGAAAGCATAGGTATCATTATAATCGACTCCAAGATACCTTACAATTTCCTCCACGCCGGTTCCTTTCGAATAGTTTTTCATGGTGATTTCAATATACAGATACTCCTCATGCACCAGTACGTCGAACCAGGGAGCAAGTCCGGCAGTAAGCTTCGGAATCACACTTCTGTCCTCAGGATAAGCGGTAATTTTTGATATTCTTTCCGGCATTCTGTTGAGAGGAACATAATAATCCGAATAATCCTTCTGCATTTTCTTAACCGCATCCTTAAATACGTCCGGGACCCAGGTCTCATCATAATAAAAATAATCTGAATTTTCGAAAAATGCGGGACTTCTGTATTTTCTGAGGATTTCCAGCACTTTACCGCAGTCCTTTCCCGTAAGAGCGGCATCTGTCAGAACCTTTCCTTTCACGGCAACATACACACCGCTTCCGCCGATCATGCCGTCATACGGAATCCTTCTCACCGATTCCGGGATCATGCTGTTGTTTCTCCCCGTACATATTATTACATAATCCCCGTTATTTCTGCATTTATCAATTGCTTTTAAGGTACTTTCCGGAACAAGGCAGTCATTTCTGTACAAAGTACCGTCTATATCGAAAAATAACACTCTGCTCATTCATTAAACCACCTTTCTCGTCTGAATAATAAGCGGAATTATCATAACTATCCACACTATCGGCTCTACCAGTATTACCCCCGTATATTCCAGAACGGGAACTATTGTATACGTCAGAATAATCTTTCCCGTCATTTCTATACCGCTGGAAACCAGCGGTGTAATACGGTCTCCCATTCCCTGAAGCGAATTTCTCTGAATCATGATTACTGCGACAAGAATATACAGAAGACAATCGATTTTCAGATATCGTGCCGCCTCGTGTATCATCAGAAGATCACTGCTTCCTGTAATGAGTATAACAAGGTTTTCGGATAATAAATAAACTGCTGCTATTACCGCAACACACCATATTCCCGTAATAATATATCCCGCTTTGAGACCTTCCTTTATTCTGTCTTTTCTTCCCGCGCCGAAATTCTGACCGCAATATGTGGCCATAGTCTGTCCCACTGCAATCAGCACAGACATCATTGCCTCGGTTAGTCTTCTTGCGGCAGTCTGAGCAACAATATACGAGTCCCCCAGTCCGTTTATGGCAGTTTGCAGAATAAGTGAGCCTATGCTGATAAGCGAACTCATCAGTCCCATCGAAATTCCGCCGGCCAGCATGTTTTTTACCATAGAACAATTAATTGCTCTGAAATCTTTTATCTTTATTCTGAAAAACTCATACTTTTTATAAAGAAAAACCCAGCATACCGCTGCCGCAATTACCTGAGAAACTGCCGTTGCCGCCGCCGCACCCCATACCCCGGTATGAAGAACACCCAGAAAGAATAAATCTCCGGCAATGTTCAATACAACTGACAGTATCAGAATAAGCAGTGGTGTTCTGCTGTCTCCCACGGCCCGTGCCGAAGCCAGCAGAACATCATAAATCATTGTAATAATGAGTCCCAGCAGCACGATTTCTATGTACATGCCAGCGTCTTCCATGAGTTCTTCGGGAACTTTCAGGAAAACAAGTATCGGATCCAGTGCCGCAACAGTTACTCCGATAAGAATTAAGGAAATGCACACCCCCAGCATCAGCGCCGCCGCAAATGTTACTCTTACTTCTTCCGGCTTTCCGGCACCGAATTTCTGAGATGTCAGAATTGCAAATCCGTTTGCTGTGCCCATAAAAAATCCCATATACAGAGAAAAAATTACAGTAGTCGCACCTACGGCTGCCAGCGCTTCGTCACCTATGAAACCGCCGACTATTCGAATATCGGCAATCATATATGTAAGCTGCAGCAGATTACCGGCCAGCACAGGAATCATAAACCGTATTATCACCTTCATCGGCGATCCTGTTGTCATATTGTTCATTTCTCACCACTATTATACATCAAAAAAGAAAGCCCGCCAGACGAAGACCTGTGTTCTTCGTTCCGCCGGGCAATACTGCAAGCCGGAATAATCCCGGCTGAATATCAGCCGGATTGAATTCCCGAATCCGATTCTACAGATCGTAATAAAGACCGAATTCTGCAGGATGCGGAATGTAGTTAACGCTTTTAGCTTCTGCTCTCTTGTTCTTAATCCATACTTTAAGCAGAGGTTCGGGGAATACTCCGCCGGCTGTAAGATAATCATGATCTGCTTCAAGAGCATCCAGAGCTTCATCAAGAGTTGTCGGAAGTGCATCTAATTTTGCCTTTTCTTCATCTGTAAGATTGTAAAGATTGAAGTCATACGGTCCCCAGCCGTTAGCTTCAGGGTCAATCTGATTCTTAATTCCGTCAAGACCTGCCATAAGGATAGCGGAATAAGCATAATACGGATTACATGTAGCATCCGGATTTCTGAGTTCGAATCTTTTTGTATCAGGTGTTTTTGCATAAGCGGGGATTCTGATAACGGCACTTCTGTTTGATGTTGCATATCCGATAGTAACCGGCGCTTCAAAACCCGGAACAAGTCTCTTGAAAGAGTTTGTTGAAGGATTTGTAATAGCACAGAGGGATTTCGCATGCTTCAGAAGACCGCCCATGAACCAGTGAGCTTCCTTGCTGAGTCCGGAATATCCTTTTTCATCGTAGAAAACAGGCTTTCCATTTTTGAAAAGAAGCATATGTACGTGCATACCGTTTCCCGCTTCTCCGTAAATCGGCTTTGGCATAAATGTAGCTGTCTTGCCTGCCTTAACCGCAGCGTTTTTAACGATATATTTAATAATCATTGTCTTATCAGCCATATCTGTCATTTCGCCGAGCTCTACTTCAACTTCAACCTGACCCGAACCGCCGACTTCGTGGTGATGATATTTAACATCAACGCCCCATTCTTCCATCATAATGCACATTTTGCTTCTGAGGCTGTATGTAATGTCCTGAGGTGCCGAGCAATGATAACCGTCTTTATGAGGAACCTGATATCCGAAATTCTGAACATCGTTTACCGAAGTATTCCAGTCTGCCTGAGCAGCATCAAGCTCATAGGCAACACGGTTTCTGTCTGTCTGATAGCTGATATGGTCTATAAGATGGAACTCAAATTCAGGTCCGATTATCATCTTATCGGCAATTCCGAGTTCTTTCATATATTCGTTGGCACGGATGGCAACATTTCTCGGATACTGGTCGAAAGGTCTGTTTTCTTTAGGATCGATAATACAAACGTCGCCTGTCATTGTAAGAGTAAGCTCGTCTACAAACGGGTCGATTCTTGCTGTTGAAATATCCGGAATGAATACCATATCACTCTTTTCAACAGGTGCATATCCATAATTGGAACCGTCAAAACCGATACCTGCTGTTAATGTGCTTTCATTAAAACGTACTGCCGGAATGGTGATATGACGCCATCTGCCGTTAATATCAACCATTTTGAAATCAATCATTTTTACATCATTGTCTGCACAGTATTTCTGTACTTCTTTAACACTTTTAAACATCTGTTTCTCCATTCAAAATATTATTAAGGCCTTGCCGACCTTTTAAACTAAATACCTCAGCTATTATAAACCCTTTTTTGATAAAATAAAAGCAGTTTTAGAATTTTTTTGAAAAAATAGTTATTATAATGTTACTGTCAGACAATACTGCATTTTTCTGCCTGATATTTTGCCTTATTTCAGTTAATTTATGTTATAATAAAGTTGCTAATCACTGATACCAGTATTTTCGGAGGTGAGGAAATGAGAAAGATTAGGATTACTGTCGTAAAAGTCGATTTTAATGAAGAATTATGTAAGGAATACGGTGCTCCCGGCATTGTGCCCTGCCCTGTTCATCAGGTGGGACAGGAAATGTACGTAATTGACGGCAAAAAACCGGATGAACTCTGCGGAGGAGCCTGGGGTTCATTTGAAAAATATGTTTTTGCCATGGCTCACGGACTCGACTGTTTTCAGTTCCCGGGCTGGCTGGGTAAAGACAAGGTATGCTTCAACACCTGTAATGACGGTCTCAGACCGGTAACCTTTAAACTCGAAGTCGTTGAAGAATAAACCGGCAAATGAAAGCCCGATGGCAGCTGTTATATTTTTACACATGAAAACACGGAGAATCCCGAAAGAGAAGCTCCGTGTTCTTTATTTCCATCATACTATTCCGCATTCTTTCAGCACCGTACACATATGCCCGGCAAAAACCCGATGTCCCTCCTCAGAAAAATGAACACCGTCGAATGCCAGATCTATATTCCACTTTCCGGCATCGGCAAAAAACACCTTCTCCTCCTCAGACAGAGCCCTGTAGTATTCACCCAGTTCTTCGGAAATCAGGGTGAAGCTTTCCTCGTATATGCTGCTTCTGAGAATCACCTTCGCCGGTGAAATCAGAAGAATTTTTGTATTCTCATTCACGGACTGATGATTTTTTACAAAACCCAGCAGTTTTTTCATTCTCCCAGTTATTCTGACAGCATCCACATCATAAATTGAAAACAAATCATTTGTTCCAAGCATTACCGCAAAACAGTCGAAAGGAGCCTCCTTCTTTATTATTCTGTCAAGCTCCGCAAAATGATATTTATTATGCGGAATCTCCCTGCCGTTTTCACCGTAATTCAGCGCCTCAATACTTAAATTTTTTTCCAGAATACCGGTCCAGATGTCTTCTGTCTCATAGCGGGCTCCCCATGGATCTCCGGGATCAAAGCCGTATGTGTTGGAATCTCCATAAAACAACACTCTCTTTTTTATCATATTGTCACTTCCCTGAATAATTCTGTTGAGATTAGTCGTTACCCGATGCAATCCATTTAATCACATCATACATTACTGCGGACAATAAGCTTTCTGATCAGGTCAATTGGAATTATCAGAAATGCAAGTCCGAGACAGATCAGCCATGAACCGGCGGAAAGACCTGAAACACTGAGCACTTTACCGCCAAAGGTAATAAACACAAACTGAAGCACAAACACGAGAAGCATTACGCAGATAAAGCTCTTGTTTTTCCCTATATTTTTCAGCAGATTAATACTTCCGGTTCTGGCATTAAAACCGTTAAAAGCCACCGCCATCATAAATACCGCAAAGGCGGCAGTCCTCAGATAGACGATATCAGCCTGTCCGAATAATGCCGAAACAGGAGGAATAAAGAGAATCCCCAGACATATTAACGTAATGTATAATGCCGAAACGATTATCTGCCCGAACATCTGCTTATTAATTATGCCTGCATTTCTGGGTACAGGCTTTTCCCTCATATACTCATTTATGGCAGGTTCACTGCCGAAAGCAATCGCCGCAAGAGTATCCATTACAAGATTCACCATAAGAAGCTGCACCACTGTAAATACTACTTTTACTCCCAGCAACGGTCCGATGAAACATATCAGAACCGCGGAAATATTGACCGTCAGCTGGAACACGAGGAATTTTCTTATGCTTTTAAACATGGTACGACCGTACAGTATCGCTTTTTCAATTGATGAGAAATTATCATCCAGAATGGTGATGTCGCCGGCTTCCTTCGCCACCTCCGTACCGCTGCCCATCGCAAATCCGACATCTGCTTTTTTAAGGGCGGGAGAATCATTGACTCCGTCCCCGGTCATTCCGACAACCAGGTCCATCTCCTGAGCTATTCGCACCAGCCGGCTTTTATCCGAAGGTAACGCTCTTGCCACTACCTTCAGCCGGGGCAGGATAGCCTTCAGCTCCTCATCACTTTTTTCTCCCAGTTCCGATGATGTGAGTATTATATCTTTCTCCGAAGAAATAAGTCCGGCCTCATATGCAATGGCCGCTGCGGTTTCCTTTCTGTCTCCGGTTACCATTACCACGCTGATACCGGCGGATTTCACTTCTTCCACCGCATCAACAACCTCGGCCCTTACACTGTCTCTTATGCTTATTACACAAATCAACGTATACCCTTCCTCTTTTAAGGCTTCCTCATATTTTGCTACTGCCAGAAGTCTCATAGACCTGCCGGCCTGTGAATCAAGATAGGATGTAAGATAATTGATTTCATTAAGGTTTTTACGTTCACCCTTTTCATTCAGATAGTATTCTGTTTTTTCAAGAATTATTTCCGGTGCACCTTTTATATATGTTACGGATTTTCCGTTTTCATCTATTGTAACGCTGGAGCTCTTTTTATTTGAATCAAAAGCATTGAAATCTCTGACCTCATCCTTGTTCATTTTGTTTTCTGCCCGGAAATCCATAAGAAATGACATGAGCGCTCTGTCGGTACTGTTTCCGCCTACAATTTCATCTCCGGCCACTGCCGCACTGTTATTGATACCGATTCCGACTGCCGTCTCTTTTGCCAGCTCGGGACTTAAATCACTCATTCTGTGAAACCTTACCACATTTCCCGTTGCAATCTCAACTACCGTCAGTCTTCCCTCGGTAATAGTTCCGGTTTTATCGGTAAAAAGAATATTCAGGCTTCCGGATGTTTCCGGTCCGTTCAGTTTTCTGACAAGCACATTATCCTTAGCCATTTTAAGGCTTTGGAAAGACATAAGAATAGAAGTAAGCAACGGCAGTCCTTCCGGAACCGCACATACTATTATCGTTACTGACACAGTTACCGCATCAATAATGAGCCTTATCCACTCATATAATCCTTCCGGAGTGTTTCCGCTTACCAGAGTCTGCCCCAGAATTCCGGCAACAATACATATCGCTCCCACATAGCCGAATACCGAAATCTGTTTTGCCAGTTTTGCGAGCTTAAGCTGCAGCGGTGTTTTTCGGGTTTCTTCCTGAACTTCAAGTGCCAGCTGCCCGAACAAAGTCTTATCTCCCACCTTTGAAACCAGCATTTTACATTCTCCGCCGCACACAACGGTTCCCCGATAAATGTAGTATGGATTCAGCAGGTCTTTTTCATCTGTTTTCAGTCCGTCAGGCGATTCCCACATTTCATCCGTCACGGATATTTTTTTTGCTTCCTCGGTTTCTCCGTTCAGTGCGGCCTGATCCACAGCAATGCTTCCTTCTACAAGAAATCCGTCCGCCGGAATTTTGTCTCCTGCCTGAAGAACCACAATATCGCCTTTGACAATTTCGGTAACATGGATTCTCGCAAGTTCATCATCTCTGATTACATTTGACATCTCACCGGATTCGGATTCCGCCTTAAGTGCAGAGGCCTTCCCCTCCTGCTTTTTTTCGCTGACAGCCGAAACTCCGTTGGCGATAATTATGGCCACAAAAATCCCAAAGGGTTCGAACCATTCCGCCTGCCCTAAAGCAAAAAGAACTGCCTGTATCACAAGCGCTGCAAGTAATATCAGTATCATCGGATCTTTAAATCCGTTAATGAATTTTCTCAATAATGATTCTCCGGGAATCTGAGTAAGAGCATTGTTTCCGTCTTTTTCTCTGCTCATTATTACCTCGTCCCGGGTTAATGATTTGTACTTCATTTAATCCCTCAATTATACATTTTCTGATTTATTCTTTTTATTATCCGAAGCCAGTTTTTCGGAATCGACCATCGAAAACCGCGATGCTACTCCGTGTAATGCAAACGGAATTGAATACACGTTCGCAGCTGTTATTACAAATTCCGTGAACATTTCCAGAGTCAAAGCTATGCCGAGGCATGATTCCGGAAGTCCCATTTGTGAAAACAGAATACTGTAACCGATTACTCCTCCTCCGGGAACAGGAGGGATTGCGACTGCAACAATACTGCAAAGAATTACAGTCATTATTATCCAGCTTATCGAACAGTCTATATTATTTGTGCCGGCAAAATACAGAACCACCAGCACTCCGTTTATCGCACTTGCAAGCTTATTCATTACAATACCGAGGGGAACGCCGAATCTTACAATCGATTCATCTATTCCGAACTCATCGGTACAGCTTTTCACCAGATACGAAAAGGAGGCTGCCGATGATGCCGTTGACAGTGCCACGAAGAAAACATCATACAGTTTTCCGAAAATCATCACAGGCCGAACTCTGTATCTGATTGAGCATATCAATGTAAGTACAAGACAGCATAACAGCTCCGCAGCTACTACACACAGGAATAATTTCCAGATATGCCCGATTTGAGAATAACCTGATGACCATATTATTTTGACAATTACCAGCACGATAAATGCGGGAACCAGTTTATTTATTAATTCCATAATAAAGTTGACAATATAGCTGGTTTCTCCCACAGCCTTTGCCACGGAAGAAGACCGTTTTCCCAAATACACAAGAGCGATTCCCACAAATATGGACAGGAAAATAATCTGAAGGGTATTGCCGTCGGCAAAGGGCTCGACTATTGAAGCCGGAATTATATCAAGCAGCAGCTTTATTATCTGAGAAAAAATGCTTCTGTCAAAAGATGTGTCCGAAAATGTCAGATTGAACAGCGGAAATGCACAGACTGTTATCGCCGAACAGATAAATACATTTCTCAAGTACCTCAGCATCATTCTGCTTCCGAATCTGGTAAGAGTTGTCACATCACCTACACCATATATGCCCCAGGCGACAGAAAAAAAGATTAAAGGTCCCGCCACACATCTGATCATGTCCAGAAATTTGCTGTAAAAGGGTTCAATTATTTCTGCATTTAATGAAGATATTACTGATGCCGACAGCAGGAGCTTTCCCGATATGCCGATAAGCAATCCGAAAAGTATAATAAGCACGAACCTCAGGAAAGGGTTCATTCCCGGTTTTTGCAGTCTGATGCTGATACAGTTGCAGCCTCTGCTGTAATAAAAATCCGGCGTACAGCTGATTATTTTCAATATGGAATCTGTAAGTTCATCTGCAGTATTGCCGACGAACGGATTAAAGCTTTTCGTATCCCGACAACGCAGCAGAATATACGGTCTGAACATTTTATTCCCCGAGATTATCTCTATTTCGGCATTTTCATCCAGATGCTTATTCCATTTAATAAGTGCCTCCTCAACAGTAAGTCGAAGCGCCGTAATATCCCGGCTGCTCATATTTATTGATTTTCCCACCGAGCAGACCTGTTCCGAAATTATATCTATTGATTCCGGATTCAGTTGTTCTGTATGATTAAGTTTAAGCATAATCTGTTTCCTCATTATTCTCAGCAGATTTTTATTTTCTCCGCATCTGTTAAAATATAGATTGATTAATGATATCACATTCCGGGTTTCTTATCAACAAACCATAATGTCAAAAAAAGAGCATAATCCGCAAAAAAGAATCATTCATCAAAACCCCGCGTCGTCGATAAATGATTCTTTCGTTTTATCATACTATTATACTCCGTAATCATGCCGTTTTCAAAGCTTTGGTCTTTGTGTAAAGCAATGCCCGGGCAGATACCATGGCTGTCCGGTATCAGTCAATTAGTATACCCGGAATTTCGGAAGGCTCTGAAACTACATAATCTGCTCCGGCTCTTCTCAGAAATTCTTCTCCTCTGAAGCCCCATGAAACCAGAATCACTTTTAAGCCTGCGTTGACTGCGGTTTTGTAATCCACCTCCGAATCACCTATATATATCGCCTCCCCGGTATTTATTCCGAATTTCCGCAACACTTCGTACACGCTGTCCGGATAGGGCTTTCTCCTGCAGCCTTCTTTATTGCCGACGGCATAATCAAAAAGTCCGGGGAAAAATTTATCACACAGAAGCTTTACCTCCCGATCGGCTTTGTTTGAGACTACCGCTGTAAGGATTCCCGCGGCTTTAAGCTTCCTGAGAGTTTCCGCTATTCCCTCGTAAGGTCCGGTTTTTACTGCGCAATGCCCGTTATAGTATTCATTAAAATCGTTAAATATTTCTTCAATTCTTTCTTCTCCGGTTCCCGCCGGTACCGCCTGCTCGATAGTCCTGCGGATACCGTTTCCGACAAAGCGTCTTATTTCTTCTATTGTCCTTGCAGGAAAACCGAATCTGTTTAAGCAGTAGTTAACAGAATCCGCGAGATCCTCCAACGTGTTCAGTATCGTTCCATCCATATCAAAAATTGCTGCTTTGTATTTTATCGATTTATTATTCATCTTTCCTTACATATTGAGAAGCTTCTTCTGCCGCTACTAACATCTCTTCATTTGCTGAATTATCGTAAGTCATGGTTTTTGGAGAAGGAGTGCTTGTTTCGGTAAACTTAGCGGAATGTAAAAAGCAAGTAAAAACATACAATTTTCGGCAGTTAATTTCCAGCACTTTTCGGCAGTCAAAAACCAGCACTTTCATAACCGCTTATATATCCCGGGGATTTTGTTCCCCGGGTTTTT
>DCHZ01000014.1:0-260 GCA_002315385.1 Firmicutes bacterium UBA1739 | reverse complement strand
TGGTTTATCGTCCCATCCGTAGTAAGCCATTGCAAATCTTCTTGCTTCTTTAGTTCCCAATTCCTTGGTATGTTGCCTGATATATTCATTGTCCCGATATACTGTAAGAAATTCTACAGGTGCTTGTCCGTCGTACCAGGTTCCATCTGGATTCTCGAAGACACTATTACCATCTTTAACCCATTCCCTTAGTGCCTGCTGTTCCTTCTTGGTCATAGGTGTGTCTTTGATGTATTCTTTGTACTGTTGCTCTAAAAACT
>DCHZ01000017.1:1502-2977 GCA_002315385.1 Firmicutes bacterium UBA1739 | reverse complement strand
CGCACTAGACTTAGGATCTAGCGGGAGACCATGGGGGTTCGAGTCCCTTTGCGCGCACCACAGGAATATTAGGTCACTGTTAATCCTATTAACAGTGGCTTTTTAGATTATCGGAAATATACTCTGAGAATCATAGATGGTATATGCAGGAGATTATTAAAAACTATAAAGGTGAAAATATGCTGAAAACAAAAGATATGATTCATATATCGTTAATGGCGGCCCTTATTGCCGTATGTTCATGGATATGCCTGCCGGCCTCCGTTCCGTTTACAATGCAGACCTTCGCTGTTTTTTGTGCTTTGCTTATTCTGGGTGGAAAACACGGTACACTTTCTATTGCAATGTATCTGTTAATCGGTTTAGTGGGTTTACCTGTATTTTCGGGATTTAGAGGTGGGCCCGGAGTTCTTGCGGGACCTACCGGAGGATATTTGTTCGGATTTTTAATATGCGGAGTGATATTCCGGATATTGGAAGGCAGAATTCATAAATATTTACTGCTGGCTGTTTCCTGCTTTACTTATTATCTTTTCGGCACAGTCTGGTTTGTATATGTCAGTGCGGGCTCGGGAAATCCTGTCTCTTTTGCTGCGGCTTTGATAAACTGTGTTGTTCCGTTTATTGTGCCGGATGTTGCTAAAGCTGCTCTTGCCGTGATTGTTTCCGGGAAAGTAAAGGATAAAATGATGTAATGCTGAAAAAATGCAGGAAATTACTGATGTGATTCCCTGCATTTTTAAGTATATATTATATTTTGCGTTAGATTAGTTGTGGCAGTTATGTTCGCCGCAACCGTGATTTCCGCAATTGTGGTTGGAACCGTGGTGTTCATGATGGGTGCATACATATTCCGGATCGTAGTCGAGATTTCCGGAAATCAGAGCTTTAACAGCTTCGTCCGCATTTCCTGAGGCTCCGCTGAAAATTTCAATTCCGACTGATTCCAGTGCATTACGTGCTCCGCCGCCTATGCCGCCGCAGATCAATGTATCAACATCATACTGAACCAGGAACGAAGCTAAAGCACCGTGCCCGGAACCGTTCGTGTCAACAAGATAAGTTGCGGATACTGTTCCGTTTTCTACATCGTACAGCTTAAACTTTTCAGTATGTCCGAAATGCTGAAAAATTTCCCCGTTGTCAAATGTAACGGCAATTCGTCTGGAAATATTATCGATTTTTTTAAGAACGTCAATAATGTCTTTCAGGTCTTCGTTTTCCATTAATTCTATTGTTCCGTTATCGGCAGCCAGCGCCATTTTAGGATCTATGGGGAGCTTGCATACGGTATTGATAGTGAATTTTTCAGCAATGCTGTCGATATGGCTTTCACCGAAAATACTGTGTTTAGCGCCGCATTCAGGGCAGATATAGTAGCTCATATTTTCCACCAGCCCGAGGATAGGAACATTCATCAGCGAAGCCATATTCATAGCTTTTTCTACAATCATTCCCACTAATTCCTGAGGTGA
>DCHZ01000017.1:0-1337 GCA_002315385.1 Firmicutes bacterium UBA1739 | reverse complement strand
CCTCTCCATACTACAGGATCGGTATCATTTTCAAGAAGAAGGTTAAGAGACATGACTGATATACCGGTTTTACTCTGTACCGGGAAGATAAATTCTCCGGCACCCTCAGCCTTATCCTTTAATCCGAAAGCTTTCGGGATAGAAGGTCCCGTTATGTCAGCATCCAAAACCGCGGTTTTGAAGCCTTCTCTGTTCATCATTACGGAAAGCATGGAGGTTACCATTGATTTGCCGACACCGCCTTTTCCGCTGACAACTCCGATAACCTTTTTAACACTGGACATTTCATTTAATTTTGCCCTCATGTCCTGCATGCGTTCTTCACAGGTTTCTCCGCATGAGGAACAGTTATGTTCACAGTTTTCACTCATAATAAAAAATCTCCTTTTCGGCATAGCCATTTATTATATTAATTATTATACCACAAAAACCGAAAGACTCAAGATGACATATGTCGAAAATATTTTTATATACATATTTATTTTCAGATGATAGAATAGAGATGTGTATAAACGGAAGAACATATCTGTTGAAACCGGAACAGGAAATACATGAGTAAATGTACGGTAAATCTGATTTGACATTTGAAATAAATAATACGGAAAACGGGGAAATATTATGCTGAAAAGGCTGAGGGAAAATCAATTTGATGAAATATATGAACTATTGGAAAACAGTTTTGACAGAGATGAAATAAGAGACAGAAAAGGACAGAGGGAAATACTTGAAGAGCCGGAATATCAGATACTTGGGAGTGTTTCCTCAAAAGATGAACTGATCGGGATTATGGCTGTATGGGATTTCGAAGAATTTCTGTATATTGAACATTTCGCGATCCGGGAAAAATCAAGAAATCTTGGAGTGGGTGCGGAGTTTCTTAAGCAGGTGATTTACGAGGCCGAAAAACCCGTTATTCTTGAAGTGGAACCGCCGGAGGATGAGGTAAAATCAAGACGTATCGGTTTTTATAAAAGAAACGGATTCAATCTGAATCCTTATGAATATGTGCAGCTGCCACTGGCAGAGGACAGAAATCCGGTTCCTTTGAAAATAATGTCTTTCCCGAAGGCATTGACAGGCAGTGAATATGAAAGCATACGAAATACAATATATTTAAGGGTTTTTGGAAAGGTGTAAAGCTGCAGGCAGGTTGAGATGAATAATATAGATTCAGTAATCTCTGTTGGAAAATACAGAATGTTTATTTTGCTTCAATGTCTTATCTGGGGGTTGGGAAATCCTCTGACTAAATTTATTTATGTATATATGACGCCGTTTTGTTATATGGCATTCAGATTTGCGGCTTCGGCGGCTGTTTTACTGTTGTTTTTCTGGAG